>NZ_JBIWEO010000001.1:179700-326180 GCF_044762555.1 Pseudomonas sp. NPDC096917 | reverse complement strand
CCACTGCTGGCCAAAGACGTCGACGGCATTCTGCAACGCCGCATGGACGAAGTTATCGACGGCGAGTACCAGAACTACAAAGCCAAAGACGGCGCGTTCGTACGTGAACACTTCTTCAACACGCCAGAACTCAAGGCGATGGTTGCTGATCTGTCCGACGACGAAATCTGGAAACTCAACCGTGGCGGCCACGACCCGTACAAGGTCTACGCGGCGTACCACGAAGCGGTCAATCACAAAGACCAGCCAACCGTCATCCTGGCCAAAACCATCAAAGGTTATGGCACCGGCGCTGGCGAAGCGAAAAACACAGCGCACAACACCAAGAAAGTCGATGTCGACAGCCTGAAGTTGTTCCGTGATCGTTTCGACATCCCGGTCAAAGACGAAGACATCGAATCCCTGCCCTTCTTCAAACCAGAAGAAGGCAGTGCTGAAGCCCGCTACCTGAGCGAGCGCCGCACTGCACTGGGCGGTTTCGTGCCTCAGCGTCGCGCCAAGAGCATGAGCATTCCGACCCCGCCACTGGACACCCTCAAGGCCATCCTTGACGGCTCCGGCGACCGTGAAATTTCCACCACCATGGCATTTGTGCGCATCCTGGCACAGCTGGTGAAGGACAAGGACATCGGCCAGCGCATCGTTCCGATCATCCCGGACGAAGCCCGTACCTTCGGTATGGAAGGCATGTTCCGTCAGTTGGGCATCTACTCCTCCGTCGGCCAGCTCTACGAGCCAGTCGATAAAGACCAGGTGATGTTCTACAAAGAAGACAAAAAAGGCCAGATTCTCGAAGAAGGCATCAACGAAGCAGGCGCCATGAGCTCCTTCATCGCGGCCGGTACTTCGTACTCCAACCACAACCAGCCAATGCTGCCGTTCTACATCTTCTACTCGATGTTCGGCTTCCAGCGCATTGGTGACCTGGCGTGGGCCGCTGGCGACAGCCGTACCCGTGGTTTCCTAATTGGCGGCACCGCCGGGCGTACGACGCTCAACGGTGAAGGCCTGCAACACGAAGATGGTCACAGCCACATCCTGGCGAGCACCATCCCGAACTGCCGCACCTTCGATCCAACCTACGGCTATGAGCTGGCGGTGATCATTCAGGACGGCATGAAGAAGATGACCGAAGAGCAACAGGACGTCTTCTACTACATCACCGTGATGAACGAGTCTTACCAGCAGCCAGCAATGCCGGCCGGTGTTGAGGAAGGCATCGTCAAAGGGATGTACCTGCTTGAAGAAGACACCAAGGAAGCCGCTCACCACGTGCAACTGATGGGCTCCGGCACCATCCTGCGTGAAGTGCGTGAAGCCGCGAAGATCCTGCGTGAAGAATTCAACATCGGTGCTGACGTATGGAGCGTTACCAGCTTCAACGAACTGCGTCGCGACGGCCTGGCCGTTGAGCGCAGCAACCGCATGCATCCAGGCCAGAAGCCTAAGCTGAGCTACGTCGAAGAGTGCCTGACTGGGCGTAAAGGTCCTGTCATTGCCTCCACCGACTACATGAAGCTGTTCGCCGAGCAGATTCGCCAGTGGGTTCCGGTCAAAGAATTCAAAGTGCTGGGCACTGACGGTTTCGGCCGCAGCGACAGCCGCAAAAAACTGCGTCACTTCTTTGAAGTAGACCGTCACTTCGTGGTGTTGGCAGCCCTGGAAGCTCTGGCTGACCGTGGCGATATCGAACCTAAGGTGGTGGCAGAAGCCATCGTCAAGTTCGGCATCAACCCGGAAAAACGCAACCCACTGGACTGCTGAGGAGAATTTTTGTGAGCGAACTCATTCGAGTACCTGACATCGGCAGCGGTGACGGCGAAGTCATCGAACTGTTTGTAAAAGTCGGCGACCGCATCGAAGCCGATCAGAGCATTCTGACGCTGGAATCGGACAAGGCGAGCATGGAAATCCCTGCTCCCAAAGCCGGTATCGTCAAAAGCCTGAAAGTAAAGCTGGGCGACCGCCTGAAAGAAGGCGACGAGTTGCTGGAACTGGAAGCCGAAGGCGCCGCTGCGGCACCTCAAGCGCCAGCCGCTGCCCCTGCGCCAGCGGCTGAAAAGCCAGCCGCCGCGCCAGCTGCCGAAGCCCCAGCGGCCCCGACAGCTGCACCTGCAAGCTCGACGGTCCAGGACATTCATGTCCCGGACATCGGCTCGTCGGGCAAAGCCAAAATCATCGAGATTCTGGTCAAGGCTGGCGACACCGTTGAAGCGGATCAATCGCTGATCACCCTCGAATCCGACAAGGCCAGCATGGAAATTCCATCGCCAGCCGCCGGTGTGGTGGAAAGCATTTCGGTCAAGCTGGACGACGAAGTCGGCACTGGCGACTTCATCCTCAAGCTTAAAGTGGCGGGCGCAGCTGCGCCTGCGGCACCGGCCCAAGCTGCGCCAGCACCTGCTGCCAAAGCTGAAACCCCAGCCGCTGCTGCTCCTGCGCCAGCTGCCAAAGCCGAGGCTGCTCCTGCCCCGGCCGCCGCACCTGCACCAAGCGGCGCCAAAGTTCACGCCGGCCCTGCTGTGCGTCAACTGGCCCGTGAGTTCGGCGTTGAGTTGAACGCAGTGAACCCAAGTGGCCCGCACGGTCGCGTATTGAAAGAAGACGTACAGGCTTACGTTAAAACCGCTCTGCAGAAAGCCAAGGAAGCTCCGGCTGCCGGCGCTGCAACCGGTGGCGCTGGCATTCCGCCAATCCCTGCTGTCGACTTCAGCCGCTTCGGTGAAGTGGAAGAAGTGGCCATGACCCGCCTGATGCAAATCGGCGCGTCGAGCCTGCACCGCAGCTGGCTGAACATCCCGCACGTGACTCAGTTCGACCAGGCTGACATCACCGAGCTGGAAGCTTTCCGCGTCGCGCAAAAAGCCGTCGCAGAAAAAGCCGGTGTGAAACTGACCGTATTGCCTCTGCTGCTCAAGTCCTGCGCCCACCTGCTCAAGGAAATGCCGGACTTCAACAGCTCGCTGGCGCCAAGCGGCAAAGCGATCATCCGCAAGAAGTACGTCAACATCGGCTTCGCCGTAGACACCCCGGATGGCCTGCTGGTCCCTGTGATCAAGAACGTTGATCAGAAGAGCCTGCTGCAACTGGCGGCTGAAGCGGCGGCACTGGCTGCCAAAGCCCGTGACAAGAAGCTCACCGCTGACGACATGCAAGGCGCTTGCTTCACCATTTCCAGTCTCGGCCACATTGGCGGCACCGGCTTCACGCCGATCGTCAACGCACCGGAAGTGGCGATTCTTGGCGTTTCCAAGGCAACCATCCAGCCGGTCTGGGACGGCAAAGCCTTCCAGCCGAAACTGATGCTGCCTCTGTCGCTGTCCTACGATCACCGTGTGATCAACGGCGCCGCTGCTGCACGCTTCACCCAGCGTCTGAGCCAGTTGCTGGGCGACATCCGCACGATCCTGCTGTAAGCCACGTCCCGGCCTTCCTCACCGAAGGCCGGGATAGCGCACTGTTTTCCGAGCGCCACGCTCGTACCTCAACCCCGCCCAATAAGCGGGGCTTTTTTTTGCCTGGCATGTCTGCACCGTAGTCGCAGCCTTCGTGCCTCGGCAGCGACTACACCCCACGCCTCCCCGGTACTACACCGACCGCTGAATGGGGGAATGGGTGCTTCTCTCAGGCACTTCTACGGTTAATAAAAGGACTCAATTTTGCGCGTGACACACCGCGCCCACACCCGAAAGGATTTCGATGTGAAACAACCCACGGTTGGCCCAATTGTTGGCTACACCACCACTGAGCAAACGCGGATTTTTCTACGCGCTGCACCGGCCCCTGAAGCCCCGGTATTTGCCGGGGTCCGTCACCGCAAGCTCGGCGAAACTCAGTGGTCCGAAGGTGTCTACTCCAGACTCAACACCGAGTACGACATGTCAGACACGCTGGTGTTAAATAACCTGACCCCCGATACACGCTACGAATATCAGGCAGGCTGGTTCACGACCTCTACCTCCAAAACGGCAAGGCAAATCGACCTTCAATGGCCGTCGACGCTCTACACCTTCAAGACAGCGTCAACCCAATCCAAGCGCACACACCGCTATGCCGTGGGCTCGTGCCGCTACCTGAGGCTTACTTTAGGCGTACCGTCAGCGCCGGAACTGGGCGACGAGATCTTTGGGGCCATTCATGCGCTGAGCCACCCAAACCCGCTAGATGGCCTAATGATGGTGGGGGACCAGGTGTATGTCGATGACATGAACTTTTTTGCCCCCGACCGTAACTATGTCGCCATCACTCAAAAATATCGCGCGGCGTTCTCGCAACCGCACATCCGCAACCTGATGGCGAACACACCGACCTACATGATCCTTGATGACCATGAGATCGAAGACAACTGGCCCGCCAAAAAAACCACCGGGGATGACGTCCTCTTCAACAACGCCATGCGCGCCTATGAAATCTACCAAGCCAGCCACAGCCCCATCCACGGCCTGCTTCCCAACGGGCGTATAGACCGCACGCCGAAACACTACTGGTATTCGTTTGCTGACGCCGCCACTGACTGGTTCGTGATGGACTGCCGCACCCAACGCACACGGACGCACACCCACACACAAATGATCGACCATGAGCAGGAATACGAACTGCTGAAATGGTTGAAAAACAGCACGGCCAAAGTGAAGTTCGTCGTCAGCAGCGTGCTGTTTCTACTGGACCAGAAGCATCACCACGATGGTTGGACTTCGTTCTCGGCACAGCGCAACCGCATCCTGGAGTGGATCCGCGAACACGCCATCAAAAACGTTATTTTTGTGTCCGGCGACATCCACGGTTCTCTGACAAGCCAACTCACCCACAGCCAGGACCCGACGTTCATTGTGCATAACATCGTGTCTTCGCCACTGTGCAACTCCAAACTGCTGCCCTATGCCAAATCCTCCAGCCTGAGCCTTGATAAAGCCTTGACCACCGTGGGCAGCGACACCTATTGGCCAATGCTCACCAGCCGCGTTATCAGCGAGGATAATTTCGCTTGCCTGACCCTTGAGGGGCTTTGCCTGAGAGTCGATTTCCATAATAAAAAAGGTCAACTGCTCCAATCGGTGACGATTGAGCTTAAATAACAGTCATACCACTGAAACCCGCGAACGCCAGCCTGTGGCAACTTGCCGGGCTGCCGATAACCTTCTATGGCTTTATCGCTGTCAAGTTCACTTGTCAGCGCTGTAAGCATGATGCAACCTTGCCGCAGACCGCAGAAACAGGGCTTGCGCCCTTACGCCATCCGCATGTGTGAAGCGAGTGCCTCAATGAAAAGCCAATCCGATGCTGCCCCGAGAATGGCAGCCGAGGTCGTGACGCAGTTACCCGTGCCCTCGCGGCTCGGGATGCTGCGTTTCGAACGGCTTAATGAAGCCAGTTGGGCCTTGCTCTACCTTGATCCTGGATGCGAGCGCCATTTTGGCTTCCCGGCGGCAGAGTTGTGCGCGCTGGTCGGCTCACCTTACGCCAGCCTGATGGAACCCAAGGCCCGCTATCGCTTGCACGACGCCATTGAGTTGCAACTGCGAAACAGCCCCCACTACGTCGTGCACTACACCTTGCACTCGACTCATGGGCCGCTGAACCTGATGGAAGTGGGTGAGCCCTACAAGCAACACAATCGCCATCTGTTGCGCGGCTACCTCTTGGTGCTCGAAGGCCCAGTCAGCAGCACGCCGCCGCTACCTGTCGCCGAACTCGAAACCCAAAACAGCCGACTGCACATCGCCCTGGAATTGAACCAGCGCGCCCAGCAAGAACAACTGCAACACCTGGAACGCGTGCGCGCCCAGCAGGACCTGATCCTGCGTCTGGCGCGCCATAAGTACAGCCAGCACAACTCGCTGCAAGAAGCCGCCGAGCTAATCACCCGTAGCGCCTGTGATATTTACCAAATCGATGCCGCCAGCCTGTGGAACCTCGAAGGCCATCAGCTGGTGCCTATTTCCGCTTATCAGCGCGAAAGCCAGGCTTACGTGACGCAACAAGTCATCGACGTCAGTATTTTCCCGGACTACCTCGAAGCCTTGCACACCAGCCGCTCTATCGATGCGCAGAACGCCAATCGCGACCCGCGTACACGTGAGCTCGCGGCCAGTCTGTATCAACTCCAAGCCAATGCGATGCTCGATGCGAGTATCCGCATTGATGGCCAGGTGATCGGTGTGTTGTGCCTTGAACAAACCGGCAAGACCCGGGTGTGGAAAGCCGACGAAATCGCTTTTGCCGGGGAGCTGGCCGACCAGTTCGCCCAAGTGATCAACAACCACAAACGGCGCACCGCCACCAACGCCCTGCACCTGTTTCAGCGGGCGGTCGAGCAAAGCGCCAACGCCTTCCTGCTGGTCAATTGCGACGGCGTGGTCGAATACGTAAACCCCAGTTTTACCGCCATCACCCAGTACAGCTCCGACGAAGTCCAGGGCCACAAACTGTCAGAGCTGCCCGCCTTGGAGAACCTCAGCGATCTGCTGTTCGATGCCCACTCAAGCCTGAGCAACGGCAACAGCTGGCAGGGCGAATTCAAGAGCCGGCGCAAGAACCTGGAGCCTTACTGGGGCCAGATGTCGATCTCCAAGGTCTACGGCGACAATCGCGAACTGACCCACTACATCGGCATTTACGAAGACATCACCAAGTCCAAGCTGGCTCAACAGCGCATCGAACGCCTGGCGTACACCGACAACCTGACCAACCTGGGCAATCGCCCGGCCTTTATTCGCAACCTCGATGAGCGCTTCGCCCGCGACAGCACCACCCAGGTCTGCCTGCTGCTGGTGGACATCGACAACTTCAAGCGAATCAACGACAGCCTCGGCCATCAGACAGGCGACAAGCTGCTGATCAGCCTGGCCCGACGCCTGCGCAACAGCCTCAGCCCTGAGGACAACCTGGCGCGGTTTGCCAGTAACGAATTCGCCGTGCTGCTCGACAACACCAACCTTGAAGTCGGCCAGCAGACCGCCAGCCAACTGCTCATGACCCTCGACAAGCCCATGTTCGTCGATAACCAGTTGATCAGCGTCACCGGCTCTGTCGGCGTTGCCTGCGCACCGTTGCACGGGCTGGATCCGCAAACCCTGATGCGCAATGCCGGCCTGGCACTGCACAAGGCCAAAGCCAACGGCAAACACCAAGTGCAAGTGTTCACCGAAACCTTGAACGCCGAGGCCAGCTACAAGCTGTTCGTCGAAAACAACCTGCGCCGGGCCCTCACACAAAACGAACTGGATGTGTTTTACCAACCCAAACTCTGCTTGCGCACCGGCCGACTGTTAGGGATGGAAGCCTTGCTGCGCTGGAACCACCCCGAAAAAGGCATGATCCGCCCCGACCAGTTCATCAGCGTGGCCGAAGAAACCGGGCTGATCATCCCCATTGGCAAATGGGTCGCGCGCCAGGCCTGCCGCATGAGCAAACAACTGAGTGCGGCAGGGTTCGGTAACTTACAGGTGGCGATCAACCTTTCGCCCAAGCAGTTTTCCGACCCGGACCTGGTGGCCTCGATTGCCAGCATCCTCAAGGAAGAACAACTGACCGCCGCTTTGCTGGAACTTGAGCTGACCGAAGGCCTGTTGCTGGAAGCCACCGACGACACCCGCCTGCAACTCGTTCAACTCAAAGAACTGGGCCTGACCTTGGCCATGGATGATTTTGGCACGGGTTATTCCTCACTCAGTTATTTGAAAAAATTCCCGATCGACATCATCAAAATCGACCGCAGCTTTATCAATGACATCCCCGACAACCAGAACGACATGGAGATCACCTCCGCGGTGATCGCGATGGCCCACAACCTCAAGCTCAAAGTGGTGGCGGAAGGTATCGAAACCGCAGCTCAACTGGCTTTCCTGCGCCGCCACCGCTGCGACGTGGGCCAGGGCTACCTGTTCGACCGGCCGATCCCGGGCGCCGAACTGGACCAAAAACTCAAACGCTATCCGCGCGGACCGCTGACCTGACAGCGCTGCAACACTCGGGCACACTAAGGGTCTAACTTCCTACTACCTGACTGAGAGGACTCGAAACATGGTCTTGCGCTCGGACATCCTGGTGAACAAAAACGTGCTACCTACTCCAGAACAAGCCCTGCCGGGGCGTGAAACGCCGATGCAACTCCCGCAAACCCACTTCGTCAACGGCAACCCTCTGCTGGGCCCGTTTGTGGACGACGTCGGTTTTGCGATATTTGGCCTGGGCTGCTTCTGGGGCGCAGAGCGCAAATTCTGGCAGCGCGATGGCGTGGTCAGCACGGTCGTGGGTTACGCTGGCGGTTTTACCCCCAACCCGACTTATGAAGAAGTCTGCTCGGGCCTGACGGGTCATGCCGAAGTGGTACTGGTGGTGTACGACCAGGCCAAAGTCAAATACGAAGACCTGCTGAAAATGTTCTGGGAACTGCACAACCCGACCCAGGGCATGCGCCAGGGCAACGACATCGGCTCGCAGTACCGTTCAGTGATTTACTGCACAACGCCAGAGCAGCTGGCAGCAGCCAAGGCCAGCGCTGAAGTATTTCAGGCGGAACTGAACAAGGCAGGTTTGGGCACCATCACCACCGAAATCGAAGAGGCACCGACGGTGTATTTCGCTGAGGCATATCACCAGCAGTACCTGGCGAAAAACCCCCAGGGCTACTGCGGCATCGGCGGCACAGGCGTGACCTGCCCTATTTGATGAAAGGCATCGACTGTAGTCGCTGACGAGGCAAGAAGGCTGCGAAAAGGACCCAAGGCCCTTCATATGCAGCCCATCGCAGCCTTCGTACCTCGTCAGCGACTACGGCTTATTCAGCTATTAACCATTCCATCTGCCAGCCACCCTGGGTTTGGCCCAGTTTTTTGGCCAGCCATGGCAGCAGGTCGCGCAGTTCATCCTCCAGACCCCACGGCGGGTTGGCAATGGCAAGGCCCGAGCCGTTCAGGCTGTTTGGAGTGTCCAGCGGGTGCACGAACAATTCAACTTGCAGCAATTTCGGCGCACCAGAACCTGCCAGGTCTTGGTAGAAACGCCGTAGTTGACGCTTGTCTTTGATCGGGTACCAAATCGCAACAACGGTCTGGCGCATGCGGCTGATGGCGTCTTTCAACGATTCGGCGCAGCGCTTCATCTCGTCGAGCTTTTCAAACGGCGGGTCGATGAGCATCAAGCCACGTTTTTCGGCCACGGGCAGCAGCGCCCGCGGTACGTGCCAGCCCTCCCCCAAATGCACCGCCACCCGACGATCACCTTTCATGTTGTCTTTGAGCATCACGCCGTCTTCGGGGTGTTTTTCATTCAACAACACGCGGTCTTGCGAACGGGTCAGACGCCGCGCCAGTTCAGGCGAGCCTGGGTAGTAGCGCAACTGGCCATCCGGGTTCATCTTGTGCAGCACTTGCATGTAGTCCGCCGTCATCGCAGGCAGGTCTTTTTGACCCCACAACCGCGCGATGCCTTCCAGGTACTCGCCCGTGCGATTGGCTTGATCGCCTTGAAGGTCGTACAAACCAATCCCGGCATGGGTATCGAGGTAAGCAAATGGCTGCTCTTTGCGCGACATCAAGGCAATGAGGCGGGTCAAGACGATATGTTTGAGAACGTCGGCGTGGTTGCCGGCGTGGAAGGCGTGACGATAGTTCATGGTTGCTCCTGCGCAGGGGGCGAAGTTTACCTTGTGCAGCGAATAACGTCAGGGGTAAAGCCTCGCTCCGCGCCAAGCGGTGTTTTGATCAAATCGCCCGAGGCTCAAGCACCAGGTTATGTACGCTCGTCGCCGTATCCATCCAGTCAATGGAGAATTTCTCGCTGGCTTCGGCAATCAGTACCTGCTTGTCGAGCACTTGCACATGGAATCGGCAGACATCAACCGGACTCTTCCATTCGTCTTCATCCAGATGAAAGGCAAATGTCCAAGGCGTCGGAATGGCGTAATAACCACGCGTTTCAAGCAACAGCCGTTCGGTGCCTCCCGGGGTGAGTGCATACAAAGAGATGGTCCACACATAACCGCTTTGCAGCGAAAACGGCAGGTCACGAGGGGAAATATTTCCGAGGAATATCTTTTTTCGCATTTTAACTTTCCTTGGTTAATGCGCTCAAAACCGAGCACTCAACCAAGGCTAATACGTCTTCGGCAGGCCATTAACGCTTCAGAAGAACCCGCACAACAAATGAGAAACATCAGTTTTAAACGGTTAAACAATCCGACTCATGCTGCTCTTTTCAAGTTGCCCACCAATAAAAACGGCCCGCCTCCAAAGGAGACGGGCCGTTTTTCATCACGGTTTGATTGAGCCGTGGCTCAAGACACTCAGTGATTCAGCTTGAAGTCTTTCTCGGCAGCGTCGAAACGCTCGATCATCTTCTTGCTTGGGCCTTGACCCATGCTGCTGACCACTAGAATGGCGATGCTGGCGAAGATGAAGCCCGGAATGATTTCGTACAACCCCAACAGGTTGAAGTGCTTCCAGACGATCACGGTCACAGCGCCGACCAGAATACCGGCCAATGCGCCATTGCGGGTCATGCCTTTCCACATGACCGAGATCAGTACCACAGGACCGAACGCAGCGCCGAAACCTGCCCAGGCGTAGCTCACCAAGCCCAGCACACGGTTATCGGGGTTGGCCGCCAGCGCGATAGCAATCAGCGCAACTACCAGCACCATGGCGCGACCGACCCATACCAATTCGACCTGGGATGCATTTTTGCGCAGGAAGGATTTGTAGAAGTCTTCGGTCAGGGCGCTGGAGCACACCAGCAACTGGCAGCTCAAGGTGCTCATCACGGCCGCCAGAATGGCCGACAGCAATACACCGGCAACCCATGGATTGAACAGCAACTTGGCCAGTTCGATGAACACACGCTCAGGGTTTTCAGTTACCGGACCTGCCACTTCCGGGTGTGCCGAGAAATAAGCGATACCGAAGAAGCCCACAGCGACCGTACCGGCCAGGCACAGGATCATCCACGTCATGGAGATACGACGCGCCTTGGCAATCGACTTCACCGAATCGGCAGCCATGAAGCGCGCCAGAATGTGTGGCTGGCCAAAGTAGCCCAAGCCCCAGCCCATCAGCGAAATGATGCCGATGAAGGAGGTGCCTTTGAGCATGTCGAAGTTGCTTGGGTCCTTGGCTTCGATGGCCAGGAAGGTGGTGTCAACGCCACCGGTGGCCAGCAGCACGATGATCGGCGTGAGGATCAACGCGAAAATCATCAAGGTAGCTTGAACGGTGTCCGTCCAGCTCACCGCCAGGAAACCGCCGATAAAGGTGTAAGCGATGGTCGCCGCAGCGCCTGCCCACAGCGCCGATTCGTACGACATACCAAAGGTGCTTTCAAACAAGCGAGCACCGGCAACGATGCCAGAGGCACAGTAGATGGTGAAGAACACCAGAATGACGATCGCCGAGATGATCCGCAGCAGCCCGCTTTTGTCTTCAAAACGGCTGGAGAAGTAATCCGGCAGGGTCAGCGCATCGCCGTTGTGCTCGGTCTGCACCCGCAGGCGCCCCGCCACAAACAGCCAGTTCAGGTAGGCACCGGCCACCAGCCCGATGGCAATCCAGCTTTCCGACAAACCGGACATATAGATTGCCCCCGGCAAGCCCATCAACAACCAGCCGCTCATGTCGGATGCGCCGGCGGACAAAGCGGTTACCACGCTGCCCAGGCTGCGACCACCGAGAATATAGTCAGAAAGGTTATTGGTGGAGCGATAGGCCATAAGACCGATCAGCACCATTGCCGCGATATAGATCACGAACGTGATCAGCGTTGGGTTACTTACACTCATTGCATTAAGCCCTGGCATTGTTTTTATGTTTAGCGGCGGTCTGGCCGTACGCTCACAAACGTCCTGTCTGAGACGATTTACCTGCCCGCGCATTTATGACTGATGTTTCCCCAGGAAATACACCAGCAGATCAACCTGTTGTTTAGGCGGTTGCACCTTAGCCGCGAATGCTATGCAACAAAGCAAATAAGGTGCAACCAATTTCTGTCACACCAGTTGCACCTTGTCGCCTTTTCGTCTTAATCAACGGTTTTTGCTCTTTTTCGGAGCAAAAACAAAGCAAGACTCACTAAAAAGCACCAAGCCAGCGCATTCATTTGCACCCGCAGGAGAAATCCTGACGAAGCGTCGATCAATTCGCAAAAAAACGGGTTGCACTAGGTTGCACCTCTCATTGCGCGGAGCTAATCTTGCCGTCAGCTGCTGCCGCGCACATGTGGCACCCATGAGGATAAAAATATGGCTACCACCACCCTTGGGGTCAAACTTGATGACCCAACCCGCGAACGCCTCAAGGCCGCCGCGACCTCGATTGATCGCACGCCACACTGGCTGATCAAGCAGGCAATCTTCAATTACCTGGAAAAACTCGAGGGTGGTGCAACCCTGACCGAGTTGAGCGGCATCACTGGTAGCACCAGCGATGACGCCGACGATGCAAATACCGATCACGCTCATCAGTGCTTCCTGGAATTTGCTGAAAGCATCCTGCCGCAGTCGGTACTGCGTGCCGCGATCACTTCGGCTTACCGCCGTCCGGAACCTGAAGTGGTGCCGATGCTGCTGGAGCAAGCACGTCTGCCTGCCCCGATGGCCGAAGCCACTCAAACCCTGGCCGCTTCGATTGCCGAAAAACTGCGCAATCAGAAGAGCGCCGGCGGCCGCGCAGGCATCGTTCAAGGCCTGCTGCAAGAATTTTCCCTGTCATCTCAGGAAGGCGTGGCACTGATGTGCCTGGCCGAAGCACTGCTGCGCATCCCGGACAAAGGCACCCGCGACGCGCTGATCCGCGACAAGATCAGCACCGGCAACTGGCACCCGCATTTGGGCAACAGCCCGTCGCTGTTCGTAAACGCTGCGACGTGGGGCCTGTTGCTAACCGGCAAGCTGGTGTCCACGCACAACGAAGCCGGTCTGACCTCCTCCCTGAGCCGCATCATCGGCAAAAGCGGCGAGCCGATGATCCGCAAGGGCGTCGACATGGCCATGCGCCTGATGGGCGAGCAATTTGTAACCGGCGAAACCATCGCCGAAGCCTTGGCCAACGCCACGCGCTTTGAAGCCAAGGGCTTCCGCTATTCCTACGACATGCTCGGTGAAGCCGCACTGACCGAACATGACGCGCAGAAGTACCTGGCCTCGTACGAGCAAGCTATCCACTCGATCGGCAAAGCTTCCAACGGTCGCGGGATTTATGAAGGTCCGGGCATTTCGATCAAGCTGTCGGCCTTGCACCCGCGTTACAGCCGCGCCCAGTACGAGCGCGTGATGGACGAACTGTACCCGCGCCTGCTGTCGCTGACCTTGCTGGCCAAGAAATATGACATCGGCCTCAACATCGACGCCGAAGAAGCCGACCGCCTTGAGCTGTCGCTCGACCTGTTGGAGCGTCTGTGCTTCGAGCCGCAACTGAGCGGCTGGAACGGCATCGGTTTCGTGATTCAGGCGTACCAGAAGCGTTGCCCGTACGTGATCGACTACGTGATCGATCTGGCCCGTCGCAGCCGCCACCGCCTGATGATCCGCCTGGTGAAAGGCGCGTACTGGGACAGCGAAATCAAGCGCGCCCAAGTTGAAGGCCTGGAAGGCTACCCGGTCTACACCCGCAAGGTGTACACCGATGTTTCATACATTGCTTGCGCGAAAAAGCTGCTGGCCGTGCCAGAAGCAATCTACCCGCAGTTCGCCACGCACAACGCCCATACCTTGTCGGCCATCTACCACCTCGCCGGTCAGAACTACTACCCTGGCCAGTACGAGTTCCAGTGCCTGCACGGCATGGGCGAACCTCTGTACGAGCAAGTTGTGGGCAAGATTTCCGAGGGCAAGCTGAACCGTCCGTGCCGCGTGTACGCCCCGGTCGGCACTCATGAAACACTGCTGGCTTATCTGGTACGTCGCCTGCTGGAAAACGGCGCGAACACCTCGTTTGTGAACCGCATCGCTGACCACACGATCTCGATCCACCAGTTGGTGGCCGACCCTGTGAGCCAGATCGAGCAGATGGCGACGGCCGAAGGCGGCTTCGGCTTGCCGCACCCGCGCATCCCATTGCCACGCGATCTATATGGCAGCGAACGCGCCAACTCCAGCGGCATCGACATGGCCAACGAACACCGTCTGGCGTCATTGTCCTGCGCCCTGCTGGCCACTGCTCACAACGACTGGAAGGCTGCGCCGATGCTAGGGTGCGCGTCCAGCACCCAAGTCCCGGCTGCCGTGCTCAACCCGGCCGATCTGCGCGACGTGGTGGGTTATGTGCAAGAAGCCACTGTTGAAGATGCCGATAACGCCATTCAGTGCGCGCTGAACGTCGCACCGATCTGGCAGGCCACTCCGCCCGCCGAGCGGGCCGCCATTCTAGAGCGCGCGGCTGACCTGATGGAAGCCGAGATCCAGCCACTGATGGGCCTGCTGGCTCGCGAAGCAGGCAAGACCTTCGCCAACGCCATCGCTGAAGTGCGCGAGGCCGTAGACTTCCTGCGTTACTACGCGGTGCAGGCACGCAACGACCTGACCAACGATGCCCACCGCCCACTGGGCCCGGTGGTCTGCATCAGCCCATGGAACTTCCCGCTGGCGATTTTCAGCGGTCAAGTCGCTGCCGCGCTGGCCGCCGGCAACCCGGTACTGGCCAAACCGGCTGAACAAACCCCGCTGGTCGCCGCACAAGCCGTGCGCATCCTGCTGGAAGCCGGTATCCCGGAAGGCGTGCTGCAATTGCTGCCGGGACGCGGCGAAACCGTGGGCGCACGTCTGGTCGGCGACGATCGGGTCAAAGGCGTGATGTTCACGGGCTCCACCGAAGTCGCTCGCCTGCTGCAACGCAACATCGCCGGACGCCTGGACGCCCAAGGCCGTCCAATCCCGCTGATCGCCGAAACAGGCGGCCAAAACGCGATGATCGTCGACTCCTCGGCCCTGACCGAACAAGTGGTCATCGACGTGGTGTCTTCGGCCTTCGACAGTGCAGGCCAGCGTTGCTCGGCACTGCGCGTACTCTGCCTGCAGGAAGATTCGGCAGACCGCGTCATCGAAATGCTCAAAGGTGCCATGGCCGAATCGCGCATGGGCAACCCTGAACGTCTGAGCGTAGACATTGGTCCGGTGATTGACGCCGAAGCCAAGGCCGGGATCGAGCAGCACATCCAGGGCATGCGCGACAAAGGCCGCAGCGTTTATCAAATGGCGATTGCCGACATTGACGAATGCAAGCGTGGCACCTTCGTCATGCCGACCCTGATTGAACTGGAAAGCTTCAGCGAGCTGGAGCGTGAAATCTTCGGCCCAGTGCTGCACGTGGTGCGCTACAAGCGTAAAGACATCGACCAGTTGATCGCACAGATCAATGCCTCGGGTTACGGCCTGACGCTGGGCGTTCATACCCGCATTGACGAAACCATCGCCAAAGTGGTGAACACCGTCAACGCCGGTAACGTTTACGTCAACCGCAACATCGTCGGTGCCGTGGTTGGTGTACAGCCGTTCGGGGGCGAAGGTTTGTCGGGCACAGGCCCGAAAGCCGGTGGCCCGCTGTACCTGTTCCGCCTGCTGTCGACCCGACCAAGCGATGCCATCGAGCAGTCGTTCGCCAAAGTCGACGCCATCAGCGTGCCAGACACCCAAGCCCGCGAAGCCCTGAGCGCACCGCTCAAGGCTCTGCAAGCCTGGGCGCAAAGCAACCAGCAAGCGGCGCTGGCCGAGCTGTGCAACGAATTCGCTGCCCACTCGCAAAGCGGCATAACCCGTCTGCTGAACGGCCCGACAGGCGAGCGCAACAGCTACGCCATCCTGCCGCGCGAACACGTGCTGTGCCTGGCGGACACTGAAAGCGACCTGCTGACCCAACTGGCTGCCGTACTGGCCGTGGGCAGCTCGGCGGTACTGCCAGACAGCGAACTGGCCAAAGCCCTGTTTGCTCGCCTGCCAAAAGACGTTCAGGCACGCATCAAGCTGGTGGCTGACTGGACCAAAGACGATGTGATCTTCGACGCCGTCCTGCACCACGGCGACAGCGACCAACTGCGCAGTGTGTGCCAGCAAGTGGCCAAACGCGCAGGCGCCATTGTGGGTGTACAAGGCCTGTCACAGGGCGAAACCAATATTGCTCTGGAACGTCTGGTGATCGAGCGCGCATTGAGCGTCAACACTGCGGCTGCTGGCGGTAACGCCAGTCTGATGACGATTGGCTGATGGTTTAGCCGAAACACAAAAACCGGGCTCCTGTGAGGGTGCCCGGTTTTTTTGTGGGTTAAAAAACGGTCATGCTTATTAAAAAAAACTGGCCGAAGGATTCAAGCCTATTGCGCAAGCAACAGGCACACGCCTAAAAACCATAGCAACCATACAAGTGCCCCCAAAACAATCCATACGACGTTGGTGAGCGAAAAGGCTGAATTGCTTTGCCCTGTGGGGTCTTTTTCTAAAAAATTGACAGCCCGCTGTGCCCCTATCAATAACCCGCCCATCACGGCTAACAGCAGCATGTTGGCCACTGCAAGCCATCCACTCAGCACCGCACTGTCCAGCACGAGCGCAAAGTAAGCGGCAACAGACCCTAGCGTAAAAATCAAAACGGCACGCACGGTGGGGTACCACACATAAATGCGCCCAGACTCGCACAGCGCCTTATCAACTTTCGCGAACAGTGAAAAAATCATGATAACGCCCAGCAATGTGCGTGGCCCCACCCAAACCTTTACGCCAGTGGCCTTTCGATACTGCTTCCAATGCTCAAACAGCCAGACATACAAATACAGGCCCATTGTCATGAAATACAACACCAGGAACTTTTTTATCGAGATCACAAAAAAAGTGTGTTCATGAGCCGCCGGAATCACTTCATCTGGGGCACACACATCATTATTTATATTGGAAGACAGCACATGCCACCCCGACAGCGGATTAAATTTAAACATCCGAACTTCGCGGACAACTCATTTAAACCGTGTACGAACGAGCGTTATCTTTAGGTCTTATCGACCCCTCATCCGGCACAGCCCATAAACACCCGATATTTCACAAGCACCAAAGCCAATACCCCGGCACTCATCCACCCCATGTTCACCCAACTGACTCTACTGTTACCGCAGCCATGTGGATCACTTCCCAGCTGATTGATAGCGCGTTGGGCTCCGAGAAACAAACAGCCCGTACCGACGGTCAAGACGGCATCCACGGCATAAACAAAAGGGATTTCCGATGGCTGGCCAAAGAACGTAAACAGCAGCACAGAGAACATCACCAACAACATAATCAATAAGGCTCTGGTCTCGAGATGCCACTGACAAGGCTCACGCCTCATGTCCAGACCGGTTTGGACTTTGTCAAACAGCTCCAAAATGAAAAAAGGCCAAAGCAGCCCACGCATCACAGGCGTGATGACGGCACCGGTCGCATTTTTATAAGCGGCCCAATTACGGTAGGACCAATAAAACAAGTACCCGCCGCCAGTCAGCAGGTAAAGCATCAAAAATTTACGGATCGCCACGGTGTAGAGGGCGCCGGGGCTCAGGTCAGTCGCAGTAATAGGCTTCATGACTCGTCCATACATAAGCAGAGCCAGGAGTAGACACAATTAGCCCAACAAAAAAATGCAGGTCTGTTCCCTTAACCTCGTAAGAAAAAGCCAATTTACTAGACGCTGATGCCGCACGAGGCGACAGCTACGGCACTAAAAGCTTTTTGACAGCTCGCTAATACCGCAGGTTAGAATCGCTGGCACGCAGCCTGCATGGTTGCGCCCTGTCTTTTAAGTTTTCTGGAGTACGGCCTTTGAATGCAACGACCATCAACAGCCTGTTCTTGATCGGCGCGTTGCTGGTAGGCGCAAGTATTCTGGTCAGTTCCCTCTCTTCTCGCCTGGGCATTCCGATTCTGGTGATCATCCTGGCCGTAGGCATGGCGGCGGGCGTGGATGGCGGCGGGATTATTTTCGATAACTACCCCACCGCTTATCTGGTCGGCAACCTTGCCCTGGCCGTGATATTGCTCGACGGCGGCTTGCGCACGCGGGTCTCCAGTTTCCGGGTGGCATTATGGCCAGCGCTGTCGCTGGCCACGGTCGGGGTAATGATCACCACCGGATTGACCGGCCTGATGGCCGCATGGCTGTTTAACCTCAATCTGATTCAGGGCCTGTTGATCGGCGCCATTGTCGGCTCAACCGATGCCGCTGCGGTGTTCTCGCTGCTGGGCGGCAAAGGCTTGAACGAGCGGGTGTCCGCCAGCCTCGAAATCGAATCGGGCAGCAACGACCCGATGGCGGTGTTTCTCACCGTGACGTTGATCGATATGCTCGCCAGCGGTGAAACCGGCCTGCATGCAAGCTTGCTCCTCGATCTGCTGCGCGAGTTCGGCATCGGTGCCGTAGTAGGCCTGGCCGGCGGCTGGCTGATGCTGCAAATGGTTAACCGGATCAATCTGGCAAACGGACTGTATCCAATTCTGGTAATTGCCGGTGGCCTGGTGGTTTTCGCCCTGACCAACGCTCTTCACGGCAGCGGCTTCCTGGCCGTTTACCTGTGCGGCCTGGTAATCGGCAACAGCCCGATCCGCAGCCGTCACGGCATTTTGCATATGCTCGACGGCATGGCGTGGCTGGCACAGATCGGCATGTTCCTGGTGCTGGGCTTACTGGTCACCCCCCACGACTTGCTGCCCATCGCGGTACCTGCGCTGGTCTTGGCCCTGTGGATGATTCTGTTCGCCCGCCCACTGTCCGTGATGATTGGCCTGCTGCCCTTCAAGGCTTTCCACGGGCGCGAAAAAGCGTTTATTGCGTGGGTTGGCCTGCGCGGCGCGGTCCCCATTATCTTGGCGGTGTTCCCGCTGATGGCCGGCTTGCCGAACGCACAGCTGTACTTCAATCTCGCGTTCTTTATCGTGCTGGTGTCCCTTTTGGTGCAAGGCACCAGCCTGCCTTGGGTCGCCAAGTTGCTCAAGGTCACCGTACCGCCAGACCTCGCGCCCATCTCGCGTGCAGCCCTGGAAGTGCACGCCACCAGTGAGTGGGAGTTATTCGTTTATCGCCTGGACGCACAAAACTGGTGCATCGGTGCAGCCTTGCGTGAACTAAAAATGCCCGAAGGTACGCGCATCGCGGCCTTGTTCCGCGACCAGAAACTGCTCCATCCGTCGGGCAGCACTACCCTCGAAATTGGCGACTTGCTGTGCGTGATCGGTCACGAACACAACTTGCCGGCCCTCGGCAAACTGTTCAGCCAGCCACCCACCCGCGGGCTGGACCTGCGTTTCTTCGGCGACTTTGTACTCGAAGGCGACGCTCAACTGGGGGCAGTATCAGCCCTGTACGGTCTGAAGCTCGATGGCATTGATCCAAACATGCCACTGAGCAGCTTTATTGCGCAGAAAGTAGGTGGCGCGCCCGTGGTTGGCGACCAGGTGGAGTGGAACAACACTATTTGGACCGTGGCCGTGATGGACGGGAACAAGATAGGCAAAGTGGGCGTCAGATTCCCCGAAGGAAGTGCCCCCGGCCCTGGGTTGTTCCTCTAAACTCACCCTTTCTGACCCTTTGCTTGACCGGAATCTATGCCCACTCTGCGCACGTTCTTCGCAACAGTCCTGCTTGGCCTAAGCCTTTGCACTTGCATGGTACAGGCGGCTGATCCGCCCACCGCTGAGGCGGTCCAGCAAAGCCTCGATAAAATCGCTGATCGCAAACTGCCCGACGCCGACCAAAAAGCCTTGCAGGCAGTGCTGGAACAGACCTTGACCCTGTTGGCCAACAAAGCCGATTACGAGCAGCGCCTGAGCGAAGTTAAAGCCCAGCTCAACAACGCGCCACGCCAAACGGCGGATAACCAGCGCGAACTGGCACACCTCAAGGCCAGCAAAGCAGTGCCTGTGGAGCAGCGCTACGCCAGCCTGTCAGTGTCGCAACTGGAACAAATGCTAGCCGAGCGCACCACCGAACAAGGCGAACTGCAAAAGGCCCTGGCCAGCGCCAACAGCCAGAGCATTGCCGCCCAGACCCGACCCGAGCGGGCGCAGGCCGAGATCAGCAACAGCCAAACGCGTATCCAGCAGATCAACAACACCCTTAAGGTGGGCCGCGACAATGGCAAGCTGCTGACTTCTGACCAGCGTAACCAGCTCAATGCCGAAGCCGCCGCGCTTACCGCGCTGATTGCCCTGCGACGTCAGGAACTGGCCGGCAACAGCCAGCTGCAAGACCTGAGCGGCAGCCAGCACGATCTGCTGCTGGAAAAAACCACGCGCCAGGATCAGGAAATCCAAGAGCTGCAAACCCTGATCAACAAAAAGCGTCTGGCCCAGTCTCAGCAGACCGTGACAGAACAATCAATCGAGGCGCAAAAGTCAGGCAGCAGCAGCCTGCTGGCGACCGAAAGCGCGATCAACCTCAAGCTCTCCGACTACTTGTTGCGCAGCACCGACCGCCTCAACGAAGTCACCCAGCAAAACCTCGAAACCAAGCAGCAACTGGACAACGTCACCCAGAGCGATCAGGCGCTGGATGAACAAATCAGCGTCCTGCGGGGCAGTTTGCTGCTGTCCAAAATTCTCTATCAGCAGAAGCAAGCGCTGCCGCGCCTGCAAAAGATGGACAAGAACCTGGCGGATGAAATCGCTGATATTCGCCTGTATCAGTTTGAGATTAACCAACAGCGCGAACAGATCAGCAACCCGACCACCTACGTTGACAACCTGCTGGCCACCCAGCCGCCCGATCAAGTTACGCCGCAACTGCGTAAAACCCTACTTGAACTGGTCAACACCCGCAGCGACCTGCTGGATCGTCTGAACCGTGAGTTAAGTTCACTGCTCAACGAATCAATCACCCTGCAACTGAACCAAAAGCAACTGCTCAGCACCGCCCAAAACCTGCGCGCGACGCTGGACGAGCAGATGTTCTGGATTCCGAGCAACAAACCGCTGGACTACGAATGGCTGGAAACCGCTCCGCGCCACCTCATGCAACAAATCGTCACCCTACCGTGGGGTTCCAGCGTCACTGAGCTGGCAGAAGGGCTGATCCAACGGCCGCTGTTGTTTTTGCCGTTTGTGCTGGTGGTGGTAGCCCTGCTGTGGAAGCGCAAGTACCTGTACGGCAAGTTGAACAAAATCCATCAGGACATTGGTCACTTCAAGCGCGACAGCCAATGGCACACGCCGCTGGCGATTCTGATCAACATCTTGCTGGCCATGCCGGTGTCATTGGCGCTGGCCCTGTGCGGGTATGCCTTGCAAACCGATGCCCGAGGCATGAACGCCAACACCGGGGCAGCACTGGTGCAAATAGCCGAAGCCTGGCTGGTGTTCTACACCGCCTACCGGATTCTGGCGCCGGGCGGCGTGGCTGAACTGCATTTCCGCTGGGAAAAACCACTGGTCGAATTCCTGCAGAACTGGATTCGAAAACTGGGCTTAGTGGTCCTGGCACTGGTGGCCGTGGTCGCCTTCGCCGAGCAACAACCCGCGGCACTGGCAGACGACGTAATGGGCATCCTCGTGGTGCTGACCTGTTATGCCGCCATGGCCTGGCTGCTGTGTCGCCTGCTGCTCAACGACCAAACCGAGAAAAAAGCCCACCGCGTGCGCAAACTGCTCGGCTTCGCATTCGCCCTGCTACCCCTGGCGCTGTTTGTGGCGGTGTGTTTCGGCTATTACTACACCGCACTCAAACTCAGCGACCGCTTAATCAACACCCTTTACCTGCTGATGCTATGGATGGTGGTTGAAGCAGCCTTTGTGCGCGGCCTCGCGGTGGCGGCACGGCGTCTTGCCTATGCTCGCGCACTGGCCAAACGCCAGGCCGCCAAGGAAGCAGGTGAAGGCAACGACGCCATCATTGAAGAGCCGACACTGGACATCGAACAGGTCAACCAGCAGTCGCTGCGCCTGATTCGCCTGGCCTTGCTAGCGGCCTTTATCGGGGTGCTGTATTGGGTATGGGCCGACTTGATCTCGGTATTCTCCTACCTCGACAACATCACCCTGTACGAATACACCAGCGGCACCGGCGCCAACATGAGCATGGTGCCGATCAGCATAGGCGACGTGATCGGCGCACTGGTCATCATCGTCATCAGTATTGCGCTGGCGCGCAACCTGCCCGGTCTGCTTGAGGTGCTGGTGTTGTCACGGCTCGACCTGGGCCAGGGCAGCGCCTACGCCACCACCACCTTACTGACCTACGTGATCATCGGCGTTGGCTTTGTCTCCACCCTCTCGACGCTGGGCGTGAGCTGGGACAAGTTGCAGTGGCTGGTAGCCGCACTGTCGGTGGGCCTGGGCTTCGGGATGCAGGAAATCTTCGCTAACTTTATCTCCGGCATCATGATCCTGTTCGAACGTCCGGTACGGATTGGCGACACCATCACCATCGGTAACCTGTCGGGCACCGTGAGCAAGATCCGCATCCGTGCGACCACCATCACCGACTTCGACCGCAAAGACATCATTGTCCCCAACAAAACCTTCATCACCGGGCAACTGATCAACTGGTCGCTGACCGACACCATTACCCGTGTAACCCTCAAACTGGGCGTCGACTACGGCTCCGACCTGGACCTGGTCAAGCAGTTGCTGCTCAAAGCCGCGCAAGAAAACCCACGCGTGCTCAAAGACCCCGAGCCGCATGTGTACTTCCTCAGCTTCGGCGCAAGCACCCTGGACCACGAACTGCGCATGCACGTACGAGACTTGGGCGACCGTAACCCGGTGGTCGACGAAGTGAACCGCTTTATCAACCGCGAGTTCAAGAACCACCACATCAACATCTCGTTCCAGCAGATGGAGGTGTACCTCAAGAACACCTCTAACCAGGAATACAAGCTGGTACCCGTTGACCTGCCGACGCCTGCGCAAAAGCCCCAACCAGGCAAAACCGACTAGAAAATCTGGTGCCGCTGCCACAGGCTGCGATGGGCTGCGTAGCGGCCCCGCTAAAGGCGAAGGTCCTACGGCCCTTATCGCAGCCTGCGCCAGCGGCTACAGGTTGGCGGCCCACACACTTTTTGCTGGAGACGGCCATTGAAAGCCCTCGACGAACTGACCTTCGACAACCGCTTTGCCCGACTGGGTGACGCGTTCTCAACCCACGTGTTGCCCGACCCTCTCGACGCACCACGACTGGTGGTCGCCAGCGATGCTGCAATGGCCCTGCTCGACCTCGACCCCGCTGTGGCGCACGACCCGGTATTTGCCAAACTGTTCGGCGGCCACACCTTGTGGGCCGACGCCGAGCCTCGCGCCATGGTCTATTCCGGCCACCAGTTCGGCTCTTACAACCCACAACTGGGGGACGGTCGTGGCTTGTTGCTGGGCGAGGTTTACAACCAAGCGGGTGAGCATTGGGACTTACACCTTAAAGGCGCCGGCATGACGCCCTACTCGCGCATGGGCGATGGCCGCGCCGTGCTGCGCTCATCCATCCGCGAGTTCCTGGCCAGCGAAGCCCTGCATGCACTGGGCATCCCCAGCAGCCGCGCCCTGTGCGTGATCGGCTCCGACACCCCGGTGTGGCGCGAAAAACAGGAACGCGGCGCCATGGTGCTGCGCCTGGCGCATAGCCATATCCGTTTTGGGCACTTTGAATACTTCTACTACACCAAGCGCCCGGAGCAGCAAAAGCAACTGGGCGAACACGTACTGGCCCTGCACTACCCGCACTGCCTGGAACAACCCGAGCCATACCTGGCAATGTTCCGCGAAATCGTTGAGCGCAACGCAGAACTGATCGCCAAATGGCAGGCGTACGGCTTTTGCCATGGCGTGATGAACACCGACAACATGTCGATTCTGGGCATCACCTTCGACTTTGGCCCGTTCGCCTTTCTCGACGACTTCGACGCCCACTTCATCTGCAACCACTCCGACCACGAAGGCCGCTACTCCTTCAGCAACCAAGTGCCCATTGGTCAGTGGAACCTCAGCGCACTGGCCCAGGCCCTGACACCGTTTATCAGCGTCGAAGCCCTTCGCGAGACCTTGGGGTTGTTCTTGCCGCTGTACCAGGCGCACTACATGGACCTGATGCGCCGTCGCCTGGGCCTGACCACGGCCGAAGAAGGTGATCAAAAACTGATCGAAGACCTGCTGCAACGCATGCAGGGAAGCGCCATCGACTACACCTTGTTCTTTCGCCGCCTGGGCGACCAACCGGCAGAGCAAGCGCTCGCTCGGCTGCGCGACGAGTTTGTCGACCTCAAGGGCTTTGACGACTGGTCGAGTCAATACATTGCCCGAGTGGCGCGCGAAGGCGAGAGCGATCAAAGCCAGCGTCGCGAACGCATGCACGCGGTCAACCCGCTGTACCTCCTGCGCAACTATTTGGCGCAAAAGGCCATTGATGCGGCAGAGGCCGGGGATTACACCGAGGTTCGGCGGTTGCACCAAGTACTGACCCAACCGTTTACTGAGCAGCCGGGGATGGAAAGCTATGCCGAACGGCCACCGGAATGGGGCAAGCATTTGGAGATTAGTTGTTCGTCGTGAAGGAACATACGCCGAACCTGTAGGAGCGAGACTGCGTGGCGATCTTTTGACGATCAAGAGATCGCGAGGCAGGCTCCTGCAATTATTCAATCGATACAAGCGCGGTCCAAAACAATCGTTTAAAGCCGCCACTGCCGTCGATACCGACGCTTTGTCTCCGGTTGCTTAAGTTTTTTTAGACACACATAAACTTCAGGTTCGTTCTTCTCATTTGACTTTATGAATAGATACATAAAAAAACCAAACAACACTATCGAAAAACTGAGGAGCCCCGCCCCATAAAAAAACTTAAGTAACACGCAGAGCGGGACCAGGAAAACAGACAGACCGAACCTGAGCAGATGCCGAACGACCATACGATTGAATGTCGCTTTCAAGTCGGCCCGTGTCTGTTCTTCGATGTCCAGGGCCGTGTTACAACGAATACATTTCAAAGGCCCTTGATGGATAAGTCTTTCTACGTTTTCATGCGTCAAGCCCAATGTACCCTTGCAGGTATCACACACAAAACGCCCAAATTTAAATAGCGGAGAAACTTCATATTCATCGGGATAGTATTTTTGATCCATCCTGCCCATTCCCTCTTTTCATCACTGAACAGCGCTCTGCGATACCACGCGTTCTATCTCACGCTCAAGGTAAATAGGCTCTTCAATGACGGGCGTATTCTGGTTTAACGCAAATGAGATTAAAACCCCGACACTGGTCATCACAACGGAGATTTGAGTATTAAAAAACAGGGCAACAATGAAAGAGACTGAAAACCACACTATCGCAAATGGAATAAGAAATTTTCCGCTGCTGCTCAGGCTATCGTGAACCTTGCTCAAACACTGTTGATCATAAGCCCCAGCGTTAACAGCCACGTTACATAGGGGGCAGCGAACAGACTTATCATTCGCCAACAAAATAGAATCTTCGATGCTTAGGCTGACAGGCTCACCACAGGGTCTGCATATAAACTCAGCATAGCTAAATGGCAGTGTCTCTTGCGCCGGTTCTTGATCTAGGTGTTGAGTCATGATTCAGCTCAGCTCTTCTGGAGTTTCAGGTTTTAAGTCAAGTTGCACAAATGAAATGTCCTTCAATGCAGGCACTGCTGTGGCCAACACTACAATGGTCACAAAAAAACCAACAAAGCCCATCTCTGGGCCCCACTGCAACGCCACCAGCATGTTGAGCAAAGGCAGCCCGATTGTTAAAAAAGCAAACACCCAGATTCTTCGTCTATTTTTGCTCTTGACCGCGACCAACTTGGCCACGTCATGCTCTTTAAATACCAGGCGCTGCGAGCACAGTAGGCACTCAACCGAACCGCACGCCATAAAGGCATCTACCTGTTCAATCGTTAATTCGAAATTATTTTTACACTGCATGCAGCGAAAATTGACTTCCTGAGACATTGTCATTAACAACTCCTTTAGGGTTACGAGCCCAATCATTCGCCACTTGAGCGTCGATAACCAAGTGTGTGCGTACCTTCTATCGAAGGGTGAGAGAGGCTTTAAATAAGACGCGTAGGAGAATAGATGGATAGCAAGTGAAGTAATGTCAGCTATCAGCTAAACGTACGTAAGATTCTTCGCTTATCTATCGAGACTTTTTAATAACGTCCCTCGGGAGGGTCTGAAATAGCCGGGTGTTCTCCGGCAATTACGCCGTCAGTACTTTTCAAAAAATAATAGGCGTCGAAATCTTTTCCACTCTCGTCATTTTTTTCTCTTTTCTTTGCTGCAAAGCGCTTCGCAGCAACCATTGCCTGTATTACACCCGCACTTCTCCTGCATTCACCAACAAATATCGGCGTACCATCCACAGGTTCGACAGGGCAAATAACGTTACCCTCTGCGCGTTGTTGTTGGCCCAACCTCGAAAGCACACTTTTTCATCACCAGACTGGCGGTTATCACCCGAAACAGGTGTTTACCTTGGCGCGAACCAGAGCTTTCGCCTTCTCGATCTTGCGGATCGCGTTTGCCGTCTTTGTTCTTGGTCGAAATCGGCGCATGAATCAGCGTGGCATCGACGATGGTGGCTTGACGCCAAGACACGCCACGGTCACCCAGATAGTCATTGATCACGCTCACAACCCTGATCGCCAAGACATGCTTTTCCAGTAGACGGCGCAAATTGAGAATAATGAGGCTCGATTTGGGCGATTAAGCCCTTCCAGGGCACCACCTGATCCACCTCGATCAGGTTCAATTCCTTGCGCGTCTGCTTGCGCTTGCCGGCGTACTCGGCATCGGCGACGGATGTCCGGAGATTTTGCCAAATCAGGAGATCTTTTTTAGAGACTCCCTAAATGGGTGCCCGTTTCATTAGACCACTTTCGTTTTACCAGATCATTTGTCAGATATTTCTGCAAAGGTGCGAGGCTATTTAGTTTGCTGGTTTATTGACTTGTTATTTACAGTTCTTGAATTAGTCTTTGGTTGTAGTTACTGACATGGCGACTTATTCGTTTGGGTGACTAGCGCTCTTTAGGTTAGTAACTATTTAATCAAGCGGCAAAATCATTTCAACGGAGAAACATATGAACGAAATAAATGATAATCCAGTAGTGTTTAGCAATAACTCTTTCGGCGGCGATGACAATGAGTGGGAAGTTCTCAACGAGAATGGAGAGTGGGTGGATATCTTTACCGAAAATTTAAATGCGAGTGAAAGTGAGGAGCTACGACGGGGCTTTTCCCATAAATCTAGGCCTGCACGTAGAAAACCAACGGGTGGCGGAGGTCATACTGGCGGAGGGGCTGGCAGGGTGCTGAGTGCTGTCGCTAAAGAAGTGCTGAGAGGCCTAGTAGAGCCTGTCGCTACAGGTTTGATCATTGATGCGATTACTGGCGATGAGCGATTGGATCATCCTGCGGGCAGCAAACCGAACAATGATGGTACGACTACTTATCCAGACGGCTCGATAGCTCGTAAAGACAACACTATTGTGCACCCCGACAAGGCTGTCTCTTCCCCTGATGGTTTAAAAGCATATGCCGATGGCCGTGTATTTAATAAGATTACTGGCGTGATGAAATATCCAGATGGCATTGAAATTCAAGGCGTGAAGAATGGCAGCAACTGGACTTTTCCTAACGTTTAATATTTCTGCTCTATTTTGGAAGGCGGGCGTGTTAGTGGTTTAAACATGTCCGATGGATGGAGTGAGTAAGTGGCTTGCTAATTTTAAGGGCCGGCGGTTACAGAAGCTGAGTACAACACGGTTTTTGAATTGAAGCCGGGGCAGTGTGATGCACCCTATTACTTCAGCAATGACTTCAATCGGACATTTAAAACCGAATCGCTTACGAGGGCGTAATACTCATTTGATAAGAGATGGTATCCAGTGCTTCCTGGCTGTGGCCCGACAGGTCCGTGCTCTTGGGCAGATCTTGGCGAATCAGACTGTTGATATTTTCGTTACTACCGCGCTGCCAAGGGCTGTGCGGGTCACAGAAATAGATCGCAACCCCAGTTTTTTTTGAGTTCTCGGGGTCTGAAGTCCAACGGAACGAAAACGTACGCTAAGGCCTCCTGGCTGAATTTGGTCGAGCGATCTTTCTCAACGTTGAGCGAGAAGTGGAGCACGCGACAGGCACACGTCAGTGTCAAAGATCTTGAGGCTTTGATCGAGCAGTACTTGGAGACCTACCACCAGAACCCGAAACCGTTCCGGTGGCACAAGAAAGCCGAGGACATTCTCGCCTCAATCGCTCGTGCAGCATGAGCGTTGGGTGCGAGATTTTTTTGAGGGTATTTCTGAAACACCCCACCAGGGTCTGTTCCCGTTTCATTGCAAGCCGCGTCGCAGGGCGGCGTTACTCGAAGCTTATTGGGAAGAACCAAACTACGCTTCTCGCGCCTTGCCCTGCACCACGTGGGCTTTCGTCGCGGCTGCAATGAAACGGGAACAGACCCTAGTGTTTGTGAATCCCGCTTTGCATGAGCCATTCACACCCTGCATAACCAAATCGCATAACGACCTGCCCAAAGAGTCTTAGACGAACCCACCCTCGCTCACTATCGTGACGCCCGCGCGCAGGCTCTGGCTTGCCCGATACCTCATACGAGATTCGTCGCTCTAAGGAATACCCATGTCCTGGGACTCGCTGCCCCTGTTGTTTGTTGCCGCTTTATTGGTGTGGTTGTTGGTGTCTTTTGTACGCGAGAAATGGAGCGCCGATGTGGTGGCCGCGATTGCGGTCGCAGCGTTGCTGGTGACGCAGATCCTCACGCCACACGAGGTGTTGAGTGTGCTCAGCAACTCGGCCCCCGCTACGATTGCCTGCATGTTTGTGTTGTCCGCCGCGCTGGAACGCACGGGCTGTATTGATGCACTGGGCAATTGGCTGGGTAATCTGGTGGGCGATAAGCCGATGCGAGTGCTCGGCGGGTTAATGATTACCGCGTTGGTGATTTCGGCTTTTTTGAACAATACCCCGGTCGTGGCGATTTTGACCCCCGTGGCGATTGCGCTGGCCAAGCGCGCTCACAGTTCGCCCTCTAAATTGCTGATCCCCCTGTCTTACGCCACGGTGCTGGGCGGGATGCTGACGATGATTGGCACTTCGACCAACATTCTGGTGGACGGCGTGGCGCGAAAAGCCGGGCTGGCGCCGTTCGGCATGTTCGAGATCACGCAGGCCGGGTTGATGTTTGCCGCCGTGGGTTTTGTGTATTTGATGCTGTTCAGCAATCGCTTGCTGCCCGATCGCGACAGTCTGTCCAAGCAACTGCGCCCGAATCTGGCGCGCACGTTTATGAGTGAGTTGCTGGTGCCGCACGATTCGCCGGTGATCGGCAAAACGCTGGCCGAAGCCAATCTAAACGGCGGCAGCGGCTTGCAAGTGCTGAAGATCTTTCGCGATGAGCAAGAACTCACCAGCCCCGACTCCCACACACAACTGCGCAGCGGCGACCGGCTGGTGTTGCACGGGCAAGTACAAGACGTGGTCGAGCTGCGCGAAAGCGGCGTGCTGACGTTCAACCGGAGCGACGCGTTCGAGACCATCAGCAACCATGACGTGATTCTGGCCGAAGCCATCGTGGGCCGAAACTCGCGCTACAGCCACCGGCCCATGCGCGACCTCGACCTGACGGCACGTTATGGCATCGCGGTGCTGGCCGTGCATCGCCAGGACGAGAACATTCAAGGCAACCTCGACGACCTGCATTTACAGTTTGGCGATGTGATTCTGGTAGAAGGCACGCCCTCACAAATTCGCCGTTTCGCCGAAAATGGAGACCTGATCAGCCTCAATACGGTGTTGGAGCGCGCCTATCGCCGCGACAAGGCGCCGATTGCGGTTATCGCCACCCTGGCAGTCATGCTGCTCGCGGCGTTTGAAGTCATGCCTATCGAAGGCCTGGCACTGATTGCCGCCGTGGTCGTGGTGGCCACTCGCTGCCTGGATGTACAGGACGCCTACAAAGCCGTGGACTGGAAAATCCTCAGCCTGATTTTCGGCATGTTGGCCATTAGCATCGCGATGGACAAAGTCGGGCTGATAACGCTGGTGGTCAACCACACCATGACGGCCATCCCGAATGCCGGGCCATTATTAATGCTGGGGTTTATCTATTTACTGACCAGCATCCTCACCGAAGTGCTGTCCAACAATGCCGTGGCGGTGTTGCTGACGCCGATAGCGATTGGCGTGGCCCAGCAACTGGGCGTCGACCCACGGCCGTTCGTGGTCGCGGTCATGTTCGCCGCCAGCGCCAGCTTTGCCACCCCTATTGGCTATCAAACCAATACATTCGTGTATAACGCAGGCGGCTACAAATTCAGCGACTTTGTGCGCATCGGCATCCCGCTCAATGTGCTGATGCTGATTGTGGCCATGTTCGTGATCCCATGGATCTGGCCGCTGACACCAGTGGCGGGGTGAGGGATTGTCTGCTGAACTGCACTGCACCTAATTCCCCTGTGGGCGCGGACTTGCTCGCGATAGCACCGACGCGGCTTTGCTGATTGACCGCGGCGCCTGTATCGCGAGCACGCCCGCCCCCACAGGTAGGCGTTGTTCATGCGCCCTACATTTTCGGAGTGACTCCCATGACCGACCCGCTGCTTATCCCCTGCCCCCACTGCAACGGCCTTAACCGCATCCCCGCCGCACGCGTGGGCGAGCACCCAAAATGCGGACGCTGCAAAAATGCGGTACTGATCGCCAAACCCTTCGACTTGAAGCAAACCGACTACGCCAGCCAGATCAAAGGCGATCTGCCGCTGCTGGTGGATGTGTGGGCTCAATGGTGTGGACCATGCCTGGCGTTTGCCCCGGTGTTTGAGCAAGCGGCCAGCCAACTGGTCGGCGTGTGCCGCATGGCCAAGCTCGACAGCGAAGCCAATCAGCACCTGGCCACGCAACTGGGGATTCGCTCAATCCCCAGCCTGATCCTCTACAAAAACGGCCAGGAAGTCGCTCGTCAAAGCGGCGCCTTCCCGTTGCAGCAACTCAAGGCCTGGCTGCAAAGCCACGGCGTGCGTGCTTAGGCGTTTTGATCCAGGAAATCGTGCAGCTCTACAAATTGTTGGGTCAGCTTGTGCCGTGGGTCGAAATACACCAACGGCTGGCTGGCCTGATGCGATTCGCGCATTTTCACGGAACTGCTGAGGTAAACCGGTAGCACCGGCAAGCCTTCGGCGATCAACTCATCGAGCATTTGCTGCGGCAGACTGGCACGCGCCTGAAACTGGTTAACCACAATGCCTTCGACCAGCAACTCTTCGTTGTGGTCATCTTTGAGCTCTTCGATTTCGGCCATCAGGCCGTACAGCGCCTGGCGCGAAAAACTGTCGCAATCGAAGGGGATAAGCACACGATCACAGGCGATCAGCGCCGATACTGCGTAAAAATTCAACGCAGGAGGGGTGTCGATATAGATGCGGTCGTAGTCTTCGGCCAACTCATCCAGCAACTTCTTCAGCTTGTTGATCTTGTGCTTGGCTTCGAGCTTGGGCTGCAAATCAGCCAGCTCGGCGGTGGCCGTGATGATGTGCAGGTTTTCGAAAGGCGTTTCGTAAATATCGACCCGATTCTTCTTCGAACCCACACTGGCCGACAGGCTGTGCTTGAAGAACTCGGCAATCCCCATCGGGATATCGTCACCCGTCAACCCGGTGAGGTACTGAGTCGAGTTGGCCTGGGCATCCAGATCCACCAACAACGTTCGGTAACCCTCGCTGGCACTGACGGCCGCCAGGTTACAAGCGATGCTGGACTTGCCCACACCACCTTTTTGGTTGAACACCACGCGACGCATTTCAAAACCTCCCTGTATCAATAAGTGCCCGAGTGTAGATGCCATATAGACAGATTCGCTACTTAATAGGGAAATGAACTACAGCACAATCTGGATAACTAGACATAAAGACGAACTTATCCTGCTTTTATGACGCTTGATGTGTGTGTAGAGGCGATACAGACACGAAGGCGATGTGGCGCTCGCGGTGGAGCATTTGCTCCATCAGGTCAAGGCGTCTGTGGATACGTTGTTGCGCTCTTAAGCCAAAGCAGCTCGCTCCTACACGGGTTATGCACTCAAGGCGTTCGCCGTCTTGCGTGTCAGCAGCTGCGCAAACGCTTTGGCCATCGGCGATGGGCTTCCTTTGCGCTGCACCAGCCATACGGCGGTGTTGGCGTCCGGGTCGAGCAGGGGGCGGTAGACCACGCCTTTGATACGCATGTGCTGGAACGATGCCGGCAACACGGACACGCCCAATCCCGCCGATACCAGCCCAATGATGGTCATGGCTTCGCCCGCTTCTTGTGAGATGTGCGGGCTGAAACCGGCCTGGCGCGCCAGGCTCAGGAGTTGCGCATACAATCCGCTGCCGTAGCTGCGCGGGAAGAAGACAAAAGGCTCGTCAGCCAATGCCTTTATGTGGAGGCCGTGTTCGCTGCCCTGGGCCAGCGGGTGTTCCGCATGAATGACGGCCACTAAAGGCTCGCTGAACAGTTCCACCGCCACCAGGGTGTCCGGCAAGGCCAGCGGGCGCATCATGCCGATTTCGATGGATTCCTCCACCAGCGCTTCGGCGACCTCGCGGCTGCTCATTTCCTTGAGGTTGAGGTGCACCGCCGGGAAGGCCTGACGGAAGGCAAAAATGGCCTGCGGGATGCTTGAGCTGAACGGCGCCGATGAAGTGAAGCCAATCTTCATTGCGCCCAATTCGCCCAGTTGCGCACGGCGGGCCACGTCGGCGGCTTTGTCGACTTGCGCCAGCACTTGGCGCGCTTCCTCAAGAAACAATCGCCCCGCTTCGCTGAGTTCGACACGCCGATTGGTCCGCTCGAAAAGGCGCGCCCCGAGTTCTTGCTCCAGTGCCTGTATTTGCTGACTTAACGGCGGCTGCGAGATGCCCAGCAACTGGGCGGCTCGGCCAAAGTGCAGCTCTTCGGCGACGGCGATGAAGTAGCGTAAATGGCGCAGTTCCATACAAACTCCATTGAGTCGTTAAACCTATCAAACAGGTCGAATAATATATTGGAAAGAATCGTTAGCGACCTATATTCTTTTTGACATTGCCGCTCGGCTTTACGCGTTATGAGGTCCCCGTGAAAACTGCTGTCGCTCCCCTCGCTCACGAAATCCCGCCATCTGCGCTGGATGATGTTGTCGCGCAACTCAACGACGCGTTTATCGAGAAAGGCACTCCGATGTTTATGCGCACGGTGCTGGCACTGTTCTCAGGCGGTTTTGCAACCTTTGCCCTGCTGTATTGCGTGCAACCGATGATGCCGATGCTCTCCCATGAATACGGGATCAACGCCGCGCAAAGCAGTCTGATTCTGTCGGTGTCCACGGCGATGCTGGCGATTGGTCTGTTGATTACCGGGCCTATTTCCGATGCCGTCGGTCGCAAGCCGGTGATGGTGTTTGCGTTGTTCAGCGCAGCGGTTTTTACCCTACTCAGTGCGTTCATGCCGAGCTGGGAAGGCGTGCTCATTACCCGCGCGCTGGTCGGTTTATCGCTCAGCGGGCTGGCCGCCGTGGCGATGACGTATTTGAGTGAAGAGATCCACCCGCAACACATTGGCCTGGCGATGGGTTTGTATATCGGCGGCAATGCAATTGGCGGCATGAGCGGGCGTTTGATCACCGGCGTATTGATCGACTTTGTAAGCTGGCACACGGCAATGCTGGTGATCGGCAGCTTGGCGTTGATCGCCGCACTGGTGTTCGTGAGGATCTTGCCGGAGTCGCGCAACTTCCGCCCACAAACCATGAACCCGCGCAGTCTGTTGAACGGTTTCACCATGCACTTTCGCGATGCGGGTTTGCCGTGGCTGTTTCTGGAAGCGTTTCTGTTGATGGGCAGCTTCGTGACGCTGTTTAACTATATCGGTTACCGCTTGCTGGCCGACCCGTACAACATGAACCAGGCCGTGGTAGGCCTGCTCTCGGTGGTGTACTTGTCGGGCATTTACAGCTCGGCGCAGATTGGCGCACTGGCTGACAAACTGGGCCGGCGCAAGGTGTTGTGGGCCGTCATTGTGCTGATGCTGGCCGGTATCGTGCTGACCCTGCTCGAACCCATTGCGTTTGTGATTATTGGCATGCTGCTGTTCACCTTCGGCTTCTTTGGCGCGCACTCGGTGGCCAGTAGCTGGATCGGCCGCCGCGCGACCAAAGCCAAGGGCCAAGCCTCGTCGCTGTACCTGTTCAGTTACTACGCGGGCTCAAGTGTTGCCGGGACAGCCGGTGGCTTTTTCTGGCACTACGCGGGCTGGAATGGCATCGGTGCGTTTATCGTCGGTTTGCTGGTGATTGCCCTGCTGGTGGCGCTGCACCTGGCCAGGTTGCCTGCGTTGCCGGGTAATACGCCTAACGCGTGAATGCCCTAATACTCTACTTGCCACGCGATCTTTTAAAAGGTCAAAAGATCGCGAGGCAAGCTCACGCCTTAAGGGTTAGGCGTTGTTGATCTGTATCTGAACCTGCCACCTGCCTGAGTCCGACTTGTCGAGTTTTACTAGGCTAAATGCCTGGATTTTCGCGCCCCTACGCTCAATATCCCCAAGCCAGTACAGCAGATGAAGTGCGCTCCCGTTGATGGTCATGCGGATAACCTGGGCCTCGACTTCAAACTGCTTAAACTCCAAATGAGTGTGCTTACTCATCTCACTGAGGCGAGTCGATAACGGTTGATCATAATCAAACTCAACAGGATCAGGCTCGGCATACTTCATGATCTCGGCTAAATCATCGTGCTTTAAGTAAAGCGCTTGAGTCGCAATCAACCGCTTTTGTGCAGGCTCCCAAAGGCCATACCAAGCGAAAATCCCCAACAAGAATGCCGCCAGTACTGCAAGCATTTGCCGGTCACGACGTGATAATTGCTTCAACTTGTCACGTATACCCAGAACATCGCGCCTCATAACCTCTCCTCCAACGTCAGTACGACATGCACCTTGTTCCCCTGCTGACTCGCGGTGCCCAACTTGATGGGCAAACCACCTTGCACGCTATTGGAACGAAACTGCTCCAACTCGGCAAAACTATTGGCCGTAATGTTCAATATCCACCCTGTGTCGGCTTTCAGTTCTATGCGCTGCACTTCAATACTGCTCGCTGCCAACATCTGTTTCACCACTTGATCCAGCCTGCGCATGTAATTGCCACCGGGCTCAATGATTCGGCTGCTTAACATCTGACGCTGGGTTTTCAAATCACCCACACGCGGGTGATTGGGGTAAATCGTTTTAAAACGCTGCTCACTGAAATCACTCAACCGTGCTATTTGGGCTTCCATCGCGTAGATCCGGGCATAGGTAAATCCCAACTCCAGGACAAATACCATCATGAGTGAGCCGAGGATCAAGCGAAAAGGAAGGCGAGTTTTCTTCATAGGTTGAAACGTTCCTTGCAACAGGTTGATAGCGTGGCTTGGGGTAGCGCTCAGTAGCGCGCCTATCTGGGCCTCACTGCCTGCCTTACACTCAGTCACACCTTCGGCAAGCTCAGGTTTAACCGCTTCCAGGTCTGCCTTAGATAACGCCAGCCGCGCATGAATGCTCCCTCCAATCATCCAGCGCCCGTCCCACTCTGCGATGCACGGTTGATCACCCGGCAACAGGTCGGCGTCCACGTGTACGCTGACGATGTTCAATCCACGTTCATGCAACTGCGCCAAAATGCTTTTGAAGCGCTGGCGGTTAATCACCAGCAATGGATAGCGGCGTTGTGCATCCATGGGGCCGACGGCGATGTGCAGTTCATCAAGGTCATCGGCCAATTGGTCTTCCACCGAAAATGCCAGCGCCTGAAGGCTCGGTCGACGCCGACCCGGCCACGGTTCAGTGAGCAGCCAACTGCACAGTTCCATGGGCAAAATCAGCTTTACGTCACGTTCTTTGAGCGCCTCGACCGCGTCGTTCAGCGACGTTTGTTCCGCCGTTGTTTGCTCGTGCCATAGGTAGACGCGGGCGTGGTTGAGGTCGGTCTGCGCAACGCTTTGGGCAGTGAGATAAAGCCAGCTGTTCATCAAGAGGATTCGCTGTGTCCAGGCGCCAAAAAGCGCCGCTGTAAAAGGCGCCATTGGCCGGTTTTGAGGTCGCGGGCCATGTCGCTTTCAAGGCGTAGGCGGCTTTGCCCCAAACGCACATGGGTGGTGATGCGAAACCAGCGGCTGGTGGTGCCCAGGCCATTGGCGTGTACGCCAAGCCCGATCAACGCCGGGGTAAAGGTGAAGTCCTGAACGCTGGCAAAACCTTGCGCCGCACGTTCAGCAATTAATCGGCTCGCCAGGGCGGGCGTCACGCCTTCGAGCGTGGCGAGCAAGGTGGTGGAAGCGGTATTGATGTTGAGCGTCGCGTCTTTGCCCAGCAGCGCGATCCAGGGTTGCATGCGCGAATACCAATGCGCATCAACGCCCCGCACAAGACGCAATTGGCTGATGTCACTCAAGCTCAACCCTTGAAGCGCACGGGCGTCTATCGGGGGCAATTCAAGCAGGGTTTGCAGACGCAGCCAGCGTTGCACCAGCACTTCGTCGACAGGGCCCTGAGTGAGCAAGGCCGTGACGTTGAAGCGTGCTGCCAGGTCTTCGATTTCAACGTCGACCTGGCCGTTGTCGATCAGCAATTGGGGTTGCCCGTTGGACCAGGCTTGCCCGGCAGCGACAGCCAATTTTGGGTCAGGTAACCGCTCATGCAAACGCTGTCGCGCCCAGGCCTCGCCGGCAAAGCCCAACTGACGCAGTTGCAGTTGATGGATTTGTTGCGCGCTGCTGTGCAGGGCCAATCGGTGGCTGCGCAACATGCCTGCGGTGATCAATAACGCCAGGCTCGTCACCAGCAGCACGGTGATCAGTGCAATGCCCTGCTGGCCCCGGCGCATCACTCGCCCTCCGGCAGCAGAATGACGCGGCGAAGGTGCTCGAAACGCCCTGCCGAGAACTGTATTTCAAGGGCTTGCGGTATACCTTTGGGCGCCGTTTTGCCGGTCGGCCAATCGTTACGCCAGCCCACGTTGCGGTCGTACAGCCGCCAGCGCAGATCCCGCACGTCGCTGAGCAGTTTTTGCTGCTGCAACTCGCCGCCTTCAATCCCCTGGCTGTAACGCCAGAGCACGCCGTTTTCCAGGCGGTAGCTGACGTCTTGCAGTTCGCTGCGTGGTTGGCCCAGCGGGTTACGCCAGTTCGCACGGCGCAGGTTGAGCTGGTTGGGGTAAAGCGCCAGACCGGGGGCCTTGACCGAGGTTTGCAGGTGCAACACATCGCGTTCAATCAACGATACCGCACGCTGCACACCGCGCAGGGCTTGCTCGTGGGCGCTGTTGCTGCGTTCGGCGCGTATCACGCCGTCAAACAAGCGCCAGCAGCCCACCCCCAGCAGGGCGAAAATGGCGATCGCAATCACCAGTTCGAGCAAGGTGAAGCCCGCCTGCAGCTTAGTCATTCGTGGCTGCCAGCCAGTTGATCATGTTGAGCAACGGCTGTTCGCTGCCCGCGGGGCTGACACCCAGTTCCACACGTAACAGGCCGCTATCGGGCTCGGCCACGATGTATTGGGTCACGCGCCACTCACGCTGGGCAAAACGCTGAATGAGGGTCTTTCGGCCAGCCACCAAAGGCTGTGATTGCAAACGCAATTCGTTGAGGTGATTGTCGGCCACCCAGGTGGCAAACATCCGGGCTTCGACGCGGGAACTTTGCCCCAGCACATACTGGCTGGCCGACATGACCGCAGCCACCAGGGTGGCGAACACGGCCAGGGCAATCATGACTTCCAACAAGGTAAATCCTTTTTCAGCCTTCATGCGGCGTCTCGGGCACTTCGATCAGCGGATCGCCAAGGCCATCACTGCTGATGCTCAGCCAGCGCAGCGGCGGGCTGTCTAAATGCAAGGTAAAGGGGGTGTTCTCATCACTGCTCAGCCAGAGCAATTGCGGCGTGTCCACGCCCGCGGTGAGGCTGTGCGAGCGCCCTTCCAGGCTCAGGCTCAGCACAACCCCAGACGGCAACTGCACGGGTGCCTCTACGCTCTGCCAGGTGTCGGCCTCATAGCGCATCAGTTGGTAGGCTTCGGGCTCCAGCCGCAGGCCATACTCCAGCCCATCCAACACGGCCTTTTCGCGCAACCCCTGCATCAATCCAAGCAATACCTGAGCTTCTTGCTGCGCATCGCGGGCGCGGTTGTCGCCCTGGCTGATGTGCACCATTGAGACCAGCACACCTATCAGCACGATGACCACCATCAGCTCAATCAGGGTGAAGCCCAGCGATGAACCACGCATGCCTCATTGGCTCCAATTGCCGATGTCGGCAGCATGCTCTTCACCGCCGATCACACCGTCCGAGCCCAACGAAAACAGGTCATAGCCCGCCGAGTGGGTACCCGGATTGAGGTATTGATACGGTGTGCCCCAAGGGTCGACCGGCAGGCTTTTAAGGTAGCCCTGCGGGTTCCAGTTTTTCGCCACCGGGGCGCCGGACGGGCGGCTGACCAGCGCCTCAAGGCCTTGCTGGGTCGAGGGGTAGTTGAAGGTGTCGAGGCGGTACATTTCCAGCGCGGTGCTGATGGCCTGAATATCGGTGTGGGCAGCCGTGACTTTGGCCTGGTCAGGCCGGCTCATGAACTGCGGCACGACAATGGCGCCCAGCACGCCGATGATGACCACCACTACCATGATTTCAATCAGGGTAAAGCCACGCTGAGTAGATTTTCGAGAAGACTTCATCGGTCAATTCACCAGTTGATTGAGGCTAAGGATCGGCAACAGGATGGCCATGACGATCAGCAAAACCACGCCGCCCATCAGCACCAACATGATTGGTTCAAACAAACTCACCACCAGGGCAATGCGCGCCGCCAGGGTTTTTTCCTGCTGTTCGGCAGCCCGCGCCAACATGCTGTCCAGCTCACCGGCGCGTTCGCCGCTGGCAATCAGGTGCAGCATCATGGGCGGGATGTCCCCGCTGCGCTCCAGCCCACGGGCCAGGGTGCCGCCTTCGCGAACGCCGCGCGCGACATCGAGCATGCGTTGGCGAATGGCGAGGTTGGCAATGACCGTGGCCGAGATTTCCAGGGCATCCACCAGCGGCACGGCGCTCTTGCCCAGAATCGACAAGGTGCTGGCAAAACGGGCTGCCTCCATAGCGCGCAACACCCCGCCCACCATGGGCAGGTTGAGCAGCAGCGCATGCCAGCGACGTTTCAGTCGTGGTTGCAACAATGCCCATCGCGCCGCGCTTATTGCGCCGAGCAACAGCACCAGCAACAGCCAGCCGTAGTGACGCAAGCCATTGCTCAGGGCGATCATCGCCTGAGTCAGCACGGGCAGCGGCTGGCCGCTGTTGACGAAGATTTTGACCACGTCCGGTACGACGTAGCCCAGCAGAAAGCCGACGATGGCAAACGAGGCGATCAATAAAATCAGCGGATAAACCAGTGCCAGCTGGATCTTCTGGCGCGAGGCATGACGGGCTTCGGTGTAGTCAGCCAGTTGTTCGAGCACATGCCCCAAATGGCCGCTGCGCTCACCCGCCGCCACAGTGGCGCGAAACAGCTCCGGGAACGCTCGCGGGAATGCCGACAGCGCCGTGGCCAGGGCATGGCCTTCGGTGACGCGGCTGCGCACAGCGATCAATACCGTGCTCACGTGGCGCTTGGCGCTCTGTGCCGCTACCGCGCCCAAGGCTTCCTCAAGGGGCAGACCGGCATGGATCAAGGTCGACAGCTGCCGCGTGACAAGGGCCAGGTCGGTGACGCCAAGCCGTGCCCCTGACTGCGCCGAGCGGCTGGTTTTGGCTTCGCTCAAACGGCTCGGGCGCAAACCGCGCTCACGTAATAACTGCCGCGCCTGTCGCGCACTGTCGGCCTCTTGCTGACCTCGGCAGTTACGCCCGTTGGCGTCCTGCGCCCGATATTCGAAGGTCGGCATGTTCAGTCCTCCAGGGTCACGCGCAGCAGTTCGTCAAAGCTGGTCAGACCTTGGAGCACCAAACGCTGGCCGTCCTGAAACAAACTGGGAGAGTGTTCGCGCGCTTCACGGGTCAAGTCCGGTTCGCTGGCGCCCTGATGAATCAAACCCGCGAGCGCAGGCGTGATGCCGATCAGTTCATAAATCCCGGTGCGTCCGCGATAGCCCTGCTGGCACTGGCTACAGCCCTGCGGCTGATACAAGGTGACGACTGCCTGTGAATCAAGCCCCAAGCGCTGGCATTGTTGCGGCGCGGCGCGATAAGGGGTTTTGCAGTCAGCACACAAGGTGCGCAATAACCGCTGGGCCAGCACGCCGACCAGCGAGGACGCCAGCAGGTAGGCATCGATGCCCATGTCCACCAACCGGGTGACGGCGCCGATGGCACTGTTGGTGTGCAAGGTCGACAGCACGAGGTGCCCGGTCAACGAGGCCTGCACGGCAATTTCGGCGGTTTCGTGGTCGCGGATTTCGCCGACCATGACCACGTCAGGGTCCTGACGCAAAATCGCCCGTAAGCCACGGGCAAAGGTCATGTCAGCTTTGGTGTTGACCGGTGTTTGACCAATGCCGGGCAGGTGATATTCCACCGGGTCTTCGACGGTCAGGATGTTGCGCGTGGGGTGATTGAGGTGACTGAGCGCGGCATACAGGCTGGTGGTTTTGCCTGAACCTGTGGGGCCGGTCACCAGGAAGATGCCGTGGGGTCGGGCCAGGATGTGTTCAAAGCGGCTCAAGGTATGCGCGGTCATGCCCAGATAATTGAGGTCCAGGCGCCCGGCCTGTTTATCGAGCAGACGCATCACCACGCGCTCGCCGTGGGCCGAAGGCAAGGTCGAGACCCGCACATCCACTTCATGCCCCGCCAGGCGCAGGCTGATGCGGCCATCTTGCGGCACGCGTTTCTCGGCAATGTCCAAGCGCGCCATGACTTTGATCCGTGACACTAGCAGGTTGGCCAGCTCACGTTTGGGGCGCAGCACTTCGCGCAGTTGGCCGTCGATGCGCATGCGCACCGACAGGTAATGCTCGAAGGTTTCCAGGTGCACGTCTGAGGCCTTTTCGCGCATGGCTTCGCGCAACAGGGCGTTGATCAAGCGAATGATTGGCGCGTCACCTTCCTGCTCCAGCAAGTCGGCCGTTTGCGGCACTTGCTCGGCCACGCTCATCAGGTCGAGTTCGCTGTCCAGTCCTTGCGCCACTTGCTCGGCGGCGCTTTGCCCGGCGCTGTAGCTGCTGGTCAGGCGCTCGCTGAAGAGCGTATCCGGAACACGCTGCACCACCACGTCAACACCTGCCCAGCGCCGCACTTCGGCCAGCACGGTCAGCGGTGTATCGCTGCGTATCAACAGGCTCGCGGGGCAGGTCGAGTGGTCCAGCAACACCCCGAAACGCCGGGCAAAGCTGTAGGGCAAGCGCACGGGCGGCAGGCTCATGGGCGGACAGCTTTGGGTCGGCGCAGGTCAACGGCATCAGGGTCTTGCAGGTTGCCGTCAAACATCTGATGCGGGTCGCTGGGCAGTAACAACGAGTTGCTGTCTTTGGCCGAGGGCTGACTGAGATTTCGCAGAGCGTTGTAACGGTCTTCGCTGATCTCGCGGATATCGTTTTTGCTGCGCACGATGGTCGGGCGCAAAAACACCATCAGGTTGGTTTTGGTATGGGTGTCTTTGTTCCAGCGAAACAGCGCGCCCAAAAAGGGGATGTCGCGCAGCAATGGCACGCCGCTGACCTGAGTGCGCACGCTGTCCTTGATCAAACCGCCTATGACAATGATTTCGCCGTCTTCAGCCAAGATGGTGCTTTTAAGGGCGCGCTTATTGGTGATGAGGTCGGTTGAGTCCACCCCTTGCAGCGAAGGTGCAAGTTCGGAGTTTTCTTGCGCGACTTCCAGGCGCAACGAACTGCCGTCATTGATGTGCGGCTTGATTTTGAGGCTGATACCAATGTCTTGACGGGTCACCGTGGTGAAGGGGTTTTGCGAGCCTTCACCCGTTCCGGTGTAGGAGCCGGTTTTGAAAGGCACGTTTTGCCCGACCAAAATTTCGGCTTCCTGATTGTCCAGGGTGAGCAGGCTCGGCGTAGACAACACGTTGTTGTTGGTATCACTGGCCAAGGCCGAAATCAGCGCATTGAAGCGATCACCGCCCAATTGCAACACTGCACCTTCTGGCAGTTGCGGGGTGTCGCCCGCCATCGCGCCGATTTGAATGTTGGTGCCCGGGAAGGTAATACCCCCTTGGGCGCTGCCCCTATTCACACCCCATTGCACACCGAGTGTGTCCACAATATCGCCGGATATTTCGACGATGGCGGCATGGATCAACACTTGCGAGCGCGGCTGATCAAGCTGGCGAACGATGCTTTCCAGATTACGGACCTTGGCCGGATCCGCCATGATCACCAAGGCGTTTTGGCTTTCATCGGCAGCCACCATAACCTCGCTGACAGACCCCTTTTGCGCGGCACCGGCCAGCGCTGTTTCCTGCTGCATACCCTGTGCGACGGTTTCAAGCACCTCGGCCAATTGCTTGGCGTCACTGTGACGAAGGCGAATCACCCGCGAGTTATCGGACTGCTGGGTGGGCACAGTGTCCAGCGACTTCGCCAGCTTGCTCAGGCGTTCGCGTACCTTTTTATTGCCCAGTATCACCAACCGATTGGCCGAAGCATCGGCAATTACCTGGCTGACGGGGCCGGTGCTTTTTTTGTCCAGTGACTGTTGCATCACCTTGGCCACATCGCTGGCCAGAGCATGACGCAATGGCACCACCGAGTAGTCATGCCGGGTGCCGCCATCCAGTTGCCGAACCAGACCTGCAATGCGCCGGGTGTTGGAGGCCGTGTCGGTAATGATCAACGCATTGGCCGAAGCGGAAGGCCCGACATAGCCGTTAGCAGACACCAACGGACGCAGCAACCCGGCCAGATCGGTCGCCACACTGGCATTGAGTTCGATGACTTGAGTCACAAACGTTTGATCAGCCCCCTCGGGGTTGCCAGCGCGGGCCTTGGCCTCGGCGGCAGGAATGATCAGTAAACGATCGCCTTGGTCGACGATCGCAAAACCGTGTGCATCCAGCACCGCGTAAAACAACTCGCGCACGCCTTCACGGTCTAGCGGCGCTTCAGACATTACGGTGATACGGCCCTGCACACGTGGATCGAGTACCACCGTGGCGCCCAGTACCGTGGACATTTCCTGGACGACATCGCGCAACTCGGCGTCTTTCATCGCCAGTTGCCAATGCGGCTCCTCAGCGACAACCCCGCTTGGGAATAACGCGGTGCTCAACACCGCACAGCACAGTAAAAGACGGCCGATGCCGAACACGTTTGGCCTGATCATGAGGGTTCTCTAAGGTTGCTCGGCAAGGGGCCGCAAATGAAAGGAGGTTGTCGGTGCATGGGTGGCTGGCATCTGAGTGGCGGGCAATACGTACCGGCTCGCGGGTTTTAGCAGCAGACGTTCCTCCCGGTTGTTGCGCCAAAGCACCACGTGCGACACCTCAATCCGGCGCAGCACGCTGCCACCCGGCAGCCGTTCCCCGACTCGGTAAAAACGCGATTGCTGGCTGCCTGCCAGCAGTGCGTGCGACGCGCCGTTGCTGGACACAAAACTGGCGCGCAGCTCCAACGGCTCGGCACTGTGTGCCAACGGCCCTTGGGGCGAGAGGCCCAGCACAGCGGCGATGGCATCAGGCTTGAATGGCGCCGGCGCAGGTGCAGGTACGCGCTCAGGCAGGGCGGTCGGCACAGCCAATGATTGGCGATATCCCCACTCTTGCCAGGTCAAATACGCGCCATAGCCCACAGGCAAGCCCAGTAAAAGGACTCTCAACAAAAGGCCAGCATGGCGCGAAAGTGCGCCAGCAAAAATATTCAAAACCTTTCCATCAGTCAGCCAGTCATGAATTCAAAAAAACGTGTGGTATGACACGTGTATTTTCAAAATAAAAAAGTCATCAATTGTCAAACTTTAAGCATCGGACAAAGCCGGCCCTTACGTTAAACATTAAACAAAGGCTGGATTGTTTAATAAACAATCCAGCCTTGATCACACGGACTTACTTCTCAGTCCACGCCATGTTCCAGTTCGCGCCGATACCTGGCTCAAATCCATTGGCATTTGGGTTGTATTGAATGCAGTAGCCCGAGTTCGGGAATACCTGGCACTCGTACACTTTGTCATTTTTAGGCTGCAGAACCAAAGTACCAGCCTTGTAATTGGCAATACCTTCAGGGAATACATAGTCGTATTCATGAGCACCGCCTTCACCGGTCAGGTTGAGCGTTTTCAGTTCCTGGAAGTTCTCACGGCCATCTTCGCTGGTAGCGATCAGCTTCAAGAAGTGTTCACCCGGAGCACTGATTACCGCAAGGCTGACAGGTGCGGTGGTAGCGTTTACGGTTTGCTTGGTATAGCCCACTTGCTTGTTGGCAGCGTTGAACACCGTCGCTTCCAGAGTGATGTTTTTGTTGCTCATCACGCTAAAGCCTACGGTGCCACGGCCCTTCTCCAGCACATATTCCGGTGCGACATCGTGCACATGCATGTACGCATTTGGGTCCTGGACCATCACGGTTTGCATTTCGTAGCGGGTTACGCCACTTTCGGCCTTCGTATAAAGGGTGTTGGCACCTTTGATCGGTTCGATGTCACCGTTTTCATTACGAACGCCTGCACGCACTAAAGGCTTATTCGCCGCGTTGATGGCCTGTGCCAATTTGTACGACCAGTTGGCAGGCTGACCTTCCTCTGGCTTTTCAATGTCTACGCTAAAGCTGTATTCGGCGCTCTCCGAACTGCCCGTGAACGCACGAGCCCTGACCGAATCACCGGGTAGCAGGGTTTGGGTCTGTGAAATGCCGCCTACGTTTTTCCAGCCATCTGGATCCGGGCCTTGGGCGGTGATGTTCACATCCACGACGTCATAGAAAGAAGCGGCGGTGTCATCTACCGTCCAGACACCCAAAATAATGTGGTGACCGCTGCGATCTGATGGAATCGAGCAACTGTGTTTTTCTTTGCCTTGGCCATTGCCACCGGCAGCGCCATCAATCGGTACGCCACCGCCGCCGTCAACCTGGCAGAACGGCGTCAGCTCAAAGCTCTCACGAGAAATAGGCTCGTTGGGTTTCCAATCGCTTTTGGTAATGAAGTACTGCCAGCCTGTACTTTTATGCGCAGCGGTATAGAACCAGCTGAATTCGATGTTGTGATCCTTGATTTCAGTCAGGTGCCAACGGTTGGCAGACTGAGCATCGAGTGCCCCGAAGCTGGCATGGCCACCGCTTGCAATCTTGCCATCAGGCGGACCGAATTCAGGAAAACCCTTAGGGGCTTCGCCGACTGTCTGCGGCTCATACTGAGCCTGGCCGCAGTCAATATTCAGCCCTTGCTGGCAAGCATAGGCACGCGATGGCGGTGAGTTCATGTAACCGTGGGCGGCAGCTTGTTGAGCTGTAAACATGGCTGCCATCAACGTCAAGGATGATGCATAACCCATTAAAGCTCGCGACTTTAAAGGTGCAATATTCATATAAGCCTCATTCTATTTTTTATTAAACACATGGAATCTGCGCACTCAATCAATTGCACACAGATGAAAACAGTTGGATATGACAGATAGAACGAAAAAAAGCATGACTACTATTTATTAGGAAATATCCTACAAAGAAGCCCAACACTCTGTAATCCACTCACGATCGCGGTTGGAAAGTCTACTTAACTTAATGATTTAATATGTAGGATTAATCCCAAATAAGCTGTCGATATATCCTTATTCTAAATATATACCCCCCTTAAAAACAAAAACGCCCGGCATTAACCGGGCGTTGGCATACCTCTATCGCACTTACTCGTGATATTGCCCCGAGAACTCATGCACAGCACTGATAAATGCACCGGCATGTTCAGGTTTTACTTCAGGGGTAATGCCGTGGCCCAGGTTAAAGACATGGCCCGAACCTTTGCCGTAGCTGGCCAGAATGCGTTTGACCTCGGTGCGGATTACTTGCGGGTTGGCATACAGCACGGTCGGGTCCATGTTGCCTTGCAGGGCCACCTTGTTACCGACGCGTTTACGGGCTTCACCCAGGTCGCAGGTCCAGTCCAGACCCAGCGCATCGGCGCCCGCGTCGGCGATGCTTTCGAGCCACAGGCCACCGTTTTTGGTGAACAGGATCACCGGCACCTTGCGGCCTTCGTGCTCGCGAATCAGACCGCTGACGATTTTGCGCATGTAAGCCAGTGAGAATTCCTTATATGCCGCCGACGACAGGTTGCCACCCCAGGTGTCGAAAATCTGCACAGCCTGAGCGCCCGCCAGGATCTGCCCGTTAAGGTACGAGGTCACGGACTGCGCCAGCTTGTCGAGCAGCAAGTGCATGGCCTGCGGGGTGTCGTAGAGCATGGCCTTGGTTTTGCGGAAGTCTTTGGACGAGCCGCCTTCCACCATGTAGGTGGCCAGCGTCCATGGGCTGCCCGAGAAGCCGATCAGCGGCACACGACCATTGAGTTCGCGGCGAATGGTGCTGACTGCGTTCATCACGTAGCCAAGGTCTTTTTGTGGATCAGGAATCGGCAATGCTTCGATGTCAGCCAGCGTGCTCACGACCTTTTTGAAACGTGGGCCTTCGCCGGTTTCGAAGTAAAGGCCTTGGCCCATCGCATCGGGGATGGTCAGGATGTCGGAAAACAGAATGGCCGCGTCCAACTGAGGGAAGCGGTCCAGAGGCTGCATAGTGACTTCGCAGGCGAATTCGGCATTCTTGCACAAGCTCATGAAATCACCGGCCTTGGCGCGGCTGGCGCGGTACTCCGGCAGGTAGCGACCGGCCTGACGCATCATCCAGACAGGCGTTACGTCTACGGGTTGCTTGAGCAAAGCGCGAAGGAAACGGTCATTCTTGAGATCAGTCATGTCAGCATCCGGAAAAAAAGTGGGGGCATTTTCTCAGAGACGGACGCAAAAGGCACGGCAAGAGCCGTGCCTTTTATCTATCGGGTCGATTTGTCGCGGGATGACGACAATATCGACTTCCTGTAGTTGCTGGCGAAGGCTGCGACTACAGGTTTAAGACTGTTAAACGCCCAGGTAGTCCATGATCCCTTCTGCCGCCGTACGACCTTCGAAGATCGCCGTGACGACCAGGTCAGAACCGCGCACCATGTCACCACCGGCAAAAATCTTCGGGTGGCTGGTCTGGTGCTTGAACTGCGACTGCTCTGGGGCAATGACGCGGCCCTGGCTGTCGGTCTGGATGTCGAACTGCTCAAACCACGAAGCCGGGCTCGGACGGAAACCGAACGCGATGATCACGGCGTCTGCCGGGATAATCTCTTCGGAACCCGGAATCGGCTCAGGGCTGCGACGGCCACGGGCATCCGGCTCGCCGAGACGGGTCTCGACCACTTTCACGCCTTGAACCTTGCCTTCACCCACGATGGCAATCGGCTGACGGTTGTAGAGGAATTTGACACCTTCTTCCTTGGCGTTTTTCACCTCTTTGCGCGAACCGGGCATGTTGGCTTCGTCACGACGATACGCGCACGTCACCGATTTGGCGCCCTGGCGGATCGACGTCCGGTTGCAGTCCATGGCCGTGTCACCCCCACCGAGCACCACAATCTTTTTGCCTTTCATGTCAACGAAGTCTTCCGGCGACTTTTCAAAGCCCAGGTTGCGGTTGACGTTGGCGATCAGGAAGTCCAGCGCGTCGTGCACGCCCGGCAAGTCTTCACCGGCAAAGCCACCTTTCATGTAGGTGTAGGTGCCCATGCCCATAAAGACTGCGTCGTACTCTGCCAGCAGTTCTTCCATGCTGATGTCTTTGCCGATTTCGGTATTGAGACGGAACTCGATACCCATGCCGGTGAAGACTTCGCGACGATGGCTCAGAACGGTTTTTTCGAGTTTGAACTCCGGGATACCGAAGGTCAGTAGACCGCCGATTTCCGGGTTTTTGTCGAAGACCACCGGGGTCACGCCGCCACGCACCAGCACGTCAGCACAACCCAAGCCCGCAGGCCCGGCGCCGATAATGGCCACGCGCTTACCGGTCGGCACCACCTTGGACATGTCCGGGCGCCAGCCCATGGCAAAGGCGGTGTCAGTGATGTACTTCTCGACCGAACCGATGGTCACCGCGCCGAAACCATCGTTGAGGGTGCACGCACCCTCGCACAGACGGTCTTGCGGGCACACCCGGCCGCACACTTCGGGCAGGGTGTTGGTCTGGTGCGACAGTTCAGCGGCGGCGAGGATGTTGCCCTCGGCCACCAGCTTGAGCCAGTTGGGAATGAAGTTATGCACAGGGCATTTCCATTCACAGTAAGGGTTACCGCACCCCAGGCAGCGGTGGGCCTGCTCGGCCGACTGCTGGGGTTTGAAAGGTTCGTAGATTTCCACGAACTCTTTTTTGCGTTGACGTAACAGTTTCTTCTTCGGATCTTTGCGCCCGACATCGATGAACTGGAAGTCGTTACTCAGACGTTCAGCCATGGTTAAAACCTCATCAAACTTTTCAGGCGCATATCACTGCGGGTTGGCACGGATGCTGGAAAGCAACGACTTCAAGCTGGCAGCCTTAGGCTTCACCATCCAGAAACGACGCAGGTAATCATCGAGATTTTCCGAGAGGTTACGACCCCACTCGCTGTTGGTTTCCTCAACGTATTCGTTCAGAACATGTTGCAGATGGTTGCGATAGGCTTCCATCGCTTCGCCACTGATACGCTGGATTTCCACCAGTTCGTGGTTCACCTTGTCGACGAAAGTGTTGTCCTGATCCAGCACGTAGGCAAAACCACCAGTCATGCCAGAGCCGAAGTTGTAACCGGTTTTGCCCAATACGCAGACGAAACCGCCTGTCATGTATTCGCAGCAGTGATCGCCAGTGCCTTCAACCACGGTGTGAGCACCGGAGTTACGTACCGCGAAACGCTCACCCGCAGTGCCAGCGGCGAACAGCTTGCCGCCTGTGGCGCCGTACAGGCAGGTGTTGCCAATAATCGCGCTGTCCTGGGTTTTGTAGACGCTGCCTGCAGGCGGCACGATCACCAGCTTACCGCCGGTCATGCCTTTGCCTACGTAGTCGTTGGCGTCACCTTCCAGGTACATGTTCAGACCCCCGGCGTTCCACACACCAAAGCTCTGACCGGCAGTGCCTTTGAAGCGGAACGTAATCGGCGCCTTGGCCATGCCTTGGTTGCCGTGAGCACGGGCGATTTCACCCGAGATACGAGCACCAATCGAACGGTCACAGTTGCAGATGTCCAGCGCGAACTCAGCACCGCTCAGGTCGTTGATGGCCGAACTGGCCAGCTCGACCATCTTCTCGGCCAACAGGCCTTTGTCGAACGGCGGGTTGCGGTCAACCTGGCAGAACTGCGGCTTGTCAGCCGGAATGTGGTCGCTGCCCAGCAAAGGCGTCAGGTCGAGGTGCTGCTGCTTGGCCGTCTCGCCTTGCAGGATGTCCAGCAAGTCAGTACGACCGATCAGCTCTTCGAGGCTGCGTACGCCCAGCTTGGCCAGCCATTCGCGGGTTTCTTCGGCCACGTAGGTGAAGAAGTTGACCACCATGTCGACGGTACCGATGTAGTGGTTTTTACGCAGTGATTCGTTCTGCGTTGCTACACCGGTGGCGCAGTTGTTGAGGTGGCAAATACGCAGGTATTTGCAGCCCAGCGCGATCATGGGCGCGGTGCCGAAGCCGAAGCTTTCAGCGCCCAGGATGGCCGCCTTGATCACGTCGAGACCGGTTTTCAGGCCTCCGTCAGTCTGCACCCGAACTTTGCCACGCAGGTCGTTGCCGCGCAGGGTCTGGTGGGTTTCAGCCAGACCCAGCTCCCACGGAGCGCCCGCGTATTTGATTGAGGTCAGGGGTGATGCGCCGGTGCCGCCGTCATAACCGGAGATGGTAATCAGGTCGGCATAAGCCTTGGCCACGCCAGCGGCGATGGTGCCAACGCCCGCTTCAGCCACCAATTTGACCGAGACCAGCGCTTTAGGATTGACCTGCTTGAGGTCAAAAATCAGCTGCGACAAGTCTTCGATAGAGTAGATGTCGTGGTGCGGCGGTGGCGAGATCAGGGTCACACCGGGTACGGCGTAACGCAGTTTGGCGATCAGACCGTTGACCTTGCCGCCTGGCAGTTGCCCGCCCTCGCCCGGCTTGGCGCCTTGGGCAACCTTGATTTGCAGCACTTCGGCGTTGACCAGATATTCGGGAGTCACACCGAAACGGCCGGTCGCCACTTGTTTGATTTTCGAGCTTTTGATGGTGCCGTAGCGCGCCGGGTCTTCGCCGCCTTCACCGGAGTTGGAGCGTGCGCCCAAACGGTTCATGGCTTCGGCCAAGGCTTCATGGGCTTCTGGCGACAAGGCGCCGAGCGAGATACCGGCCGAGTCAAAGCGCTTGAGGATTGAGTCCAGCGGTTCGATTTCATCGATGGCCAATGGCGTATCGAGGGTTTTGACCTGGAACAAATCGCGGATCATCGACACCGGACGTTTGTCGACCAGTGCGGTGTATTCCTTGAACTTGCTGTAGTCGCCCTGTTGCACAGCCGCTTGCAGGGTAGCGACCACGTCGGGGTTGTAGGCGTGATATTCGCCGCCGTGCACGTACTTGAGCAGGCCGCCTTGCTGGATGGCCTTGCGCGGGCTCCAGGCTTCGGCTGCCAACAGCTTCTGTTCGGCTTCGAGGTCGACAAAACGTGCGCCCTTGATGCGGCTTGGCACGCCACGAAAGCTCAGGTTGCACACTTCTTCGGACAGACCGATGGCCTCGAACAGTTGCGCGCCACGGTAGGAGGCAATGGTCGAGATGCCCATCTTCGACAGGATCTTGAGCAGGCCCTTGGTGATGCCTTTACGGTAGTTTTTGAACACTTCATAAAGGTCGCCCAGCACCTCGCCGGTGCGAATCAAGTCACCCAGCACTTCATAGGCCAGGAATGGATACACCGCCGAGGCGCCAAAACCGATCAAGACCGCGAAATGGTGCGGGTCGCGGGCCGTGGCGGTTTCTACCAGGATGTTGCTGTCACAACGCAGGCCTTTTTCGGTCAGGCGGTGGTGAACAGCACCGACTGCCAGCGCAGCGTGAACCGGCAACTTGCCCGGCGCGATATGACGGTCGGTCAGCACGATCTGGCTATGACCCGCACGCGCAGCTTCTTCGGCCTGATCGGCGATGTTGCGCACGGCGGCTTCAAGACCCATCGACTGGTCGTAATTGAGGTCGATGATCTGACGCTCAAAGCCCGGCAGATCGAGGTTCATCAGCGAACGCCATTTAGCAGGCGAGATCACGGGTGAACTGAGGATGACGCGCGAGGCGTGCTCCGGCGATTCCTGGAAGATGTTGCGCTCGGCACCGAGGCAAATTTCCAGCGACATGACGATGGCTTCACGCAGCGGGTCGATCGGCGGGTTGGTGACCTGCGCGAACTGCTGACGGAAGTAGTCGTACGGCGTTCGCACGCGCTGGGACAGCACAGCCATTGGCGTGTCGTCACCCATCGAGCCCACAGCTTCGTAGCCCTGCTCGCCCAGTGGGCGCAGCACCTGATCACGCTCTTCAAACGTGACCTGGTACATCTTCATGTACTGCTTGAGCTGATCAACGCCGTAAAAAGCCGAACCGTGGTCATGGTCGTCGATCGTGGCCTGAATGCGCAGGGCATTCTTGCGCAGCCACTGTTTGTAAGGGTGGCGCGACTTCAAGCGGTTATCGATGGAGTCGGTGTCCAGCACCTGGCCGGTTTCAGTGTCGACCGCCAGGATTTGCCCAGGGCCCACACGCCCTTTAGCGATCACGTCTTCAGGCTTGTAATCCCACACGCCGATTTCGGAGGCGATGGTGATATAGCCATTGGTGGTCGTGACCCAGCGCGCCGGACGCAGGCCGTTACGGTCGAGCAGGCAGACCGCGTAACGACCGTCGGTCATGACCACGCCCGCCGGGCCGTCCCACGGCTCCATGTGCATGGAGTTGTACTCATAGAACGCCCGTAGGTCGGGGTCCATGGTTTCAACGTTCTGCCACGCAGGTGGAATCAGCATGCGCACGCCACGGAACAGGTCGATACCGCCGGTGACCATCAACTCCAGCATGTTGTCCATGCTGGAGGAGTCAGAACCCACGCGGTTAACCAACGGGCCAAGCTCATCGAGGTCGCCGATCAGGTCATTGGCAAACTTGGTGCGACGGGCCAGTGCCCAGTTGCGGTTGCCGGTAATGGTGTTGATCTCGCCGTTGTGGGCAAGAAAGCGGAATGGCTGAGCCAGCGGCCATTTCGGCAGGGTGTTGGTGGAGAAGCGCTGGTGGAACACGCAGATCGCGGTTTGCAGGCGCTCATCGCTCAGGTCTGGATAGAAGGCGGTGAGGTCCGCCGGCATCATCAGGCCTTTATAAATGATGGTCTTGTGAGAAAAGCTGCAAATGTAGTGATCGGTGTCGGCCGCGTTGGCGACCGAGGAGCGACGACGGGCGCTGAACAGCTTGATCGCCATGTCCTGATCGCTCAGGCCTTCACCTGCGATGAACACTTGTTCGATTTGCGGCAGACGTTCCAGCGCCAGACGACCCAGCACGCTGGTATCAATCGGCACTTTGCGCCAGCCGACCAACTGCAGGCCCGCCGCGAGGATTTCGCGGTTCATGTGGGCACGGGCTGCTTCGGCCTTGATGGGGTCCTGGTTGAAAAACACCATGCCGACTGCGTATTGCTTGGGCAGATCAGTGCCGAAGTGTTCTTTGGCGGTTGCACGCAAGAACAGGTCAGGCTTTTGAATCAGCAGGCCACAACCGTCACCGGTCTTGCCGTCTGCGTTGATCCCACCGCGGTGGGTCATGCAGGTCAGGGCCTCAATGGCGGTTTGCAATAGGGTATGACTGGGTTCGCCCTGCATGTGGGCAATCAGGCCGAAACCACAGTTATCCTTGAATTCATCGGGGTGGTACAGACCTGCTTTCATAGACACTTTCTCACCAGGCTGCCCCAAAAAGGGGCAAATTTCTTTTAATTCAACCACTTGCTTCCCGCGCTGAACGTACGCCAGCTTGGCAGGAGCAAAAGGGTGGTCATTCTACACACCGTCACAAACGCCCACAAATTAAGCGGCGATTAACCGTAAATTTATGTCGCAATGATGAAGGTTTAAAGTGATTGCTCGTGCTAGTCAAAACATTTTTTGATGTTGACCGCTGTACGGCGCAGACACCACAAAGCACACGGCTAGAAGCCGCATGCTCGTGCGAGTATTTTTGATGTGTAAGAACGGCGACCTGGGTAAGGTCGCCGGGACATCAGCGAGCTGCTGCCAGTTCTTGTTGGACGCTGGCGACAGTGCGAGGCCAAGGTTTACCAGCCTGAGTCTTCGCTGGCAAGTTCTTGATTGCTGCAGTGGCTGCGGCATGGCTTGGGAAGTTGCCATAAGTGACGACGTACAGCGGCTTGCCATTCAAGGTTTTCTTGAAGTAGCGGGCTTCGCCGCCCAACTCTTTAGCAACGTTTTGAGCGGAAGCCTCGGAGCTGGTGCCGACGATCTGCACTACGTAGTTGCTGGCTGGCTGGCTGGTGTACCAGCTACCGCCCGCTGCGGCCTTGGCCACGGTGACAGGCTTCTCGGCTGGCTTCTCGACCGCTTTGACCACAGGCTTGGGCGCAGGGGCTGGAGCAGGCTTGGCCACTGGTGCTGGTGCTGGCGCAGGTTTAGCGGCTGCAACGGCTGGCGCTGGGCGTGGTGCAGGCGTTGGACCGGCTGGCACGCCTGCCGGCGGCGCAGTGGTGGTCACGGTGGGTGGCTGAGCAACGCCACCGACCGATGGCACCGCACCATCATCGCCTTCAGCAATGCCACCCGCCTCTTCAGCCAGCGGCCCACGCATCACTGGCTGCGATTGGCCCACCAGCGGCAACGGCATTGGCTGTGAAGACCCGGCGAAATCAATCGACGGGTTGGCGCCGGCCTTCGGCGTAGCCTGACCCAACGGTAATTGCCCTTGTTCAGCAGTCGGCGCGGTTGGCGCCTTGCTGCGGCCTGGAATCAAAATGGCCGCGGCGACAGCCACTACCACTACTGCACCAATGGCCAATACGTGTTTCTTCGGCATCTTGAACCCCATACTTGGACGCTTGACCGCTGAACGGCTAGCAATCATGGCTTCGATCATTGCATCGCGGGCGACCTGATTGATGATGCCAGGCCAGCCTTCGGAGCTCTCGTGTATATCTGAGATCTGCTGCGCGCTAAAGAGTTCGATTCCGCGCCCTGCACCTTCAAGGCGCTGAGCCAGATACTCGCGGGTTTCCTCTTCGGTGTACGGCTGCAATTCGATCACGTGAAAGCGTTCTTCATCAGCACTTAGCTGCTCAAGCCCGGCAATCATTGATGGCTCGCCGAACAGGAACACATGCGGACGGCCTTCCGGCGTGCCCGCCGCCAGCCCCAGCAATGCTTCCAGAGCCGATTCGTCGAGCTGCTCGGCATCATCGACCAGCAAGTAGACTTCTTGCCCGGTGAGCGCCAATTGCACCACTTGAGCCAGGATCGCACCCACCTCAGGCCGCGCAACATTCAAGGTTTGCGCCACTTGGTGCAAGATCCCGGCCGCATCGCCAGCCCCCCGTGCCGATACCACCACACTCTGCACCGACTGCTTGTTGGTGCTCGCGACCAATGCCTGGCGCAACAAAGTCTTGCCGCTGCCCTCAGGCCCGGTCACCACCAACAGCAATTGACTGTAACGGGCAAGGTGATGCAACTGCCCGAGCACCGGCTTGCGTTGCGCAGGGAAAAACTTGAAGCCCGGCACCCGAGGGGCGAAGGGGTCGTGATTGAGCTGGAAGTGACCGAGGAACGCCTCGTCGGCATGCAAACTAGTCATCGCGATCTTATTAACCTTTAAGCTGAGCCAGTGCGCGGTAATCCGCACCCAGCGTGGCTTGTAGAACCTCTTGTGGATAATCGTCAGTCACTGTGGCTTCTCCGATGCGACGCAACAGCACCAGACGCATACGACCGTCGATCACTTTTTTATCAACTGCCATGTGTTGCATGAAATCGGCGGCAGTCATTTCAGCGGGTGGCACTACGGGCAAACCGGCGCGCTGAAGCAACCGAATTGCGCGATCACGATCCGCCTCGCTGATCCAACCAAGACGCGTGGACATTTCCAGCGCCATCGCGGTGCCCGCGCCTACGGCCTCACCGTGCAACCACACGCCATACCCCATGTGGGTTTCGATCGCATGACCAAACGTATGCCCCAAGTTGAGCGTGGCACGCACCCCCGATTCACGTTCGTCAGCGCCCACCACGTCAGCCTTGGCCTGGCATGAACGATGAATCGCAGCCGTCAGGGCTACCTGGTCAAGGCCACGCAGGGCGTCCATGTTGTCTTCAAGCCAGGTCAAAAACGGCTCATCGCAGATCAGACCGTATTTGATGACTTCGGCCAGGCCTGCCGACAACTCACGCGCAGGCAGGGTATTAAGGGTTTGGGTGTCAATCAGCACCAGATTGGGCTGATAGAAAGCACCGACCATGTTTTTACCCAGCGGGTGGTTGATCCCGGTTTTACCGCCCACCGACGAGTCCACTTGGGACAGCAAGGTGGTAGGCACCTGAATAAAATCAACACCGCGCTGGTAGCAGGCGGCTGCAAAACCGGCCATATCCCCCACCACGCCGCCGCCCAGGGCGACTACGGTAGTACGGCGATCGTGACGAGCAGTGAGCAGGCCATCGAAAATCAGTTGCAGGGTTTCCCAGTTTTTAAACGACTCGCCGTCCGGCAGGATGATCGGCACCACAGAATACTGCGCAAGGCTGCGGGTCAGACGCTCAAGATAGAGTGGCGCGACGGTTTCGTTGGTCACAATCGCCACCTGGCGACCGGCGATATGCGGGGCCAGCAACTCGGGCTGATCCAACAAACCTTCGCCAATATGAATTGGGTAGCTACGCTCGCCTAGATCAACCTTCAGTGTCTGCATGAAACCCCGCGTAGAAAGAGGACGCTGGCGCCCTGCTTCGCAAATATCAAATGATGGCCGCACCGCTGAACGGGCATGGTGGGCGCCGAGGATAACGCATTTCGTGGCGCACTTTAACGGGGAGGTAGCTGCGCCAGACGCTCGAGAATATCCAGAACAACCATTCGCGGGGGCCGCTCATCGGTTTCGACCACCAGGTCGGCGATTTCCCGATACAGCGGATCGCGCACGGCCAACAGGTCACGCAGGGTTTTCTCCGGGTTGGCGGTGCGCAGCAAAGGTCGATTGCGGTCGCGCGCGGTGCGGGCCACCTGCTGCTCGACAGAGGCATGCAAATACACGACCCGCCCGCCAGCACGCAGCGACTTGCGGTTTTCCGGGCGCATCACTGCGCCCCCACCGGTCGCCAACACCACGCCATCGGACTCGCATAGCTCGGCAATCATTGCCGCTTCGCGATCACGAAACCCCGGTTCGCCTTCTTTATCGAAGATCCACGGGATATTGGCACCGGTGCGCACTTCAATTTCCTTATCGGAATCTTTGAACGGCAGGTGCAGCTCTTTGGCCAGCAAACGTCCGATGGTGCTTTTACCAGCCCCCATGGGCCCAACAAGAATCAAATTTCGCACAGAATCAATGACTCACAGCAATCGCCTGGTTGTTCATGATACGCGGAGTCAGGAACACCAGCAGCTCGGATTTTTTTTCCTGGACAACGTCTTTACGGAAAAGTCGGCCAACATACGGCAGATCGCCCAAAAATGGCACTTTATCTACTACTTTGCTTTGAGTATTTGAGAACACACCGCCGATTACGATGGTTTCGCCGTCCTTGACCAACACCTTGGCCTTTACCTCGTTCTTTTTGATCGGCGGCACGTTATTGACCATGTTCATATAGTCCGGCTCATCCTTGGTGACCACGACCTCCATAATCACACTGCTGTCCGGGGTGATTTGTGGTGTCACTTGCAGCGACAGCGAGGCCTCCTTGAACGACACCGACGTGGCACCGCTGGAGCTGGACTCCTGATAGGGAATTTCGGTGCCTTTAAGGATCTTGGCGGTTTCTTTGTCGGAGGTGACCACTTTGGGCTGAGAGATGATTTCACCGTTGCCGGTTTTTTCCATCGCACTCAGTTCCAGGTCCAGCAAGACATTGTTGGAGATAAAGGCAATGCCTAACCCCGAGGTATTGCCCTTGACGCCCAAGTCGACAAAAGGCGCACTCACATTGCCGGGCTCTGCCCCCGCTTCAGTCACCGGAGCGATACCGCCTGCGCTCCATTTGCCACCCTTGTTCAAGGCTCCGCCCCAGCGCACGCCCAGATTGCGCTCAAAGTCGACTCCCGCTTCCACGATGCGGGCCTCGATCATGACCTGACGGACCGGCACATCCAGTTGCGCCACGATGCGCCGCAACTCGTCCAGCTGCGCGCCAGACTGGAACGCGATGATATTGTTGGTGCGTTCGTCCACCGTGATGGAGCCGCGCGCGCCATCACTGACCTGGCCCTCAGCAACGGACTGGAACAACTTGGCGATGTCTGCCGCTTTGGCGTAATTGACTTGCACCAGCTCGCGCCGCAAAGGCGCCAGTTCGGCCAGCTGATTACGCGCCTCCAGCTCATATCGCTCGCGGGCGGCTATTTCTTCGGCCGGGGCAATTAGTAGCACATTGCCTTCGAGGCGCTTGCCCAGGTCTTTGCTTTTAAGCACCAGGTCCAGCGCCTGATCCCACGGCACATCCTCCAGATTGAGGGTAATGCTGCCTTGAACGGCGTCACTGACCACCAGGTTGAACTGGGTGAAATCTGCCAATAACTGAAGCACCGTGCGCACTTCAATGGCTTGAAAGTTCAGCGACACTTTCTCCCCGGTATACACCGGGCTCGACGCACTACTAGCTGGTTTTACAAAAGCCGGGGGCTGGACGACAGCCAACACCGACGGCGAACTCAGCGCACTCCATAGCGCCAGTCCGCAGACCGGGAAAATCCTTTTCATGGTGTATATCCGTTAAGACTGCTGCTTCAAAGGGATGCTCAGGGAGCGCTCCAGCCAACCGCCCTGACCATCTGAAATCACTTCAAACACTTCAACGTATTCGGGATTGATAAAGGCCACCTGACCGTTATTGCGCCCCAGGTAATCACCGACTTTCAAACGATGGACAATCCCGTTGGCACGCAGCAAGGCGCTGGCGCCCTGATCGTTGGAAAATGTACCGACCATCTCGAATTGCTCAAGATCCAGCCCCTCCAGAAACTGCCGGGGCCGGTCGATGTCCAGCTCATCAGTCACCAGGAGGCTGACCTGCCAACTGCCCGCCCCTTCCTCACGCAAGACCTGAAAAGGGCTGCGTAACGTGCCTGCCTCATAAGCAACCACACGGGCAGGTTCTATGTCGGGAACAGGCGGGATCATGGCCTGCGGGGCGGGTAGGGGCGCCTGCAAATACGCGTGCAATTGCGCGGTGCTTTGGGCGTTATCGCAGCCCGCCAGCGCGGCCATCAACCCAAGACTAAACAGCCGAAAGCCAACACTCATGGGATCAATCCTTGATCGTAGGTGCGGTAAGTCTTGGCCAACAAGGTCATGCGCAGTTGGCCGTCCCCGCTTTCATTGAGCGGCGCAAGGGCGAAGTCATGCAGGGTGACGATGCGCGGCAGGCTCGCCAGGCTACTGACGAAAAGCCCGAGGTCGTGATAACCGCCGACCAGCACCATCTTTAAGGGCAGTTCGGCATAAAACGGTTGAAGCTCCTCGGGCGACCACTGAATGTGCTCGATCAACAAGCCGCTGGTCAGGCCAAGGCGCGATACCTCATCCAGCAAGCCGGGCACTTCTGCCTGACTGGGCAGTTGCTGTAACAAGCCACTGAAGGCCGTCTCGAGCTCGCGCAGGTGCATCAACCACGCTTCCAGGCCAGCTGCCTGGGTAGCTTTAGACGCAAATTCGGTTTTTAACGTGACCTCGACTTCGCGCTGTTGTGCAAGCCGGCCGATCGGTGATTGCAGGTGCAACCCGTACCCCATGATCAGCAACACGCCCACCAAGAGCAGCGCCACCAGGGTTTTAAACCTGAGCGACCACCAGCCCACACGTTCAACGTTCAGGTCTCGCAGATCGAATTGATCAAGACGGCCCAGCCATTGGGCCGCGTTCACAGTTGGCCGCCGCTGTGTACATGTCGGGTTTGGCGCACGGTCATTTCAAATAACCGTTCCGGCCCCTCTGCATGGATGGGCCCCGCTTGCACGTCAATCAGCACGGGGGTTTCGAGCCAATGCGAGGCATCGAGGTTGCGCATCAGCTCTGCGACAAGCTTATTGGACTGAGCCACGCCGGTGATCACGAGCGTCTGGCCAGCCATTTTCACATCCGTGAAATACACGCCATGGGGCAGGCTGCGCGCCAGTTGCTCCAAAATGATGCCGCTGTCAGATCGATTGCCCTGAAGCGTCTCGATGGTCTGCATGCGTTCGAGCAACTGTTCTCGGCGCACTTTCAACTGATCGATCTGTTCGGCACGACCATCCAGTTGCACCATGGCACTTCGGATCAAATCATTGCGCGCCAACTGGCGCTCCACCGCCCGGTCAATAAAGTGGTCAATCACAAACAAGCCACCTACCGCCATCGCTGACAGCGCGAGCAATACGATCACAAAACGCTTACGTCGTTTTTCTCGCAACAATGCGCGCCACGGCAGTAAGTTGATTCTTGCCATTAATCAAACCCCCTCAAGGCCAGACCGCAGGCAGTCAACAACATCGGAGCATCGCAAAGCAAGGCTTGAGGTGTTAGCAAAGGATTAACACTCATCAGCGCAAACGGGTTGGCAACCTGCGTGTGCACGCCCAGTTGAGCCTCCAGCCACGCACTCAGACCGCTGCGTGAGGCCGCCGCGCCAGACAGGACGAGTGAAGCAAGAGGTTCGACAAACGGTTCAAGAGCGCGCCTGATGTGTTGCAACGCAAGACGGTTGAATGCTTGATCCTCAAGCTCATCCCAACCAAACAGCAACTCTCGGGAATAAAGCACCTGCCCCTGCTGCACAACACTCAGTACCGTCGTACGGGGTGCAAAATCGACCACCGCCACTGCACCGGGCGTCAGCAAACCTGTTACAGAAGGCGTCAACGCCTCAACCGCTCGGGCCAAAGCGTGAGCTTGCACAGCAATCACCCGCGCCTTGAGCCCGGCATGGCTCAAAACCGCCTCGTACCAGTCAAGCGTCTGTTGACGGCACGTCACCAGCAGCACGTTCAACCGTTCAGGATTATTCGGTACACAGCCCAGGACCTCGAAGTCCAGTGCCACCTCATCCAGTGCATACGGAATGTATTGCTCGGCTTCAAGGCGAACGTAAAGCTCAAGGTCCTCTTCGCTGAGGCCTGCGTCCACCTCAAGGTTTTTACAGATGACCTGCGTGTCAGGGACTGCCACCACCGCATCACGCGCCACCACCGAGGCCGTGCCCAACACTTTGACCAATGCCTGCGCGGCACTTTTCGGATCGACACCGGTCAGATCGTCCAGGAGCACGCCAGCTAATGGCTCAATGCCATAACCCTGCAACTGGAAGGTACCGTGCGAACGGCTCAACTCGACAACTTTTATCGCGTGTAAACCGATGTCGACACCCAAATACCGCTGGCGGGCGTTGCGAAAATATCCGGACATTGTGGTTTTCCCTAATGCAATCCGTGACTTACGGAGGGTCAATGATGAGATCCGTTCATAACCCGTTCTGACATGCGGTCCCTGACGCTCACGACCGAAAAATGCTTATAATGCCGGGCGTTTTTTTCCGCACCGTCGACCCCGCATAACTGCGCACTACCCTGACGTGCACACCCATTTCTTAATCTGGAAATCCAAAAGCCTTGATTCGTCTGCTGAAGTTTTTCGGGTGGTCTTTCGTTGCCGTGTTCTGCGGGCTCTTGCTCGCGCTTAGCGGCGCGTATCTCTATCTTAGTCCTGGCTTGCCGTCCGTAGAGTCGCTGAGAAGCATCCAGTTGCAGATTCCTTTGCGGGTCTATACCAGCGACGGCAAATTGATTGCAGAGTTTGGCGAAATGCGCCGCTCTCCGATCAAGTTCGCCGACATTCCGCCCAATTTCATCAATGCTTTGCTCTCGGCAGAGGATGACAACTTCGCCAATCATTACGGGGTCGACCCCAGCAGCCTGATGCGTGCCGCCACCCAGTTGGTAAAAAGCGGACACATACAATCGGGTGGCAGCACCATCACGATGCAGGTGGCGAAGAACTATTTCCTGACCAGTGAGCGGAGCTTTTCCCGCAAAACCAACGAAATCCTATTGGCCCTGGAAATTGAACGCGAGCTGACCAAGGACGAAATCCTTGAGCTGTACGTGAACAAGATTTACCTCGGCAACCGCGCCTACGGCATCGAGTCCGCGGCGCAGGTCTACTACGGCAAATCGATCCGCGACCTGAGCCTGGCGCAGATGGCAATGATTGCCGGCCTGCCGAAAGCCCCTTCGCGCTTTAACCCGCTGGCCAACCCGGTGCGCAGCAAAGAACGCCGCGACTGGATCCTGGGCCGTATGTACAAGCTGGGCAAAATTGATCAGGCCAGCTACGAAGCCGCCATTGCCGAGCCGGTCAACGCCAGTTACCACGTGCAAAGCCCGGAAGTGAACGCGCCTTACATCGCCGAAATGGCCCGCGCCGAGATGGTCGGCCGTTATGGCAGCGAGGCGTACACCGAAGGTTATCGGGTGACCACCACCGTACCGAGCGACCTACAAGCGTTGGCCAACAAGTCGGTTGAAGACGGCCTGATGGCTTACGACCAGCGTCACGGCTATCGCGGCCCAGAATCACGCTTTGCGGGCAAAACCCAAGCGGTCTGGACCCAAGAGCTTGCCAAACAACGGCCGATCAGCGGGCTTGAGCCTGCCATCGTGACTCAGGTCGACAAAGACGGCCTGCACGTGCTGACCCGCAATGGCGAAGCGCACGTCCCGTGGGACAGCATGAAATGGGCCCGTAAGTTCCTGAACACCAACAGCATGGGCCCGATGCCCAAGCAGCCTTCAGACGTGGCGCAAGTGGGCGATTTGATTCGCGTGCAACCGCAAGCTAACGGCACCCTCAAGTTCAGCCAAGTGCCAAACGTGCAAGGCGCACTGGTATCGCTTGCTCCGGACAACGGCGCCATTCGCGCACTGGTCGGTGGCTTCGCCTTTGAGCAAAGCAACTACAACCGGGCGATGCAGGCCAAGCGTCAACCGGGCTCCAGCTTTAAGCCTTTCATTTACAGCGCGGCACTGGATAACGGCTACACCGCCGCCACGCTGGTGAACGACGCCCCGATCGTGTTTGTCGACGAGTACCTGGATAAAGTCTGGCGCCCGAAAAACGACACCAACACCTTCCTCGGCCCGATCCGCCTGCGCGAAGCCTTGTACAAGTCACGCAACCTGGTATCGATCCGCGTACTGCAAAGCTTGGGCGTTGACCGCACCATCGACTACATCAGCAAGTTCGGCTTTAACAAGCAGGACCTGCCGCGCAATCTGTCGCTGGCCTTGGGGACTGCCACCCTGACCCCGATGGAAGTCGCCACCGGCTGGAGCACCTTTGCCAACGGCGGTTACAAAATCACGCCGTACCTGATCGATAAAATCGAAAGCCGCAACGGCGAGACCCTGTTCGTGGCCAATCCGCCAAGCGTGCCGAAAAACGCCAGCAAAGACGTGCCTCCCGAGGCCGCAGCGCTGACCATCGACACCATCAACGCCGCACCCGGCCTGCCGACCACCGAAACCCAGGCTGTTGCTGAGCGCATCGTTGACGGGCGCACCACCTACATCCTTACCAGCATGTTGCAAGACGTGATCAAACTCGGCACCGGCCGTCGCGCCCTGGCGCTGGGCCGTACTGATCTGTCGGGCAAAACCGGTACCACCAACGAATCCAAAGACGCCTGGTTCTCCGGCTACAACGCTGATTACGTGACCACCGTGTGGACCGGTTTCGACCAACCGGAAAGCCTGGGGCGTCGTGAATACGGCGGTACCGTGGCCTTGCCGATCTGGATGAGCTACATGGGCGGCGCGCTCAAAGGCAAACCTGCACACAGCCAGGCCGAGCCCGAAGGCATCCTCAGCCTGCGCATCGACCCTGCCAGCGGCCGCATTGCATCACCCGGCACACCGGGCGCCTACTTTGAACTGTTCAAAAGCGAAGACACACCGCCGACCAACAGTGAACTGGGCAATGGCGTAGCACCGGGCAGCCCGCTGCCGGCAGAAGATGGGGCTCCGATCGATCTCTTCTGACCAAGAGCGCTGCATGGGGTTAGCTGCCTGTTAGACGCGGTTTTTAGCTTGCAGCTAGCGGTTCACCGCTACGGCAAATCGAGAATGTCGCCCAGGTAGGGCGCGCCGACTACATGGAGGCCCAGCGAGGCGTCCAACTCGGCCATGGAAAGCCCCTTGGGTGCCATGGCCAGTTGCTCAACGCGGGTGCTGTCGCTGTTGGCCTGCCAGCGCTCGATACTTTCAGCCAGGCCTTCAGCGTCTGCCGTGCGATTGCCATACACGTCGGTCGGTTGCACAACGTTGTAGCTCAGCGTTCGCAACCGATCACGGGTCATCTTCATCTTTGCGGCTTCCTCGAGCAGCGAATCAATCGCCCTAACGGTAATAAGGGCGCGCGGCAGCGGTTGATGAATCATCTCGCCGACTTTGTCTTTCACCTGCTTCTCAACACGCGACAACATCTCATCTACCCACTCCAGTTCTCGCCCGGTCACTCGTGGGCGATTGTTTGCCTGTGCTTCTTGCCAACGGCGAAGCGTGGCCCAGCAGTGCGGGACATAGCTGCCAGTCATCGAGTGATTACCCGCGTCCATTACTTGCTGGATAAAGCTCCCTCGGGCTGGCAGCCCATCGTGTTGCGCAATAGCGAGGGTGCACGCTGCGTGCTGGGCCAAGGTCTCGCAGCCCGGCGCCCACAAAATATGTGAAACCTCTCCGTCATCGAAATCCACCGGCATAAAGTGCTGCAGTTGCCCGTGGTGCATATAGGCTTCGCCACCCACATTGACCATGCTGGTGACATAAGCCGCGAACTGGGCCGGCACTTGTAGGAAACGGATACCAAAACCAGGCATCGGATCGCCCGGCTTAACTTTCATCCAAGGCGCTGGAACGCTTGGTACAGGGTCGTTGTGATTGACCATACGGTGATGCACCAAGGACTCGGCCGCTTTGACGAAGGTTGCGTCTCCAGCGCGAGGGGAGCCGTAGGTGTGGAGCAGAATGTCGTAAGTAAAACCAGGTCTGCGGCGCAACATCTCCGACAGTATTAAAGCGATAGCCCCGCCCAAACTGTGGCCACAGATCAGAATTTTTTGGCCTGCGTGGAATTTATCTAGATATTTTGTTGCAAACTCATAAGCCTGTTTGGCAGCCCCATAAAAACCGCGATGAACAGCGCCTTCACCTTCCTCAAAAGGTACCTGAAACGCATCGGCATCTCGAAGAGCATCAGGGACCCCCTCACTGGTGCCACGAATAGCGATCAAGATGATTTCATCGCTATGAGTAGCGAAGGCTTGGGTATCGGTATCGATGACATCGCCTCGGTCATCCAAGAAGTGGATTTTAGCCGGGCTTTCTTGATCGGGCCCCTGCTGAGGTTGATTTATCGGGTACAGCGCTGGGTCGAAAGGTACGATTTCAAAACGTCTGGAATACGCCACATCCTCATACAGCGGGTAATACGCTTGAACCTGCCCGGCATCGACTCGCCAGAGTTGCCGATACTTGGCCAAAACATCACCAAACCAGTTACCCGAACTTGGTACTTGCTTAAAGCTGACACTGGCCTCGTGAATCGGATGCTGATCCGGCGCTTGACCAAAAGGGCAGTAACTCAATGTGGCCATTAACGACAACTGATAAAGGTTTAGCGCGCAAAATTGCGGGTCAGTCGAGAACATTGGGCGTAAAGCCCGTAGAGGTCGCACTTGCAGAATGCTGTGTCGGCTGCCGAGCATACATACGCCCCGGGGGCTGTGCCTGACCATCAACTGTCGGGCGCCCTCGGAAGGCGGGTAATGGCATGCCACTACGGGCGGTAAGTGCGACACATGCTCCACCAAATGCCGGACTTCTATTTGGTAAAAATCCGTGTTCGCAAGAAGAAGTGCAGGGTTATTCGACGTGCGACTACCGTCTTTATTGAAGTAACGTGTTTGTTCGGCCCGGACTTGAAGTTCGGTGATTTTTAGGGGGTAGTGCTGGCGAGCCATTAGTCCACCGTACCGGTCATCCAACCCTTGATAGGAGGAGAGCATTGTCAGCGCTATAGGCCCCGCAAAGTGATTTATGACTTCCCCCGTTCCGGACGAATCTAAAAAACCGTTGTATTTAAAGCCTTCAAAGTCAACTGCCTCATAGGCCAATCCAGCGTAGGGCTTTCCATCATCAAACTCATCCACCAGCTGAAAGGTTGACCGTTTCCCTTGCACTGGACAGGTAAACATACGTCCTTTCAAATCGACACCTTTAACTTTCTCAGACACCATGTGTCTCCTACCTTTTTTATTCAGTACAGCCAGGATAAATAGTGCACTGCCTGCCATCAGGCATAATGAAATGACTAAAATCTTTGTCATTACCTCTACAAAAAGCATAGGGATCCTTAAACTCTTTACCCATACACTTTTTCCAGCCGCCAAGAACCTCCACCCAGGTATCACCCATAGAAGGGCTTTCTTTTTCAGCCAAATTAATCTTCATTTTCACTGTCTTACCCGGAATCTGATCCAGGGTGTAGGCTCCTACGGGTCCACCCAGCGGAGGAGGATGTTTTAAGTTTGCATCTTTACAATTTAGCAACTTTATTAGACGCCTATTAATTCCAACTGTCCTGAACGTCCATCCACACTGCCCATAAAAAGTGCTTACGCCTGCCTCATTGAATGACTCTGCATACCTCTTGTCATCCAGTTTATCTCTAACAAGTATCTGAGCCGCTGACGAACTAAAATCACCTCGATCCTTGCCATAAACCGCGTTGATTACTAACTCGATGCTATACACAACCAACGGACATCCTTTACGCGTTCGTCGAATTGTTATTTCCGAGTCAGGCTTATAATCCTCGCGCCACCAATAGTTGAAGGTAGGCGCCTTATTATATTTGGTCTCTACAGTGCACGTCTCACCCGGCGCAGGGGCATAATTAACCACGGCCTTATATTTAAAACCCGGCGGCATATCAACACTAAACGTAAAGGTATTCGGCTCCTTTAAATACCAACCTATTGCTGCAACACTAAAAACAACCAATACCAAACAACCAATGACTCGTCTCATAGCCATAACCTTTTATTCAGTACAGCCAGGATAAATAGTGCACTGCCTGCCATCAGGCATCATGAAATGACTAAAATCTTTGTCGTTTCCATTGCAGAACGCATAGTGATCTTCAAAACCATCCCCCAAACAGCGCTTCCAACCATTGGGAGCCTCCACCCAGGTATCGCCAATAGAAGGGCTTTCTTTTTCAGCCAAATTAATTTTCATTTTTACGGTCTTGCCCGGTAGTTGATCCAAGGTATAAACCGCTATTGGCCCACCATACGGAGCAGGGTGTTTGATATTTAAATCTTTACAACTCAGTAACTTTCTAAGTACTCGAGTAGTACCAGAGGTGCGAAAGGTCCAACTACACTCTCCGTAAAAAGTGCTCATACCTGCCTCGTCGAAATACTCTCGATATGCCTCAGCATTCAACTTATCTTTAACGACCACCTGAGCCGGCGCTGAACTAAAGTCACTCCGATGCCTGCCATAGACCGCATAAATTTCTAACTCGATATTGTACACAACCAACGGACAGCCTTTACGCGTTCGGCGAATCGTTATTTCCGAGTCGGGTTTATAGTCTTCTCGCCACCACTCATTAAATACCGGCCTCTTATTATCTTTCGTCTCTACCTTGCACGTTTCACCCGGCGCTGGCACGTAATAAACGGCCGCCCTATATTTAAAACCCGGAGGCATATCAACACTAAACGTAAAGGTATTCGGCTCCTTTAAATACCAACCTATTGCTGCAACACTAAAAACAACCAATACCAAACAACCAATGACCCGTTTCATAGCCATACCTTTTATTCAGTACAGCCAGGATAAATAGTGCACTGCCTGCCATCAGGCATCATGAAATGACTAAAATCTTTGTCATTACCTCTACAAAAAGCATAGGGATCCTTAAACTCTTTACCCATACACTTTTTCCAGCCACCAAGAACCTCCACCCAAGTATCCCCCATAGAAGGGCTTTCTTTTTCAGCCAAATTGATTTTCATTTTTACGGTCTTGCCCGGTAGTTGATCCAAGGTATAAACCGCTATTGGCCCACCATACGGAGCAGGGTGTTTGATATTTAAATCTTTACAACTCAGTAACTTTCTAAGTACTCGAGTAGTACCAGAGGTGCGAAAGGTCCAACTACACTCTCCGTAAAAAGTGCTCATACCTGCCTCGTCGAAATACTCTCGATATGCCTCAGCATTCAACTTATCTTTAACGACCACTTGTGCCGGCGCTGAACTAAAGTCACTCCGATGCCTGCCATAGACCGCATAAATTTCTAACTCGATATTGTACACAACCAACGGACAGCCTTTACGCGTTCGGCGAATCGTTATTTCCGAGTCGGGTTTATAGTCTTCTCGCCACCACTCATTAAATACCGGCCTCTTATTATCTTTCGTCTCTACCTTGCACGTTTCACCCGGCGCTGGCACGTAATAAACGGCCGCCCTATATTTAAAACCCGGCGGCATATCAACACTAAACGTAAAGGTATTCGGCTCCTTTAAATACCAACCTATTGCTGCAACACTAAAAACAACCAAGACCAAACAACCAATGACCCGTTTCATAGCCATACCTTTTATTCAGTACAGCCAGGATAAATAGTGCACTGCCTGCCATCAGGCATCATGAAATGACTAAAATCTTTGTCGTTACCTCTACAAAAAGCATAGGGATCCTTAAACTCTTTACCCATACACTTTTTCCAGCCACCAAGAACCTCCACCCAAGTATCGCCCATAGAAGGGCTTTCTTTTTCAGCCAAATTGATTTTCATTTTTACTGTCTTCCCCGGCAATTGATCCAGGGTATAAAGCGCCACAGGCCCACCCGGTAAAGGAGGGCGACTTATATTTACGCCTTTACAATCAAGCAACTTTACAAGCCGTCTATTCCCCCCAACAGTCCGGAACGTCCACCTACACTCTCCAAAAAAAGTACTTACGTCCGCAGCGTCGAAATGCTCTCTATACATTTCAGCATCCAATTTTTCTTTAAAAACTATCTGAGCCGCTGACTCACCAAAGTCACCTCGATCTTTACCGTAGGTTGCGTAAATCCTCAGCTTTATGTTGTACACAACCAACGGACAGCCTTTACGCGTTCGGCGAATCGTTATTTCCGAGTCGGGTTTATAGTCTTCTCGCCACCACTCATTAAATACCGGCCTCTTATTATCTTTCGTCTCTACCTTGCACGTTTCACCCGGCGCTGGCACGTAATAAACGGCCGCCCTATATTTAAAACCCGGCGGCATATCAACACTAAACGTAAAGGTATTCGGCTCCTTTAAATACCAACCTATTGCTGCAACACTAAAAACAACCAATACCAAACAACCAATGACTCGTTTCATACCGCCCCCTCCCCTGCCCAAAACTTCGCTATCTGGCTAATGCGCTGAAAATGCGCAGCCGAATCTTCGTGAGGATGCGGATGCCATTGCGCTGGCAGTTCATAACCGGGGAATTTCAGGCTGTGGGTTAACAAAAACTCCAACTGCTCTGACTCGCCCCAGCCCCAGGCATCTGCCTGTTTGCACCTCAGGCTTATCCACTCCAGAAGCGGAAACCTATCAACGACTTGCAAGCAGCCGAGTTGATGCTGCTCCATTAAAAAGCGCAGCGCGTTGGCTTCTTGGATGACCGCTTGCTGGGAGTTCACATCGGGCACATTCAGCCAAGCCGGGACGTCGGGCAGCGGATGTTCGCCAGGGGCCGGGTTGTCAGTGACGGCCCACTGCTCACCCTGCCAGTAGCAAACGCTGATGGCTTGCCCCAGATAGGCCGGGAGCAGGTCTGCTGACAAATGCCTCAGTGCACGGGTCAGCACGCGGCTGTCCTGAAACCGATACAAGGCCCGCTCAGGACGTGTGCCGATCAGCAAACGTGCACGCCAGTGCTCAAGCCATGCAGGTAAATCGCCCGGCGCGAGGCTGGCCAACCAGCCCCAATGACGTTCGGGGGCGCTAAGCAGTTCGGTCAGACATTCGCTGTCAGCCGTGTCGAGCCCAATCAAAAAAGGCCCGGCATTAGCCAGTTCAGCCACAGGCGTTTGGCTGTAAACACTGTAATAACGGTTGTGGGCGCGCCCATTCAGCAAACCCGTACGGGCCTCGATTTCCTTTTGAGAATCCAGTACCAGACACACGTCGCGGCCTTGGCCGCGTTGCTCATCCATCCACTGGCTTGGCAGTACGGGGCTCATTGCGATGCGCCTTCAGGCAGGCACACGCCGTTTTTGCAGGCCTCGCACACTGGGCAAAAGTCAGCGCCCAGTGCGTGGGTGTCGGCCATTAGCGCCAGCTGTGTCGGCGCGATGGCCGTTGGCAAGGCTTCAGGCGCCAGCAAGCGCTCTGACTCACCCGGCAGCAGCGGCACCGCTGGCAGCCCCGGCAGCGGCGCACCGCCCAGCAGGATCGGGCAACTGGCATAAATGCCCGCTGCGCCAATCAGCAAATGCTGCCCGCCTGCCATCAAGGTGATGTTGGCCCCCGCATCGATCACCACACTCGCTCCGCCCTTGAGGTGCACGTGCATCCCAGCGTCGGCGACCAGCGCCACCCCGACTCGGGTATGGCTGCTGCCGGCGACCATCAGGTGGTCGTTGGCGTTGAGCTGGACTTTGCGATCAAGGCTGACGGTGCGTTGCTCTTCGGCGTCGAACACCGAAATGTTGTTACCCGTGATGGTTTCTTCGCGTTTGCCATCGACCTGCAACAAGCTGTCGTTTTTTATGTGTTGCTGCATATCGCGCTGAGCGTGGAGGTAGATCTGCTCCTGGCCTTTGCGGTCTTCGATGCGCAACTCGTTGTAGCCGCTGCCGCCGGGAGTGCTGCGGCTGCGAAACACACTTTGGGTTTTGTTGGCCGGGAGTTTGAGTGGCGCCGGATTGAGGCTGTTGATCAGGCAGGCAGAAATGACCGGCTGATCCGGGTCGCCGTCCAGGTAGACCACCAACACTTCCATGCCCACGCGGGGGATGACCACGCCGCCATGGCTGTCGCCCGCCCAGCTCGACGACACCCGCAGCCAGCAACTGCTTTGATCGTCGTCGATGCCGCTGCGGTCCCAATGGAATTTAACGCGAACCCGACCGTATTCATCGCAATGGATTTCTTCACCTGTGGGCCCGGTGACGCGGGCGGTTTGGCTGCCGAGGATGCGTGGTTTGGCGAAGACTTCCTGCGCACGGTAGGTCACGTCCTCGGGGATAGCGTGAAAGGTGTTGCGATACCCCTGAGTAAAGTCGCCTTCATCCGCCATCTGCGTGCTGGGGCTCTGTTCTTCCAGGACCTGAGGCTGTTTGCCCTCGTGAATGACCTGAGTCAGCAACCAGCCCATGTTGAGCGCCGCGCGGGGATGCGCGCTCATCTGTAAAAAATGGCCACTGCTCAGGGTCGGCTGATCGCTGCGACCGCTTGCCTGACGATAGCCGGTTTGGTGATGTTCCAGCGTGCGCTGACTCTGCTCTTGGCCCTGAGCAATGTCGATGAAGCGACCAGGGTAGGTGTAGTTCTCAAGAACACGCCCGCCACACCCTGGGCTGCTGTCGGCCTCCAGCGTGCGGCTGGCTTTTTGAAAGTCATAATCGCGACGGGCCGTGCGGTTGGTCGTGGTTTTAAAGCGCAGTTCAACGTGATTGATCGAGGGCTCTTCGGCCACCATGCCTGCACGTTGCACGTAGGGTGTCGGGTGCTTCAACCGGGTAAACGCTTGCTGTTTGTCACCGAACACCAACTGATGGCCGTCAGGCGAATGCCGAAAGTAGTAGTGGAAACCTTCCTCAAAACACAGGCGCTGGATAAAGCGCAAATCAGACTCGCCGTACTGCACGCAATATTCGCGTGGCGTGTAAGACGAGAACGAGTTGAAGGTGTAGGCATTGCCGAGGATGCCGTGCTCTTCCAGTATTTCTTCGATGATTTGTTGCACCGTCAGGCGCTGAAAAATGCGGTGATTGGTGCGATAGGCCAGGTAGGCCAACTGCGGCTCCAGCGTCAGCCAGTAGTGAGTCAGGCGCGCGCCGGGACTGCTGAGGCTAATGCTGGAGATCTGCCCGTGGACGCCATTGCCCTGCGTGTCAAACGCCAGAAAGGCTGGCTGGTGCAGTAGCGCTTCGAGATCCAGACCTGAACGATTGCTGACCAGTTCGACATCAAAGGAGAAGGGCCTGCTGATGGCTTCATTGCCGGCAAAAGCCAAAACCCGAAGCTCATGTTCAACACCGGGAATGGTCAGGCTAAAGCGGAATTGACGGTCAAACGTGGACATCCGTGGCTCCTCAGACGCAGAGAGCACTCTTATGAGCAAAGCCCCCTCGCAAAGAGAGCGACGTTAACGGACGAGCATCAAAGCGGATGTAGGAGACATCCCTATTACCAATGGGAAGTGAGCAATTCAATACACGATCTTTCAAAAACGCACGAGAAAGGCCTGTCAACCAAACCAAAAACGGCCCCTGAGGGAGCGAGCTTGCTCCCACGCTGCGCGGCTCAAGACATGCCGGGTCACGATGCCCCTCGTCGGCGCCAACATCAATGGGCTAAGGCCCGCGACAAAGCCCCCCAAGCTCAGGCGACTCATTCATGAGCTCAAGCATTGACTGCACGCCATCAGTCGACAGCCGGGTATTCACCCAACGGCTCGGCCCGCTGGGCAACGGGTCGTGATGGTTGACCATCCGCCAATCGCACCACTGCCTGTGGCATCCAGATAACCGAATGTGAGCGGCCCGTCACTACTTACAACCTCGTAGGCCAGCCCGGCAAAAGGTTGACCGGCGCCCTGCTCGTCGACCCATTGAAAGCGAGTGCGCGCGCATCAGAGTGTGTGGGCATATCCATGTGCGTTATAGGAGGGGCAAAAGAGAAAGGGCTGACGCTAACGGATCGTTGCAGGGCTGGATGTAGGACAAATCAAAAAGCACGCAAGAAGCAGATAAAACAGACCGCCAAAGGCATGGCGTGAAGCAAAAAGCCCCGACTCTTTCGAGCCGGGGCTTTTTGTTTGACGCTATCGCGGCTTAGCCGTTGAACACGTCATCCACGCTTTTCAGCGGGTAGTTTTTTGGGTACGGCAGGGTTGCCACACCGGTCTCGATAGCGGCTTTAGCCACAGCATCGGAGATCAGGGTGATCAGGCGCGAATCCATTGGTTTCGGGATGATGTACTCACGACCGAATTCCAGCTTGATGCCGCCGTAGGCATCGCACACTTCTTGCGGCACTGGCAGTTTGGCCAGTTCACGCAGTGCGTTGGCCGCTGCGATTTTCATTTCTTCGTTGATGCGCTTGGCGCGAACGTCCAGAGCACCACGGAAGATGAATGGGAAGCCCAGTACGTTGTTGACCTGGTTCGGGTAGTCCGAACGGCCAGTGGCCATGATCACGTCGTCACGGGTGGCGTGAGCCAGTTCCGGGGAAATTTCCGGGTCCGGGTTGGAGCACGCGAACACAATCGGGTTCGCTGCCATGGACTTCAGGCCTTCAGCGCTGAGCAGGTTCGGGCCCGACAGGCCTACGAACACGTCAGCACCGTGCAGGGCGTCAGCCAGGGTGCGTTTTTCAGTGGCGTGAGCGAACACCGCTTTGTACTGGTTCAGGTCATCACGGCCGGAGTGAATAACACCGGTACGGTCAACCATGAAGATGTTTTCGATGGTTGCGCCCATGCTCACCAGCAGTTTCATGCAGGAGATGGCAGCAGCGCCGGCGCCCAGGCAAACGATCTTGGCTTCAGCCAGAGTTTTGCCAGCGATTTCCAGTGCGTTGATCATGCCGGCAGCGGTAACGATCGCGGTGCCGTGCTGGTCATCGTGGAACACCGGGATGTCGCACTGTTCGATCAGGGCACGTTCGATCTCAAAGCACTCGGGGGCCTTGATGTCTTCGAGGTTGATACCGCCGAAGGTGATGGAGATGCGCTTAACGGTATCGATAAAGGCTTGCGGGCTTTCGGCGTCGACTTCGATGTCAAACACATCCACACCGGCAAAGCGCTTGAAAAGTACGCCTTTGCCTTCCATAACAGGCTTGGAAGCCAACGGGCCGAGGTTACCCAGACCCAAAATTGCAGTGCCGTCAGAAATTACGGCGACCAGGTTGCCCTTGCCAGTGTATTTGTAAGCCAGTTCAGGATCGCGGGCGATTTCGCGTACTGGTTCGGCTACACCTGGGCTGTAAGCCAGCGCTAGATCGCGGGCAGTAGCGGTAGGTTTGGTGAGCTCGACACTCAGTTTCCCTGGACGGGGCTGGGCATGATATTCGAGAGCGGCGGTTTTCAAATCAGACATAGGGGCGTTCCGCTTTTTTCTGTTGGACGACGGATGGCCGAGCATACGCGTGTCGCAAAGTCCCTACAAGACTGACCAGTCAGCAGTGTCAAGGGCTTTACCCTACGACTTTGGGCCAAGAGCCGCGCCCTGCAAGGGCTGAGTGTCCACAATCTGCATTTAAAATTGTCTACAATTTTTTAGTGCTCAGTCACTTTTAGCATTCCGGGATGCGTCAATGACAACATCCAGCGTGCCTGACCCGTTTTCAGGCCACCGCGCTGTGCGCGATCCAGGACCCAACCCCGCACCTCAAGCTCTCTACCTCGTAGGTTTGACAGGTTTACTTGGTTGAAATTGTCCAATTGATCAGGGGCGATGCGTACCACTAAGCCGCCCTCCAGATCGATCCACAGACCGCCGCGATTGCGCTGGACCTTGCTGACTTTGCCACCGACCAGTGCGAAGCCTGAGTGACTGATTTGCTGCGGCGCCTGCACCGGCGATTGTCGCCACAAACCCTTTTTGGCCGAACGCGCCCCACGCTCAGCCGCTTGCTGGCAGTCGAGCATTTCCACGTTAGGCGCCAACGCAACTTGAAAGCCCAAGCCATCAGCCAGCAATTGCGCTTCGAAGTTGCTGCCATTGGCGCCAAAGACATGGGCCAGCGTGCGGCCATAGCGGTCTTGAGGCTGCTTGCCTGGCAATAATCCGACACGCCCGCCGCTCTGCGATACCAGGCTTTGCAGGCGTTTGCGCGCCGCATCGGCAAAAGGCTCGTCAGTGCGCCCTTTTTTACCGGTCTCAGGGGCGTTGAGACCGATCAAACGAACGCTGCGGCCATCTTTTAGGCGCAGCGAGTCACCATCGGCCACCCGCTCAACCTGTGCGTAAGTCACCGCACGCGGCGCCGGGCACAGCACCTGGGCCTGAGCGGCTGAAAACCAAATCGCAGGCACAAAAAAGGCGCCCGCGAGGGACGCCTTTTTTATTAACCTGGCCAGACCCAAAAGCCTGCCCAAGGTCATGTGCCTTACTCGGCGACTTTTTTAGCGCCGAAAGCGCCAAAACGAGTCTTGAAGCGATCAACACGACCGCCAACGTCCAGAGTTTTTTGCTTACCGGTGTAGAACGGGTGGCACTCGTTGCATACGTCAGTACCCAGTGGCTTGCACAGGTTCGAACGAGTTTCGAACTTGTTACCGCAGCTGCAAGTTACTTCGATGACTTCGTACGCTGGATGGATATCGGCTTTCATGGGGTATTCCTCAGGCTAGCGTGCCGCCACTCAACACCATTGTTGAATACCGCACGTAAATTAGGGCGGTGATAATACCAGACCTTTACATAGACGCAAGCGCCGGGGGTCGGCTCTTGCCCCACGCACCTTGAGAATTCTTTGCCTCGGGGCGGGCCTGCTTTTAGTACCCAGACGCTTTGTCTGCTAGGCTCCCGGCCATATTGACCGTCCATCACATGAGAGCCCCGCGTGCCCGACGCCATTTTGCGCCTTGCCCTGCCTTCACCCTTGCGCCGCTTGTTTGATTACCGGGCGCCTGCGGGCGTGCTGCGCAGTCAATTACAGCCTGGCATGCGCTTGCGGGTGCCGTTCGGGCGGCGCGAGATGATCGGCATCCTGGTCGAGGTGGTCGATCACAGCGAGGTCCCGGCCGACAAACTTAAACCCGCCATCGCCTTGCTTGACGCCACGCCGCCACTGCCCGCTTCGCTGTTCAAGCTGTGCCTGTGGACGTCGCAGTATTACCAGCACAGCCTGGGCGATACGCTGAGCTGGGCGTTGCCCGTGCTGCTGCGCCAGGGCGAGCTGGCCGAAACCCGCCAGGAACGCTTTTGGCAGATAGCCCGCGGGGCCAAGCTGGATGACCCGCGCATCGCCCGTGCCCCGCGCCAGCGTGAAGCCTTGGCCACCCTCGCCCAGCACCCGCATGGCGTGGCCCATCAGCTGTTGAGCAAGTTAAAGCTGAACAAAGACAGCCTCGACCTGCTGCTGGCCAAAGAGCTGGTGACGGTCGAAATTCGTCGCCACGCGCCCAGCGCACGCCATGAACATTGGTTGGCCCAGCCAGAACTGCCACTCAACGATGAACAACGCGCTGCCTGCGAAGCGATTCGCGCCGGGTTCGACAGCTTTCATGCCTTTTTACTGGCCGGGGTGACGGGCAGCGGCAAAACCGAAGTGTATTTGCAACTGATCCGCGAAACCCTGGAAGCCGGCAAGCAAGCATTGGTATTGATCCCAGAGATCAACCTGGGGCCGCAAACCCTGGCGCGCTTCGAGCAGCGTTTCAATGCACGTATCGCGCTGGTGCATTCAGCGGTCAATGACCGTGAGCGGCTCGAAAGCTGGCTGGCTGCCCGCGACGGCGAAGCCGACATTATTATCGGCACCCGCTCGGCACTGTTCACCCCGATGAAAAACCCGGGGCTGATCATCATCGACGAAGAGCACGACGGCTCTTATAAACAGCAAGAAGGTTTGCGCTACCACGCTCGTGACCTGGCACTCGTGCGCGCCCGCCAGGAAAACATCCCGATTGTGCTGGGCTCAGCCACGCCGTCCCTCGAAAGCTTGCATAACGCCTACACCGGTCGTTATGGCCTGCTGCGCCTAAATGAACGTGCAGGCGGAGCCAAACAACCGCGTTTCCTGCGTCTGGACGTAAAAAGTCGCCCGCTGGACAGCGGTATTTCCGGGCCGATGCAGCAAGCCATTGGCCAGACCCTGGCAGCGGGCCAGCAAGTGTTGGTGTTTCTCAATCGCCGCGGCTTCGCACCGACACTGCTGTGCCATGACTGCGGCTGGATGTCGGAATGCCAACGCTGCGATGCGCGCATGACCGTTCATCAGCGTTCTGGCGAGTTGCGCTGCCATCACTGCGGCCACGTCGAACGCGTGCCGCGTAACTGCCCGCAATGTGGCAAGGTCGACCTGCGGCCGGTAGGCGCAGGCACCGAGCGGGCAGAAGAACGGTTGGGGATTTTATTCCCGGACTACCCGGTGCTGCGCGTCGACCGCGACAGTACCTCGCGCAAAGACGCGATGAACCAGCTGTTTGCGACGATTCAAAAAGGCCAGCCATGCATTCTGGTGGGCACGCAAATGCTCGCCAAGGGCCATCATTTCCCTCGGGTGACACTGGTGTCGATTCTGGATGCCGATGGCGGTTTGTTCTCTGGCGATTTCCGCGCCAGCGAACGCATGGCGCAGTTGATCGTTCAGGTGGCAGGCCGTGCGGGCCGGGCCGAAGAGCCAGGCCGAGTGATTATCCAGACTCACCTGGCCGACCATCCTTTGCTGATCCAACTGACTGAGCAGGGTTACTTTGCCTTTGCCGAACAGGCGTTGAGCGAACGCCGGGCCGCGGGCTTGCCACCCTTTGCGCATTTGGCACTGTTGCGTGCTGAAGCCCACAAGCCGGGGCAGGCCGAAGGCTTTCTGGATGAGGCGTGCAGTGCAGCCGAGCGCTTGCTGGGCGAGATGAACCTGGGCGGTATTGAACTGCTCGGCCCCGTGCCTGCGCCAATGGAACGCAGGGCCGGACGCTACCGTGCTCAACTACTATTACAAGCCAACGCCCGAGCGCCGCTGCATCGGCTGCTCAGCCACTGGCTGCTGATCCTTGAACAAATGCCCAGCGGCAGGCAAGTCCGCTGGTCGCTGGACGTGGATCCGGTCGATCTTTATTGACCCACGTCCGTGTAGCCGCTGCCGAAGGCTGCGATAAGGGCCGCTGGGCCTTCGCTTTTTATTCAAAAGCAGGGCCGCTATGCGTTCCATCGCAGCCTGCGGCAGCGGCTACAGATTTAACAAAGCCTGACTGCTAAGGTTGGCAAGCCCGACCCGGCAACGGATAATACCCAGTTTTTCCACCTGCGCACTGAAGCGCTACCGCGCTTGCGGTCGAAAGAGAAGACCATGAAAGACACCATTCGCCAGCTGATTCAACAAGCCCTCGCTCAACTCGTCACAGAAGGTGTGTTGCCTGAAGGCCTGACGCCAGCGATTCAGGTGGAAAACGCCCGTGACAAGACTCACGGTGACTTCGCCAGCAACATCGCCATGATGCTGGCCAAGCCTGCCGGTATGAAGCCACGTGACCTGGCAGAAAAAATCATCGCCGCCCTGCCGGCCGATGAGCAGATCAGCAAGACCGAAATCGCGGGTCCCGGCTTCCTGAACTTCTTCCAGAACACCCAAGCCCTGGCTTCGCGCCTGGACGCTGCACTGGCCGACCCGAAAATCGGTGTGCACACGTCCCGCCCGGCATTGCGCACGGTTGTCGACATGTCGGCCCCTAACCTGGCCAAAGAGATGCACGTGGGTCACCTGCGCTCGACCATCATTGGCGACGGCGTGGCCCGGGTGCTGGAGTTCCTTGGCGACGAAGTGATCCGTCAAAACCACGTGGGCGACTGGGGCACCCAGTTCGGCATGCTCATGGCGTATCTGGAAGAAAATCCGATCACCAGCGAAGAGCTGTCTGACCTCGAGAACTTCTACCGCGCCGCCAAACAGCGCTTCGATGAATCCCCCGAGTTTGCTGACCGCGCCCGTAGCCTGGTGGTCAAGCTGCAAGCTGGTGACCCGGACTGCCTGGCGCTGTGGACCAAATTCAAAGACATCTCGCTGTCGCACTGCCAGAAAATCTACGAACTGCTGAACGTTAAACTGACCATGGCCGACGTGATGGGCGAAAGCGCCTACAACGACGACCTGATCAACGTGGTCAACGACCTCAAAGCCAAAGGCATGTTGGTCGAGAGCAACGGCGCCCAGTGCGTATTCCTCGACGAGTTCAAAAATGCCGAAGGCGAGCCGCTGCCGGTGATTATCGTCAAGGCAGACGGCGGCTACCTGTACGCCACCACTGACTTGGCGGCCATCCGCTATCGCAGCGGCGTACTAAAAGCCGACCGCGCGCTGTACTTCGTCGACCAGCGTCAGGCCCTGCACTTCCAACAAGTGTTTGCCGTGGCGCGCAAGGCCGGCTTTGTGACCCACCCGATGGAAATGGAACACATGGGCTTCGGCACCATGAACGGCGCTGATGGCCGTCCATTCAAGACCCGTGATGGTGGCACTGTCAAACTGATCGACCTGCTCAACGAAGCCAAAGAGCGTGCCTACGCACTGGTGAAAGAGAAGAACCCTGAACTGCCGGAAGAGGAACTGCGCGCCATTGCCAAGGTGGTCGGGATCGGCGCTGTGAAATACGCCGACCTGTCCAAGCACCGCGCCAGCGATTACAGCTTTAACTTTGACCTGATGTTGAACTTTGAAGGCAATACTGCGCCTTACCTGCTGTATGCCTACACCCGTGTCGCGGGCGTGTTCCGCAAGCTGGGTAAAACCTTCGACCAGGTAGAAGGCCACATCGTACTGGCTGCCCCGCAAGAGCAAGAGCTGGCCGCCAAATTGGCCCAGTTCGGTGAGGTGCTGAACAACGTTGCCGAAAAAGGCACGCCGCACACGCTGTGCACCTACTTGTACGAAGTGGCAGGTCTGTTCTCCAGCTTCTATGAGAACTGCCCGATCCTGAACGCTGAAGACGAAACACAAAAACAAAGCCGTCTACGCCTGGCAGCCTTGGCGGGCCGTACCCTCAAGCAAGGCCTGGAACTGCTGGGTCTGGAAACTCTGGAGCGCATGTAAGTTGGCCGCCAAGAAAAAACCTGTCCCCAAGCGAGGCGCCAGCCGCTATCAGGCGCCCGCCAAGAAACCGATTCCGGGCTGGCTGTGGATGGCCATTGGCCTCACGGTTGGCGCATTCATCGTGTTTCTGATGAAGCTCGAGCCCGGCAAGGGCGACGACGTCAAACGGGTCAAGCAAGAGCAACAGAAAGAGTCACAAGTGGCGCAAGCCAACAAGACTGCGCCGAGCCCGACTCAGCCGGTCAAGCCCAAGTACGACTTCTATACGTTGCTGCCCGAGTCGGAAGTGATCGTGCCGCCAGAAGCTGTACCGGAAAAAACCCTGCCGACGCCGCAAACTGCGCCTCTGGCACCGGTGACGCCCGCCGAAGCGGCGAAAATCGACACAGTACGCGCTCAAGCCGCCTTGAACGGCCTGACGCCACCGCCTGCGCCACCGGTGGTCAAAGCGGCCCCCGTGACCAAGTTCTTCCTGCAGGCGGGTTCTTTCCGCAAACAGGCAGATGCTGACAAAGTGCGGGCGCAAATCCTGCTGCTCGGCCAGACCGCTTCGGTTGAGTCGGGTACGGTGAAAGATGAAACCTGGTACCGGGTACTGGTCGGTCCGTTCAGCAATCGCGAACAACTGACCGTGGCACAGAAACAATTGGCAAGTGGCGGTTTCAACAACCTGCTGCTGCAACAGCGCCGCTGATACCACCCGCTCCCACAGGCAAGAGATAAACCCTGTGGGAGCGGGCTTGCTCGTGATGGAATCAACTCGCTCGCACGGATACACCCCCCCGCTTGGGTCGCGAACAAGCCCGCTCCCACAGATTGCGCACTAAATCTTTCCGCCCATTCATCTGCATTCCCTACCCCCGGTTGAAAAACCCGCCACAACCCCCATATGTATTTTCATCAGGCATTTTCGCCCCGCTGCGTGGAGACTCTCCCTTGACCACCATCGTTTCAGTTCGCCGCCACGGCAAAGTCGTTATGGCTGGCGACGGCCAAGTTTCACTTGGTAACACCGTGATGAAAGGCAACGCGAAAAAAGTCCGTCGTCTGTACCACGGCCAGGTTATCGCCGGTTTTGCCGGTGCTACTGCCGATGCATTTACGTTGTTCGAACGCTTTGAAGGCCAACTGGAAAAACACCAGGGCCATCTGGTTCGCGCGGCTGTCGAGTTGGCCAAAGAATGGCGTACCGACCGCTCGCTGAGCCGCCTGGAAGCCATGTTGGCGGTTGCCAACAAAGACGCGTCCCTGATCATCACCGGTAACGGTGACGTGGTTGAGCCAGAAGATGGCTTGATCGCAATGGGTTCGGGCGGTGCATTCGCCCAAGCGGCAGCCCGCGCCCTGTTGATGAAAACCGAACTGTCGGCCCGCGAAATCGCTGAGACCGCATTGGGTATTGCGGGCGACATCTGTGTATTCACCAACCACAACATCACTATTGAGGAGCAGGACCTCGCTGAGTAAGCCACCTGCCGGGCCAGTTCGCTGGCCCGTGTGTGCACCTTAATTAGCTAGAGGAACGCCAACTACTATGTCCATGACTCCCCGCGAAATCGTTCACGAACTGAATCGCCACATCATCGGCCAGGACGACGCCAAACGCGCCGTCGCCATCGCTTTGCGTAACCGCTGGCGTCGGATGCAGCTCCCAGAAGAGCTGCGCGTTGAAGTGACCCCAAAAAACATTCTGATGATCGGCCCTACCGGTGTCGGTAAAACCGAAATTGCTCGCCGTCTGGCCAAGCTGGCTAACGCGCCGTTCATCAAGGTTGAAGCGACCAAGTTCACCGAAGTGGGCTATGTCGGGCGCGACGTTGAATCGATCATTCGCGATCTGGCTGATGCAGCGATCAAACTGCTGCGCGAGCAAGAAATCGTCAAAGTCCGTCACCGTGCCGAAGACGCTGCTGAAGAGCGCATCCTCGACGCGCTATTGCCGCCTGCCCGCACATTTGGCGAAGAAGCCGCTGCACCCCAGGACTCCAACACCCGACAGCTGTTCCGCAAGCGCCTGCGTGAAGGCCAGTTGGACGACAAGGAAATCGAAATCGAAGTAGCCGATATTGCCGGCGTCGATATTTCCGCGCCGCCCGGCATGGAAGAAATGACGAACCAGCTGCAAAGCCTGTTTGCCAACATGGGCAAAGGCAAGCGCAAGAACCGTAAGCTGAAAGTCAAAGAAGCCCTGAAAATGGTGCGTGACGAAGAAGCCAGCCGCCTGGTCAACGACGAAGAACTCAAAGCCAAGGCTCTTGAGGCCGTCGAGCAGCACGGCATCGTGTTCATCGACGAAATCGACAAGGTTGCCAAGCGCGGCAACGTGGGCGGCGCTGATGTCTCCCGCGAGGGCGTACAACGTGACCTGCTGCCGCTGATCGAAGGTTGCACCGTCAACACCAAGCTGGGCATGGTCAAAACTGACCACATCCTGTTTATCGCGTCCGGCGCGTTCCACCTGAGCAAGCCAAGTGATCTGGTACCTGAGCTGCAAGGCCGTCTGCCGATTCGTGTCGAACTCAAGGCGCTGACCCCGGAAGACTTCGAGCGCATCCTCAGCGAGCCGCACGCTTCGTTGACCGAGCAATATCGCGAACTGCTGAAGACCGAAGGCCTGAATATCGAATTCATGCCTGAAGGCATCAAGCGTCTTGCGCAAATTGCCTGGCAGGTCAACGAGAAAACCGAAAACATCGGTGCTCGTCGCCTGCACACGCTGCTTGAGCGCCTGCTTGAAGAGGTGTCTTTCAGTGCCGGCGACATCGCCAGCGCACAGAACGAAGAACCTATTCGAATTGACGCCGAGTACGTGAACAGCCACTTGGGCGAACTGGCCGAGAACGAAGACCTCTCGCGCTACATTTTGTAAGACGCGTCAACACCTGTAGCCGCTGCTGCACGTTGTAACCAGGCCCAGCCTGATTTACGGCCTGCACCAGCGGCTTCTCTGTTTGTGTGAGGACCAAAGGCTATGACCAAGATTCCCAGCGCGATCAATCTGCACAAAGCTTCAAAAACCCTGACCCTTAAATACGCGTCGGGCGAGGAGTATCACCTGCCCGCCGAGCTTCTGCGCGTGCACTCCCCGTCTGCGGAAGTACAAGGGCATGGCAAACCGATTCTTCAATTCGGCAAGATTAACGTCGGCTTGAGCAAGATCGAGCCTGCAGGCCAATACGCACTGAAACTGACGTTTGACGATGGTCATGACAGTGGGCTTTTTACCTGGGACTACCTGTATGAACTCGGGGTACGCCAAGAAGCGTTGTGGGAAGACTATCTGGCCGAACTCAAAAAGGCCGGCAAGTCGCGCGACCCGTCGGAGTCAGTTGTTAAGTTGATGTTGTGACGGTGTGAACCTGCAAACCGTTGTGACTGACGACTGCTGCTCACTTAAGGTTTGCGCACGTACACCTGCAGGAGCGGGCTTGTCTCGCGATCTTTTGATTTTTTTAAAACACCTTCTGTCGCTCTGAGTTCGTATTTATGTGCACCTATCCATGGGATGCGCAATACCTTTTCGCGTTCGCGCATTGCGCCCTTGCGACGTGTCAGTGTGAAGAGAGTGACGACGTAACCTAAGTGCTTGGCACCCCGCGATCGGCCAGCGTGGTTTAGGGGGCTCCTTTCATCAAGCCCCAGATCAAAGGCTCAGCAGCCTTATGGCTGAACTGTTTTTGTAGCCGCTGCGGCAGGCTGCGATGGGCTGCGCAGGGACCCCGTTGTTGAAGGTCCTTCGGTCCTTATCTCAGGCTGCGCCAGCGGCTACAGGTTCGGTCGTTTTCGTTATGAAGAGGTTGTCTCAGAAGTGGGCGCTGGAGCAGTTGGCGCCGCAGGCGTTTTGGCTGCAGCCGGTTTCTTGGCAGCCGCCGGTTTTTTAGCCGCAGGTTTAGCCGCAGCCGATTTGGCTGCTGCAGGCTTGCTCGCAGCAGCAGACGCTTTGGCCGCAGGCTTGGCAACGGGTTTTGGCGCAGTACTGGCCGCAGCCTTAGCAGGAGCTTTTGCTGGGGCTTTAACTGCAGATTTTGTAGCAGGCTTGGCAGGTGCTTTCGCTGCTGGGGTTGATGGCGCTTTGGCGGCTGGTTTTGCTGTTGTTTCGGTGGCAGGTTTTACCGCTGCCGTTTTGGCAGGTGCAGGCTTACTGGCAGCCGGGGCTTTGGTAGCGGTAACTTTTGCAGCAGCAGCGCTCAACTTTTCGATGTGCTTGGTCAACGTCTCGACTTGAGCATGCAGCGTTTTCACCTCTTCACGGCTCGGTACACCCAGACGAGATATGGCGCTAGTCAGGCGTTTATCGAAAGCCTCTTCAAACTCGCTCCACTTCTCCAACGCCAAGTCTTTAACATCCTCAACGCGTGAACGCGCAGAAGAAGTGGATGCTTTTGCCTCTTCAACCAATTTGCTGCCTGCACTCTTGGCCAGCTTTTCGGCTTTCTCACCATCTTTGACCAGAGAATCAAACAGCTTGCTGCCGTCTGTATCGATTTTCGAATACACGCCCAAACCGGCTAGCCAAATTTTGCGCGAGTACTCCTCAACCTTGCCTACCCATGTGTTGCTTTCTTTAGCTGTCGGTTTTTTAGCCGCCATCATGTTCCCCTTAATGTTCGGTTGCGACGCCTGTGAGCAAAAGCGTCGAATCATCAAGATGAACAACGTGCTCACCTTCATCAGTTTTAGACGCTAAACCGCCTTGTTTCAAGGACACTGAGGGCGAATTAACAAACAGAGAACATAAACACTCTGGGTTTTAAGGCAATGGCGCAAGTAGCGACGCCGGAGCTCTTTCATAACCGGCAAAAACAGATTCCATCAAACCAATCATTTCTGTTTCTAACGCATGAGCATCAGCCAAGGTTTCTGGCCCACCCATCACATACACATAGAATTGAACCAATTGCGAAAAAATGGACACAAAACCTACTTGCTGGCCAGAAAGCTCTTCAATCGTATAGCCAGTCCTACCCACACTTGGCGAAAACTCATAAACATGAGTTTCAGTGAATACTGCCAGCACATCTTTCATCATTTGGCTCACCGTTTCATCGGCCAAATTGGTTTTATATACAACTGAACAAATATGAAACGCCATATCAAAAAATCCTTTTAAATTTTCTTGTTTAACTTGAAGAGGACGCGTACATCTCTGCGTGTAGAACACGACTTACCGCGTTCATAAAAACGCCCCCCTTTTTACAATCGGGGAGCGTTCTGCGTCGCAGCATGACCTAAATGTTCATTAAACTGAGCGCTGCAACAAATAATTACGCTTCAACGGAACCTGGAAAAGCGCCTTCCATCAGTTCCCGAATGTCACTTTCAGCGGTCCAGGCATCGTCAGCGGCTTCAACGCCGAAGATTAAAAACACGATGCGATTATCGGCAATACTTACCAGCCCTGTGACACTACCCGCCTTGTTTTGGATAAAGTAGTTGACCCCGGCTTTAAGGTCTACAACTGGCGCCCACGTAAGGTCACGCGATTCAACATAAGTGGTCAATACTTCTTCAGCCTTGATGTTAATATCTTTGGCGCTGAGTTGCGGGCGATGAATAACAGCATATTGATAAACAGACATTTTTAGTTCCTTGGTTGACTTGGTTGGTTTTAACGCTTGAAACCAATACTAGTCTTTCTTTTAAAAATGCCAACCCAACTACATGCCCACTTAATTATCGAGCACATGAGATAAATAAAGGCTTTTAGCCGATTCAGACTTTATGAATTAATTAAATGGACATGATAATTGGGGAATTCCTACGCACCTCCCATCCAGCCCCCACGCCCAAAGCCCTCATGGCGATGCAGATCACCTGTCATCGCCATGAGCAGCCTCTTGAAATCACGCCTTCACGCCAGAGCTTTGTCCAGCGAGCGCTCAATTTCGGATTGGATCATGCCGCTCATCGGCGACATCAACAGACCCAGCTCAACGTCAACCTTGATGGTTTTCTCACCAATCTCCAGGGTGCCGTTCACCCCTGAACGCTTCAGTTTTACTGTGTCGCCCGCCCAGTCAGGGGTCAGGCCGTACTGCCCGGCCAGCTTATCAACCAGCGGTTGAGCTTTTTCACGTGCGACCTCAAGACCCAGGCTGTGGGTCCGTTCAACGCTAATACGAGCCATTGGTTCACTCCAAGTAAATTAGGCCGTCACTATACGGGCTAGGGTCTGTTCCCGTTTCATTGCAAGCCGCGTCGCTGGGTCAAATTTAGCCAGGCAAGGCGCAGAGCGAAGGGAATGGTTGTTCCCTTCTCAAGCTCTGCAACACAGCCTGGTTAAATTTGACACGAGGCCCCTAGGGACGAAAGCCCACGTGGCGCAGGGCGGCGTTACTCGAAGCTTATTGGGAACAACCAAACTACGCTTCTCGCGCCTTGCCCTGCACCACGTGGGCCTTCGTCGCGGCTGCAATGAAATGGGAACAGACCTTAGAGGCCACAATCAAACCTCAACAGCGCCCGGCCAAGACAAAGCGGGCCACCGGGATTAGAATGGCCAGCATTCTCTTCTGGTGACAGCGATATGACTGATCAGCGCAAAGGCAGCGATGCCGAACCCACCACACACTTCGGCTTCAAGAACGTGCCGGAAAGCCAAAAGGCGGAAAAAGTCGCCGAGGTTTTCCACTCCGTAGCCGGTAAATATGACCTGATGAACGACGTTCTGTCGGGCGGCATGCACCGTCTGTGGAAGCGTTTCACCATCGAATTGTCTGGCGTACGCCCTGGCAACAAGGTGCTGGACATCGCTGGCGGTACGGGTGACCTGGCGCGCAAGTTCTCGCACCTGGTCGGCCCAACCGGCCAAGTGGTGCTGGCCGACATCAACGCCTCGATGCTCAAGGTCGGCCGTGATCGCCTGCTGGACAAAGGGGTGGCAGGCAATATTGAGTTCGTTCAGGCCGACGCCGAAAAGCTGCCATTCCCGGACAACTACTTCGATTGCGTCACCATCGCCTTTGGCCTGCGTAACGTGACCCATAAAGAAGACGCGCTGCGCTCCATGCTGCGTGTGCTCAAGCCGGGTGGCCGCTTGCTGGTGCTGGAATTTTCCAAGCCCACCAACGCGCTGATGTCCAAGGTGTACGACGCCTATTCGTTCGCCTTTATGCCAATGGTCGGCAAGCTGGTCCTCAACGACCCGCAGAGCTATCGCTACTTGGCTGAGTCGATCCGCATGCACCCGAACCAAGAGACGCTGAAGTCGATGATGGTCGAGGCCGGCTTTGACCGCGTGACCTATCACAACATGACCTCCGGCATCGTCGCCCTGCACCGCGGCATCAAACCCTGATGTTGTTGCGCGGCCTTCTCGCCAGCGTCGAAAACGGTGTCAACCGGGTCTTACGCCTGGACGGCACCGCGATGGCGCGCTTGCGTCCTTTGACCGGCAAGGTGATTGCCGTTCAAGGCACAAGCCCAACGTTGCAGCTGTTTATCTTGCCCAGCGATGAAGGCCTGCTCCTCGCCCCGCAATGGGCCGCCGAGGCTGACTGTACCTTGCGTGCGCCTGCAGCGAGCCTGCTGCGACTGGCGCTGAGCAAAGACAAAAGCGCCATTTTGCATAGCCCTGAAGTCGAGCTTGAGGGCGACAGCGCAGCGCTGATGGAGTTGGCCGCCGTGCTGCAAGACCTGGAGCTGGACTGGGAGTACGAACTCTCGCGCTGGCTAGGCCCGGTGGCCACGGCCATGATCGGCGGCCACCTGCGCAGTCGCGCTAACTGGTATCAGCAAGGGTTCGCCAGCATTAATCAGAATCTGGCCGAATACCTGAGCGAAGAAGCCCGCACTTTGGTCGGCGAACGTGAAGCGCAAGCGCGTTTCGATGAACTCGACCAACTCAAACTCGACCTGGACCGCCTTGAGGCACGCTTCGAGCGCCTCAGCCGATCCCTCAATACCAGCGATAACGCATGAAGCTGCTTGCCATACGCCGTTTGTTTCGCATCCAGCGCATCGTTATTCGCTACCGTCTGGATGACCTGCTGTTTGCCCTGCCTTTGCCGTGGTGGATGCTGTCATTGCGCTACGTGCTGCCGTGGCGATGGTTCCCGCGTAAAAAGCTGGAGCTCAGTCGAGGGGCTGCCCTGCGCCTGGCACTCCAGGATTTGGGACCGATCTTCATCAAGTTCGGGCAAATTCTCTCAACTCGCCGCGACTTATTGCCCCCGGACATCGCTGACGAGTTGATGCTGCTGCAAGATCGAGTGCCGCCGTTTGACCCGCAGTTGGCGGTCAAGCTGATCGAAGAACAGCTCGGCGCCAAAATCAGCGAAGTCTTCAGCCGTTTTGACATTACACCGTTGGCCTCGGCCTCGGTGGCTCAGGTTCACTCAGCCAAGCTCAAAACCGGCGAAGAAGTGGTGGTCAAGGTTGTGCGTCCAGGCCTTAAACCCATTATCGGCTCCGATCTGGCCTGGCTCTTCATTCTGGCCAAGACCGCTGAGCGCCTGAGCGCCGACGCCCGCCTGCTGCACCCGGTGGACGTGGTCAGCGACTACGAAAAGACCATTTACGACGAACTCGATTTGCTCCGCGAAGCGGCCAATGCCAGCCAGCTCAAGCGCAACTTCGACGGTTCGCCGCTGCTCTACGTGCCGCAGATTTACTGGGACTGGTGCCGCCCCAAAGTGTTGGTGATGGAGCGCATCTACGGAATACAAGTCACCGACCTGGCAGCCTTGGCCGATCAGCGCACCGACATGAAGATGCTCGCCGAACGCGGCGTCGAAATTTTCTTCACTCAAGTGTTCCGCGACAGCTTCTTCCATGCCGACATGCACCCCGGCAACATCTTCGTCAGCACGGTCAGCCCGTGGAGCCCGCAGTACATCGCCATCGACTGTGGCATCGTCGGCAGCCTGACGCCCGAAGACCAGGACTATCTGGCGCGTAACCTGTTCGCTTTCTTCAAGCGCGACTACCGGCGTGTGGCGCAATTACACATCGATTCGGGCTGGGTGCCCGCGAACACCAAGCTCAATGAGTTTGAAGCTGCGATTCGGACCGTGTGCGAACCGATTTTTGAAAAGCCGCTTAAGGAAATTTCCTTTGGGCAGGTCCTGATGCGTCTGTTCCAGACCGCTCGGCGCTTCAATATGGAAGTTCAACCGCAGTTGGTATTGCTGCAAAAAACCCTGCTCAACATCGAAGGCCTTGGCCGTCAGTTGTACCCCGACCTCGACCTGTGGAGCACCGCGCAGCCGTTCCTTGAGCGCTGGATGCGTGAGCGTGTCAGCCCTAAAACCTTGCTGCGCAACTTGCATAGCCAGGTTGAGCAGATCCCGCATCTGGCCGGCATGACCCGCGATTTGCTGGAGCGTCTGTCGCAACCCCACGCTAAAAACCAGCAGCTGAGGGCGCAAGAGCCCAGGGATGGCTGGTTCTTGCGACTGCTGGGGGCCGGGCATTTAGCCGCAGGCGCCTTGCTGGCCAGTATCGGGCCGCTGCACACTGCGGGTTACTGGCCCGCCGGGATTTTGCTGACCATAGGTCTTTACCTGATCGTGCGCCGATCGTAGAAGTTGACACTGCCTGCAATCTTTTGACGCAGGTGCACGGATCAAAAGATCACAGCCTGCGCCAGAGCGCCTGCGCTGGGCAGGCCACATTGGGAAATGTGCCGATACCAATGACCGGGCGAGGCTGGCAAACTGTGGCATCGCTAGGGCGGAGTCAAACATGAAAGACTGGCTGGACGAAATCAAATGGGACAACGATGGCCTGGTGCCGGCGATTGCCCAAGACTACAAAACCGGGCGCGTGCTGATGATGGCGTGGATGAACCGCGAGGCCCTGAGCCTGACGGCGACCGAGAATCGTGCCATTTACTGGTCACGCTCGCGTGGCAAACTGTGGCGCAAGGGTGAAGAATCAGGCCACGTGCAAAAACTGCATGAAATGCGCCTGGACTGTGACGCTGACGTCATCATCCTCATGGTTGAGCAAATCGGTGACATCGCTTGCCATACCGGCCGTCAGAGCTGCTTCTACCGCGTGTACGAAAACGCCGAGTGGAAGACCGTTGATCCAGTGCTTAAAGACCCGAACGCCATTTACCACGCAGGCCATTCTCATGACTGACACCCTAAGCCGCGTCGCTCAAGTGCTCGAAGAGCGCAAAGGCGCCTCGCCAGACAGCTCCTATGTCGCCAGCCTGTACCACAAGGGCCTGAACAAGATTCTGGAGAAAGTCGGCGAAGAGTCGGTCGAAACCATCATCGCCGCCAAAGATGCCGCCATCAGTGGTGATTGCAGCGATGTGATTTATGAAACAGCTGACTTATGGTTCCACAGCATGATCATGCTCGCCCAGTTGGGTCAGCATCCTCAGGCCGTACTGGATGAACTGGAACGCCGCATCGGCACCTCCGGACACGTGGAAAAGGCCTCGCGGCCGTCCGCCTAACCCTTTTTCAAGGAGCACAGCATGGGCATTTTTGACTGGAAACACTGGATCGTCATTCTGGTAGTCGTGGTCCTGGTCTTCGGCACCAAAAAACTGAAAAACCTGGGCACTGACGTCGGCGAATCGATCAAGGGCTTTCGCAAAGCCATGAACGACGACGAAAAGCCTGCAGAGCCTGTGGTTCCACCTGCACAGCCGACTGCTGCGCCAACCCCGCACACCACATCGACCCTGAATGAGCCGCACACGATCGACGTGCAGGCACAAAAAGTCGAAGAGCCAACCCGTAAAGACGTGTGAGCCAAAACTAATGTTCGGTATCAGCTTCGGTGAACTGCTACTCGTCGGCCTGGTGGCGCTGCTGGTGCTCGGCCCCGAGCGCCTGCCCGGCGCTGCGCGTACGGCGGGCCTGTGGATCGGGCGCTTGAAACGCAGTTTCAATGCGATCAAACAGGAAGTTGAACGTGAAATCGGCGCAGACGAAATACGTCGCCAGTTGCACAACGAACACATCTTGTCGATGGAAGAGGAGGCCAAGAAGATCCTGGCCCCGCTCCAGCCGCCTGTGCCGCCCGTGGTGCCGACAGAGCCCGTGATCGCGCCTGAGGTTACGCCTGTAACCCCACCGCCGCCTGCAGAGCCTGCCAGCCCTGCACCGATCAGCCTGAGCAAGACCGAGTCCGAGCCTGCGCCTCAACCGCCAGCGCCACACGACCCAACCCTGCCCCCGCGAGCCCCTTAAGCGCATGAGCGAATCCTCCCGAAACGAGCAGCCCGAACACGACCAGCCCATGCCGCTGGTTTCGCATCTCACCGAGCTGCGCACCCGCTTGTTGCGCTGTATTGCGGCGATCTTTCTGATCTTCGTCGCCTTGTTTTCCTTCACGCAGCAGATCTACACCCTGGTCTCCACGCCGCTGCGCGAATACCTGCCGGTGGGCGCCACGATGATCGCCACCGACGTGGCCTCGCCGTTCCTTACCCCGCTCAAGCTGACGATGATGGTCTCGCTGTTTATTGCGATCCCGGTGATCCTGCACCAGATCTGGGGGTTCATTGCACCCGGCCTGTACAAGCACGAAAAGCGCATTGCCGTGCCGCTGCTGATCTCCAGCATCTTTCTGTTCTACGCCGGTATGGCCTTCGCCTATTTCCTGGTGTTCCCGCTGGTGTTCAAGTTCTTCGCCGCCGCCACCCCCGAAGGCGTGGCGATGATGACCGACATCAGCAGCTACCTTGATTTCGTCATGACCCTGTTCTTCGCCTTTGGCGTGGCCTTTGAAATTCCGGTGGCGGTGGTGCTGCTGGTCTGGATCGGCATCGTCGACGTCAAATACCTGCGCAAGATTCGCCCCTATGTGATCATCGGCTGCTTCGTGGTCGGCATGATCCTGACCCCGCCGGACATCTTCTCGCAGACCCTGCTGGCCGTTCCGATGTGGATGCTGTTCGAAATCGGCATTTTGTTTGGCAGCCTGATCACCAAAAACAAACGCAGCGATCATGAAGAACCGGCTGACAGTGACTCCAACGCTCAACCGCCAGCACCTCAAGCATGAACCTGCTGCTCCTCGAAGAGGCTGACTTCATAGCTGCCGACCGCGTGATCCTGCGCGACCGGCGCCTGACGCACATGCAGGACGTACACCGCGCAGCCGTAGGCGACAGCCTGCGGGTGGGGCGCATTGGCGGGTTGATGGGCACTGCAGAACTGGTGCGCCTTGAGGCCAAAGAGGCTGAACTGGTGATCCACAGCCTCGACCAGCCACCGCCGGAAAAACTTCCGCTGACCCTGCTGCTGGCCCTGCCGCGTCCGAAAATGCTGCGCCGGGTGCTGCAAACCGTGGCGTCGATGGGCGTGCCCAAAGTGGTGCTGGTCAACAGTTACCGAGTTGAAAAAAGTTTCTGGCAGACACCCTTTCTGGAACCCGACGCGATTCGCGAGCAGCTTGTGCTGGGCTTGGAGCAAGCCCGCGACAGCGTACTGCCTGAAATCATCATCGAAAAACGTTTCAAACCGTTTGTCGAAGACCGCCTGCCAGCCATGGTCGAGGGCACCCTGGGTCTGGTCGGCCACCCCGGCGATTATCCGGGCTGCCCTCGCGGCCTCAACGAAGCTGTGACGCTGGCCATCGGCCCGGAAGGTGGCTGGATTCCTTACGAAATCGACCTGCTGGCCAAGGCGGGCCTGCAACCGGTGCAACTCGGCGCTCGCATACTGCGGGTCGAAACTGCCGTCACCGCCCTTCTCGCTCGCCTGTTCTAAGCGCCAGAAGCTCGCGATTTCTTAAAGATCAAAAGATCGCAGCCTGCGCCAGCTCCCACGGGAGCGTGTGGCCCCCAAGGCTTAGCGCCCCCCTTCAGGGTTGTATAGATACCTATGCCCTACAGTGGTTGAGGCAACTTCCTGCGACCTGCGTCACACATTCGACGAGTGCCCTTCAGTTCTCTCCTATGACGCCGATGCTCTTTTAATCCATGAGCACCGCAAAGCAATGGACCGCTTTCGCCTAGCGACCCGCGTCAATAAAGGAGCAACACCATGTACCGTCGTTTAGCCCAACTACTCGGCAATATCAGCGTCAATCGCAAACTCGGGTTGGGCTTCGGCCTGGTATTGGTCCTGACACTGCTGATCGCTGCCACCGGCTGGAATGGCTTGGTTTCAGTCATTGATCGAGGCGACAAGCTGGCCAACATTTCAAAGATCATCGGGCAGACCAAAGACTTGCGCATTGCCCGGCTCGACTATCAGACAAGCCAGTCCGATAACGACTACCGCGAAGTCAATGAGCGACTGGCCGATCTGGACGCCTCGCTGGAGCTCTCGCGCAAAACACTGACTGCCCCCAATGATCTGGCCTTGGTCGATCAGCAACTCAAGGCGGCGGCTGAGTACAAACAGGTTTTCACTGACCTCACCCAAACCAGCCAAGGGCACGAGCAAGCGTTGCAGCGCCTGCACGTTCTAGGCAATGACCTGATCGAACTCAGCCAAAAATTGTCGTCGATACAAACCGCCAAACGTGACCAAGACAGCCAGCACGCGAAGGTGCTACTGGTCAGTTGCGCCCTGCTGGCACTGGTGATCGGAATCATCGCCGCCTGGATCATTACCCGTCAGATCGTTATCCCACTGCAACGCTCGCTTAAAACCGTTGAGCTGGTCGCCGCAGGTGATCTGACCCGTAACATCCAGACGGATCGCCGTGATGAATTGGGCCAACTGCAAACAGCCATCCACAGGATGACCGAGGGCCTGCGCGAGTTGATTGGCGGGATCAGCGAGGGCGTGACCCAAATCGCCAGTGCCGCCGAGGAGCTTTCGGCGGTCACCGAGCAAACCAGCGCCGGGGTCAACAATCAGAAAGTCGAAACCGATCAGGTAGCCACAGCCATGAACGAAATGGCCGCGACCGTGCAAGAAGTCGCACGTAATGCCGAAGAAGCGTCCGAAGCCGCAGCCGCGGCTGACCAGCAAGCCCGCGAAGGCGATAACGTGGTCGCCCAGGCTATCGCACAGATTGAAAAACTGGCGGTTGAGGTCGGCCACTCCACCGAGGCCATGGGCCATCTCAAGCGTGAAAGCGACAAGATTGGCAGCGTGCTCGACGTGATCAAATCCGTGGCCCAACAAACCAACCTGCTAGCGCTCAACGCCGCGATTGAGGCCGCTCGAGCCGGTGAAGCCGGACGGGGTTTTGCCGTAGTGGCCGATGAAGTGCGCAGCCTTGCCCAGCGTACGCAAAAATCCACGGAAGAAATCGAAGAGCTGATAGCCGGCCTGCAAAGCGGCACCTTGCAAGTGTCCAGCAGCATGGACAGCAGCCGCACCCTGACTGACAGCAGCGTCGACCTGACGCGTCGCGCAGGCGAGTCATTGGGCAATATTACCCGCACCGTGTCCACCATTCAGGCCATGAACCAACAAATCGCGGCGGCGGCCGAGCAACAAAGCGCCGTGGCCGAGGAGATCAACCGCAGCGTACTGAACGTGCGTGATGTGTCGGAGCAAACGGCCGCTGCCAGCGAAGAAACAGCAGCGTCGAGCATTGAGCTGGCGCGACTGGGCACGCACCTGCAAACGTTAGTGGGACGGTTTCGGGTTTAGGGACAGCGGCAAGCGGCAAGCGGCAAGCTCAGAGCAAACGCAGATCGGCTCCAGCTTGCGGCTGCCTCTTGCAACGGCTCCTCTACAACACCTGACGCAAGAACGCTTGGGCGCGCAGGTCTTTAGGCGAGTTGAAGAAGTCCTCAGGGGCCGAATCTTCCAGCAATTTGCCATGATCGAAGAACAGCACCCGGTTGGCCACTTCTCGGGCAAAGCCCATTTCATGAGTTACGCAGACCATGGTCATGCCTTCCTGCGCCAGGGTCTTCATCACGTCCAGCACTTCGCCGACCATCTCCGGGTCGAGCGCCGAAGTCGGCTCATCGAACAACATGACCTTGGGGTCCATCGCCAGCGCACGGGCAATGGCCACGCGCTGTTGCTGGCCGCCCGAAAGGCGCGAGGGGTACTCGTTGGCCTTTTGCCCGATCCCGACCTTCTCCAGCAACTCACGGGCCTTGGCCTCGCGCTCGGCCTTGCCACGCTTGCGCACGACTTTCTGCGCCAGGCACAGGTTTTCGAGCACGGTCATATGCGGGAACAAGTTGAAATGCTGGAACACCATGCCGACTTCACGCCGGTAAGCATTAACGTCCGTTCTGGGGTTGGCCAAATCCACGCCATCGATGCTGACCGAACCGGAGTCGAATTCTTCCAGGCCGTTGAGGCAACGCAGAAAGGTCGACTTGCCGGAACCGGACGGGCCGATTACCACCAACACTTCGCCCTTGGCAACCTGGGTGGTCACGTTATCGACCGCACGCACGATGTGCCCGCGAGTATCGAAGACTTTTACCAGTTTGCGAACTTCAATCACTTTGCGCGAGCCTCCGCTCAAGCCGGCTGGCCAAATGCGACAGCGGCAGGTTGATCAACAAGTACAGGCCCGCCACACAGAACAGAATTTCGAACGGCGAGAACGAGGTGGTGATGACTTCACGGCCACTTTTAAGCAGCTCGGTAATGGCAATCACCGACACCAGCGAGGTGTCTTTGACCAGGCTGATAAATTGCCCGGCCAAAGGCGGCAGTACCCGTTTGAAGGCTTGCGGCAGTACCACGTGGCGCATCGACTGGCTGGCATTGAGGCCCAGCGAGCGTGCTGCTTCACTCTGTCCACGGGCGATGGACTGTACGCCCGAACGCACAATTTCGGCCACGTACGCACCGGTGAACAACGACAAGGCGGCAATGCCGGCAAATTCGCGAGACAGGTTGAGTACGGTGCCAATAAAGAAGTAGAAGATGAAAATCTGTACCAGCAGCGGCGTACCGCGCACCAGTTCGACATACAGGGTCGAGAGGTCGCGCAAGGTCGGGTTATTCGACAGCCGGCACAGCCCGGTGGCCAGTCCGATTATCAAGCCCAGCACGCCAGACACCAGGGACAGCCAAACGGTAGTCCACAAGCCCAGAAGCAGCGGACCTGCTGCCCAATGGCGGTTGACACCGACCACATCGCCTTCGGCCACATCGTCGCCTTCGGCCAGTTGCAGGCTGTTGTCAGCCACGGTCAGACGCTGTTCGGCGCCATCGTCGCCGCGCAGCACGACTTCGGCCTTACCGCCGTTACGTATCACTTCAATGACGGTCGAGGTTTCAGCGGCTCGTTGAGCTTCTTCTGCCTGATAGGCGAAGTACTGAGGGACTCGGTTCCAGCGCCACTCGTAGGACATCAGCGAAGTGGCGTAATACAACGCACCCGCCAGACCGATGAGTATCAGCACGGTTAATACGTGCCAGGGCCACTGGGCTTTTTTCTGTTTGATCACTTTGCAATATTTCCGTCAGGGTCACGCGGTCAGCTTTTTTGTAGCCGCTGCCGAAGGCTGCGATGGGCTGCAGAGCAGCCCTGAAATCCTGAAGCCCCTTCGGGGCTTATCGCAGCCTGCGTCAGCGGCTACAAGGAATCGCGCTTATTCCATGTCTTTGAGCCAAGCAGTGTCTTTGAACCACTTGTCATGGATGCGATCGTAGGTGCCGTCTTCGTGGATCTGGTGCAGGAAGTTGTTGATGAAGTTAATGCTGTCGTAGTCGCCTTTCTTCAGACCAAAGGCCAACGGCTCGTAGGTGAACGGCTTGTCGAGGAATTCCAGCTTGCCGTTGCCGAACTTGTTGACCGCCACAACGTTGTAAGGCGCGTCGTAGATAAAGGCATCAGCTTTGCCGTTAACCACGTCAAGAACGGCTTCAGGCTCGTTGTCATAACCGTGGTACTGGGCTTTGGACATCAGCTTGCGAGCAACGATTTCACCTGTAGTACCGATTTTCGAGGTCAGGCGGTATTGCGGGTCGTTAAGGTCCTTGTAGGACTTGATCTTGTCTGCCAGTTCCTTGCGAATCAGCAGGGTCTGGCCGACCACGATGAAGGGTTCGCTGAAGTTCAGGCGCAGGTTGCGCTCCTGAGTCAGGGTCATGCCGCTGCCGATCATGTCGAATTTGTTGGTCATCAAGGCCGGGATGATGCCGTCGTAGCCAGTGGACACCAGCTCAAGCTTGACGCCCATGGACTTGGCCATGGCTTTGAGTAAGTCGACTTCAAAGCCAATGATCTGACCGCGCTTGTTGGTCATTTCGAAAGGCATGTATGTCGGATCCATGCCCACTTTCAATGTGCCGCGCTTGACCGCGTCTTCAATGGCGCCGGCATGGGCTGCGCTTACCGCCAATAATGCAGCGACGCCGCACAGCAGTTTCGAGACAAACTTCTTCATCATCCACTCCCCTCAACCTACTCAATAAAGGTGTTGGCCTGCGGCGGGCTCGATTCATAAAGCCAATAAAGCCGGGCACTCACCCATTCGGGGACGGATGCTAACTCACAGAAGGTTAGGAGACGAGTTTTGAGAGAGAAAAGCATGACAAGCGGGGTTTAACCTGTGGGAGCGGGCTGGCTCGAGATTAAAGCGACGCGGTGTATCAGAAGGGCCGAGGTGATGGCATCGCGAGCAAGCCCGCTCCCACAAAAGCAGAAGCGGGTTTCTCACGTCAGATCACGCCGCGGGTTGCAACGGCAGCAAAGGCGCGTGGGCCTGCGCCGCCATGGTTTCACGCCAGGCGTTGAGCCAGTCTTCGTGACCTTCACTCCACACCAGCGCATGCAGGCGGGCCAACGCCACAGGGTCGCTCAACAACGCCATACGCTCGTTGTTGCTCAGGCCTTGCGGGCCGACCTTGAGCGCCTGACGTACCCGTTCGGTACGCAGCCATTCAATCGGCTCGGCTTCACGGTGACGCGAAGTCGCCAAAGCACAGGCCAAAGCGTTCTGCTGCGGGTCGACCACGGCACGGATAAAGCCGTCGTTGAGCGCGTGGTAGCGGTTCTCGTGGGTGTACTCAGCGGTAGCCGACAATTCACGCGGCGGGGCGTACTCCTCAGGAATCAGGAACAGGCTTTCGTCACGAGATTTGAGGCCCAGCTTGACCCGGCTGGAGATCACCGATACCGGAATCGACAGCATCAGCGAACCGACAATCGGCACCAGCCACCACAGAAAGCTGGGGTTTAACCACAACACCAACGCCGCCCAGGCTGCACCCAGCAGGGTTTGCGGGCCGTGACGACGCACCGCTTCGCTCCACGGCGTGGAGTCGTCGTCACGTTGTGGCGAGTTCCAGGTCGCGGCCCAGCCGAGGAATGCGGCCAGTACGAAACGGGTGTGGAAGATCATGCGCACGGGTGCCAGCAGCATCGAAAAGAGCATTTCGAGCAGCATCGACAGCGTGACCTTGAACTTGCCACCGAACTCTTTCGCGCCCTTGGCCCAGATCAGGATAATGCTCAACAACTTAGGCAAGAACAGCAACACGATGGTGGTCGAGAACAACGCAACCGCTTTGTCCGGGTGCCATTGAGGCCACAGCGGATAGAGCTGGCGAGGTTCCATGAAGTACTGCGGCTCCATCAGCGTGTTGACCGCCAGCAAGGCCGTCGACAGCAGCAGGAAGAAGAACCACAAGGGCGCCGACAGGTACGACATCACGCCCGTCAGGAACACCGCACGGTGAACCGGGTGCATGCCTTTGACCAGGAACAGGCGGAAGTTCATCAAGTTGCCATGGCACCAACGACGGTCACGCTTGAGTTCGTCCAGCAAGTTGGGCGGCAGTTCTTCGTAGCTGCCCGGCAGATCGTAAGCAATCCACACGCCCCAACCGGCACGACGCATCAACGCCGCTTCGACGAAGTCGTGAGACAGGATCGCGCCCGCAAATGCGCCCTTACCCGGCAGCGGCGCCAAGGCGCAGTGCTCGATAAACGGCTTCATGCGGATGATTGCGTTGTGGCCCCAGTAGTGAGATTCACCCAACTGCCAGAAGTGCAAACCGGCGGTGAACAGCGGCCCGTAGACCCGCGTAGCAAACTGCTGCATGCGCGCATACAAAGTGTCCATACCCGACGCCCGGGGCGCGGTCTGGATGATGCCTGCGTCTGGCGTGGCTTCCATCAAGCGCACCAGGCTGGTCAGGCATTCGCCGCTCATGACGCTGTCAGCGTCAAGCACGACCATGTACTTGTAATCACCGCCCCAGCGACGGCAGAAGTCATCGAGGTTGCCGCTTTTACGCTTCACACGACGGCGGCGACGGCGATAGAAAATCCGCCCAAAGCCTTCTGTTTCGCGGCAAACATCCAACCAGGCCTGCTGTTCGGCAACGCAAATGTCAGGGTCGTTACTGTCGCTGAGGACGAAGAAGTCAAAGCGGTCCAGATCACCCGTGGCCGCAACCGATTCGTAAGTCGCGCGCAGGCCCGCAAACACACGGGTCACGTCTTCGTTACAGATCGGCATCACCAGCGCAGTACGCGCCTGCTCCGGGATCGGCTCACTGCCAGCGCTAGCGCCGGAAATGCGGTATTTGTCGTGCCCGGTCAGCAGCTCAAGGAAGCCCATGAGGGCGGTCCAGAACCCCGCCGAAACCCAGCAGAACAGAATCCCGAACAGAATCAGGATGCTGGTTTGCAAGGCATACGGCAGTACTTGCTGCGCGGTCTGCATCAGAGGCTGATGCATAACTTCGTCCAGATCAACGAACGACCAGCCCTGGTACGGCATGATGCCTTTCATGTACCAGCCAGCAACGATGGTTTGGCCGAGCATCAGAATGAGCAGGATGTAACGGCGGATAGAACCCACCGTCCGCCAGCGCGCTTTGGGCAACACTTTTTCGTCTTTTTTCGGCACCGCAGGGTTACTGCGCCCGGTGAGACGGCGCCAGCCACGAACCAGAATATTGGTGCGCCAGGGCTCGGGCACCACTTTGGTACGGCGAATCGGCGGCGTGGCCCTGAGCATCACCCGGCCACTGGCGTCGAGGGCGAGCATTTCTGCTTCCTCGAGTTCGGCAGCCGTGGTGAGGTTAAGACGCGTGCCCACCGAAGCCTGAGCGGCTTCGCCAGCATCGACGTCGGAACGCGCCGACAGACGCTCATGCAACTCGGCGAACGAGGTGCAGTTCGCCAAGTCGGCGCGCTGCTCCTCGCTCAGTGGCAAGTGTGCCAGGTACTCGTCCAGCGAGACCGGCTGAGAGTGAGCATTACTCATCGGCTGGCAACTGGTAGCTCCAGGTCTCGGTCAACACTTTTTCAGTCTTCACCGGTTCTGGGGTAGCGGGGGCAGCTTCGGCGGCAGGGGCTTTAGCACCCTTGGCGTCCTTGGCTTTATCTTCTTTGTGCTCTTTGGCCTCTTTCTTCTCGTGCGCTTTGGCTGCCACTTTCTCAGCCTTGGCCACGGTTGCAGGGGCTTGCTCAACGTCTTGAACCAGCGCAGCACGCAGCTCAGTGGACTTGCTTGGGTCTTTGACTTTCAGGCGCAAGGTCAAGCGCCAGCCCTTGGTTTCCGGGTTGTAGCGCAGATTGTTTTCAACCAGGTCAGCGTTGTCACCCACACTCACTTGGCTACGAACAGGCGCATCGGCTGGCAGTTTTTCCAGCGACGGGCCTTCAAAGTCAATCAGGTAGGCCACGCTGCCGTCAGGCTGACGGATAAGGTTGGATTGCTTGACGTCACCGGTCGAACGCAAGGTTTGTTTAACCCAGGCGCTGTCAGTCGGGTGCAGTGCCGCTTCGTCCAGGGTCCAGTGCAGGCGGTAGGCATAGTCAAACGGTTTGCCTGGCTCTGGCAGCGTGCCCGGGCTCCAGAACGCAACGATGTTGTCGTTGGTTTCGTCAGCCGTCGGGATTTCTACCAGGTCGACAGTCCCTTTACCCCAATCACCCTGTGGCTCGATCCACGCACTTGGGCGTTTGTCATAACGGTCATCGAGGTCTTCGTAGTGGCTGAAGTCACGGCCACGTTGCAGCAAGCCAAATCCACGCGGGTTTTCAACGGCAAAGTTACTCACCGCCAAGTGTTTCGGGTTGTTCAGCGGACGCCAGATCCACTCGCCGTTGCCGGCATGAATCGCCAGGCCCGACGAATCGTGCAGTTCGCGGCGGTAGTTCAGCACTTTGGACGGCTGGTTGGCGCCGAACAGGTACATGCTGGTCAGTGGAGCGATGCCCAGCTTGCCCACTTTGTCACGCAGGAACATTTGCGCTTTCACGTCGACCACCGTGTCTACGCCAGGACGCAGGATAAAGCGGTAGGCGCCGGTCGCACGCGGCGAATCCAGCAACGCGAAGATCACCAGGTGTTTGTCATTAGGTTTTGGACGTTCGATCCAGAACTCGGTGAAACGTGGGAACTCTTCACCCGATGGCAGCGCGGTATCAATCGCCATGCCACGTGCCGACAAGCCGTAGGTCTGGCCCTTGCCGATCACGCGGAAGTAGCTCGCGCCCAGCATGGTCATGATTTCGTCTTGCTTGTCCGCCTTGTTGATGGGGTACAACACGCGGAAACCCGCCCAGCCGAGGTTCTCGGTGGCTTTAGGGTCGAATTTGACATCGCCAAAATCAAAGCGACTCGCGTCGTACTTGATCTCTTCGACCTTGTCGGACGTCACTTCGTTGATTTTCACCGGCGTGTCGAAATGCATGCCCTGGTGATAGAAGGACAGTTTGAATGGGGTCTTGTCCCCAGCCCACTGGGCTTTTTCGCGGTTGAACTGAATTTTCTGGTAGTCCGCGAACTTCATGTCGCGGAACTCATTTGGCAAGTTGCTGCGTGGCGCTTGGTATTTCTGCTCGGCCAGGGTTTTAGCCTGCGCCGCCACGTCATCCAGACTGAATGCCCACAGTTGACCCGCACCGAACAAGCAAAGGAGCGCAGAGCCCGTCACCAGTGCGTTGCGTAACCGCTTGGCAGACATTTTTGGTGCATTAAATGGACTAACAATCACGAGCAAACCTCGCCGAAAACAGATGATGAAACCAACGGCCAGCGATCTACATGCCGGGTTGGCGAGCACTGTTCCGACCGTAAAAGGGAAAAATGATTCCCCAAGCACGTCGGATTAGTGTCTATGGTAGCGCGGGATTATCTAGTAGGCCGCGTTACAACGCATCTATTCTCAGCAAGTATTTCTCGCTCCCCCCCCCTGTTTTCAGACGAAAACTCGTTTTTTCAAGGTTTTAGATGTGTAACAGGAATGTCACAGGGCCATCATTGACCAAATGCACCTGCATTTCGGCGCCAAAACGTCCGGTTTCGACCGTCGGATGAAGCCGTTTTGCCTCTTCCAGCAAGTAATTGAAGAGGGTCTGGGCTAACGTAGGAGGTGCCGCTGTGGAAAAACTGGGGCGCAACCCACTTTTGGTGTCAGCGGCCAGGGTGAACTGCGACACCAGCAACAAACCGCCGCCGACATCGGCCAGCGACAGGTTCATTTTGCCGTCCACATCGCTGAACACCCGGTAATTGAGCAATTTATGCAACAGCTTGGCCGCATGGGCTTCTGTGTCCCCAGGTTCAACGGCCACCAGCACCAGCAAACCCTGATCAATTGAGCCTACAACCTCTTCGCCCACCTCTACCCGCGCGCCACTGACGCGTTGCAACAAGCCCTTCATGCTTCGTCGGGCTGCAGATTGAGCAGGCTGCTAGCCATTTGCTCGGTCGCACGCACCAGCGCATCGGTAATACCGGTTTCAGAGGCTGCGTGCCCCGCATCGCGTATCACTTGCAGTTCGCTGCCCGGCCAGTTCTGATGCAGTTCCCAGGCGTTATCCAGCGGGCAAATCACGTCATAGCGGCCATGCACGATCACCGCCGGCAAATGGGCGATCTTGTACATGTCGCGAATCAACTGATTAGGTTCAAGAAATGCACTGTTGGTGAAGTAGTGGCATTCGATACGGGCAATCGACAAGGCGCGATGCGGGTCGCAAAAACGCTCGACCACTTGCGGGTTGGGGCGCAGCGTCGCCGTGCGACCTTCCCACATCGACCAGGCCTTGGCCGCGTGCATTTGTGCGATCTGGTCATTGCCGGTCAGGCGCTTGTGGTACGCGGTGAGCAGATCGTCACGCTCCTCCGGTGGAATCGGCGCGATATAGTCCTGCCAGTAGTCCGGGAAGATTCGACTGGCGCCCGCCTGGTAGAACCATTCGATCTCTTGCGCACGCGCCAGGAAGATGCCGCGCAGAATCAGGCCATGCACACGGTCTGGATGGCTTTGCGCGTACGCCAGCGACAGGGTCGAACCCCAGGAGCCGCCAAACAGCACCCATTTGTCGATGCCCAGGAACAGACGAATCCGCTCCATGTCCGCCACCAGATCCCAGGTCGTGTTGTTATCAAGGCTGGCGTGCGGGGTTGAACGCCCGCAGCCGCGCTGATCGAAGGTGATGATGCGGTACACGCCCGGATCGAAGTAACAGCGGCTGTTGGCATCACAGCCCGAGCCGGGCCCCCCGTGGACAAACACCACCGGCAAACCGTCGGGGGTGCCACTTTCATCGACGTAAAGTACATGCGGCCCATCAACAGCAAGATCGTGCCGGGCGTAGGGTTTGATCTGCGGGAATAAGGTCTGCATTACACACTCCGTGAGAGGGTTGAGGTCATCCCAGATGAGGACTTCAAAAATAGTGCCGATTGGCATCATAAACCCGATTGGCGGAATGAGCATGGGGTTATATAGCCTCACCAAAGAGAGGCGTTTTAGGCGTAGCGCTCTTGCCCCCACGCAATCATCCGTGCCAGCAATTGCTTGAGCACCCCCTGCGTCGGGGCCGCCAAATCCTCGCGGTAGTTGAACGGTTCAAACTCGTCCATGTAGTTGCATTGCGCCAGTTCCAGTTGCACGGCGTGGATGTTATCCCCTGGGTTGCCGTAGTGGCGGGTGATGTGGCCGCCCTTGAAACGCCCGTTCAGGACATGGCTATAAGCTGAGTGTTCGGCGCAGATCGCTTCAAGATCACTCGCCAGCTGCGGATCACAACTGGCGCCGTTGAAGGTGCCAAGGTTGAAGTCCGGCAAGCGCCCTTCAAACAGGTGCGGCACTTGCGAGCGGATGGAGTGCGCGTCAAACAGCAGCGCGTAGCCAAACTCGTCCTTGAGGCGTTTTAGCGCTTGCTGCAAGGTCTGGTGGTAGGGCTGCCAGATGGTTTGCAGGTAGGTCGCACGCTCTTGCGCGCTCGGCACTTGCCCTTCGCGAAACAACGGTACGCCGTCAAACAGGGTGGCCGGAAATAATCCGGTGGTCGCGCCCGCGTACAGCGGGGCATCGTCTTCGGGGCGATTGAGGTCAATCACAAACCGCGAATACTGCGCGGCCAACGTGCTGGCCCCCAGCTCATCGGCAAAGGCGTAAAGCCTTGGGATGTGCCAATCGGTGTCCGGCAGGCTTTGCGCCTCGGGAATCAGCCCGGCCTCGACCGCAGGCGTCAGCTTTAACCCCGCGTGGGGCATGCTGATCAGCAAGGGCACGCGACCTTGTTTGAATGTCAGAACCTTATCCACAGCCTTTTCTCCTAAAGCGTGACGTCAACGCCATTGCGCACGACGCGTTTGTCCAGATCACCGCCCAGCCAGTACGCGAGGTCTGCCGGGCGATCAATGTTCCAGGCCACAAAATCAGCCACTTTGCCCGACTCCAGTGAGCCGTGGGTCGCGCCCATGCCCAAGGCCGTGGCAGCGTGCAGGGTGACGCCCGCCAAGGCTTCTTCTGGGGTCATGCGGAACAAGGTGCAGGCCATGTTCAGCATCAGACGCAGCGACAAGCCCGGCGAGGTACCCGGATTGAGGTCGCTGGCGATGGCGACCTTGACTCCATGCTTGCGCAGCGCGTCCATCGGCGGCAGTTGGGTTTCGCGCAAAAAGTAAAACGCACCCGGCAACAACACCGCCACGGTCCCGGATTGAGCCATGGCGATGGCGTCTTCTTCGGTCATGAACTCCAGGTGATCCGCCGACAACGCCTGATAACGCGCCGCCAGGCTTGAGCCGTGCAGCGAGGACAGTTGCTCGGCGTGCAATTTGACCGGCAACCCCAACTGCTGGGCCACCTTGAACACCCGCTCGACCTGCTCCGGCGAAAACGCCAGGTATTCGCAGAAGGCATCCACGGCATCCACCAGCCCTTCGGCCGCCAGCGCGGGCAGCATTTGCGTGCAGATGTGTTCGATGTAATCGTCGGCGCGATCCTTGTATTCCGGCGGCAACGCGTGCGCCGCCAGGCAGGTGCTGCGTACAGTGACCGGCAGTTCTTCGCCCAGACGACGAATCACCCGCAGGATTTTACGTTCGCTCTCCAGACTCAGGCCGTAGCCGGACTTGATCTCAACGCTGGTCACACCATCGCGCAGCAAACACAGCAAGCGCTGACGAGCACTGGCGAACAGTTCCTCTTCGCTGGCGGCGCGGGTCGCCCTTACGGTGCTGGCGATACCGCCACCCGCAGCGGCGATGTCGGCATAACTCACGCCTTGCAGGCGCTGTTCGAACTCGCCACTGCGATTGCCGCCAAACACCGCGTGGGTATGGCAATCGATCAACCCCGGCGTGACCCACGCGCCTTTCAGATCGAAGACTTGGCCCAAGAGTGGGTCGTATTGGTCTTTCGGCACGTGACGGCGTGGCCCGATCCAATCGATGTAGCCATCGCGGGTCACGATGGCCGCGTCTTCGATGACCGAGTACGTGCCATTGGCCATGGTCGCGACGTTGCAGTGTTGCCAAAGCGTTTTCATTCCATCACTCCGTCGATGCTTCACGCCAGGTAAGGCGACAATGACTGCAACCCGCGTGGGTCCTTGATAATAGCCGCGCTCTTGGCTATCTCCGGCGCCAGCCAGCGGTCCTGATCGTACGGCGCCACCTGCTCGCGCAGTAAGTGCCAGGCCAACTGCGTACCGTCACCAAAATGCTTGGCCTTGAGAAACTCGAACGCCTGGGCCGCCAACAGGTATTCAATGGCCAGAATCTGCGTGCAGTTTTCCAACACTTGCAGCAGCTTGAGCGCCGCATTGGTGCCCAGGCTCAAGTGGTCTTCCTGCAAGCCTGAGGTTACGTAGTTGTCGAGCACCGCCGGTTGCGCCAGTTGGCGGTTTTGCGCGCACAGCGAGGCCGCGACGTATTGCACGATCATCATCCCCGAGTTAACGCCCGGCTGACTCACCAGAAACGCAGGCAGGTCGCTGACATGCGGATTGATTAGACGGTCTAGTCGACGTTCGGCAATCGAACCGATCTCGGCCATCGCGATGGCCAAAATATCGGCCGCCAAGGCCACCGACTGGCCATGCGGGTTGGCTTGACTGACCACCCGATAGGCCTCGGGCGTGCCCAGCACCATCGGGTTGTCATTGACCGAGTTAAGCTCGGTTTCAATCTGCTCTGCGGCGTGTTTGAGCTGGTCGCGGGCGGCACCATGCACCTGCGCAATCGAGCGCAGGCTCAACGCATCCTGGGTACGCACGCCTTTGCTGCTGGCGATCACTTCACTGTCTGCCAGCAGGCGGCGCACATTGGCCCCCACTTGCTGCATGCCCGGATGCGGCTTGAGCGCCAAAATCTCCGGATCGAATGCATCAATCTGGCCACGCAGCGCCTCGAAGCTCATGGCGCCCGTTACGTCAGCCCACTGCAATAAGTGGGCGGCATCGGCCAGCGCCAGACAGCTCAGGCCAGTCATGCACGGCGTGCCATTGACCAGGCACAAGCCGTCTTTGGCCCCCAGTTGCACCGGGCCCAACCCCTCGGCGGCCAGGGCTTGCTGGGCTGGCACGACCTGACCCAGGTAGCTGACCTCGCCCACGCCCAGCAAGCTGATGCCGATATGTGCCATGTGGGTCAGATACCCCACCGAACCTTGAGAGGGCACCTGCGGGGTGATCTGGCGATTGAGCAAGGCCAGCAGCGCCTCGACCACTTGGCGGTGCAAGCCGGACTTGCCCTGGCTGTATTGAATGACCGCCGCGCAAATGATCGCTCGGGTTTGCTCATTGCTCAGCACAGGGCCCACGCCGCAGGCATGGCTGAGCAAGGTGTTGCGTGACAGTGCGCTCAATTGCTCATGCTGCAGCGAGACGTTGCTTAACCCGCCTAAGCCGGTGTTGATGCCATAGGCGCGTTCGCCGCTTTGCACAATGCGCTGCACGATGGCCTGCGCGTTGTCGATGCGGGCCCAGGCCTGCGCCGACAGTTCCAGCCGCGCACCATGCCGGGCAACGGCCACCACGTCCTGCCAGCGCATGCGCGTGTTATCGATCACCACTGCTTCAATCTGCACGTTACTCATTTCTCACCCTTGCACACCTAAACCGCCACGGCACGGCGCTGAACAAAACGATCCACATAGTCATCGGCCGGAGCATGCAGAATCTCCCTGGGCGTACCCACCTGGATCAGTCGACCGTCCTTGAGAATCGCAATCCGGTTGCCAATGCGCACCGCTTCATCGAGGTCATGGGTGATGAAAACGATGGTTTTGTGCAGGGTTTTTTGCAGTTCAAGCAACTGGTCCTGCATCTCGGCCCGGATCAGCGGGTCAAGGGCGCTGAAGGCTTCGTCCATCAGGATAATGTCGGTGTCAGCAGCCAGGGCGCGCGCCAGGCCGACGCGCTGGCGCATGCCGCCCGACAATTGATGCGGGTATTTGCTTTCGTAGCCCTTCAGGCCCACGGTGTTGATCCAGTGCAAGGCGCGCTCGGCGCACAAGGCTTTGCTTTCGCCGCGCACTTTGAGGCCGTAAGCCACGTTGTCGAGCACGCTTTTGTGCGGCAACAGGCCAAAGCTCTGGAACACCATGCTGATTTTATGGCGACGGAATTGGCGCAAGGCTTCCATGTCGTATTGGAGGATGTCTTCGCCATCGACCAGAATCGCGCCGCTGGTGGGGTCAATCAGGCGATTGAAGTGACGCACCAGCGTCGACTTGCCCGACCCCGACAAACCCATGATGACGAAAATCTCACCCGTGCCGATGTTCAGCGACAGGTTATTGACACCCACCACGCACCCTGTCGCGGCTAACACCTGATCTTTACTTTTGTCCTGCTGGATCATGGCCAGCGCTTCTTTGGAGCGGCTGCCAAAAATCTTGAACACGTTTTTGACTTCGATTTTAGAAGGCGTGGTCATTTGCTCACCTCATGCCGTGGTCGGCCATAAGCCTGGGTAATGCGGTCGATCACCACCGCCAGAATCACAATGGCCAAGCCTGCTTCCAGCCCGCGCCCAACGTTCAAGGTCTGGATGCCCACCAGCACGTCCTCGCCCAAGCCGCGTGCGCCGATCATCGAGGCGATCACCACCATCGACAGCGCCATCATCGTGGTCTGGTTGATCCCGGCCATGATGCTCGGCATCGCCAGCGGCAGTTGCACGCCGAACAGTTGTTGCCAGCGGTTGGCACCAAACGCGTTGATGGCTTCCATGACTTCGCTGTCGACCTGGCGAATGCCCAGGTCAGTCAGGCGGATCAGTGGCGGCGCTGCGTAGATCACGGTGGCGAAAATCGCGGGCACCTTGCCCAGCCCAAACAGCATCAGCACCGGGATGAGGTACACAAAGCTGGGCATGGTTTGCATGATGTCGAGCACCGGCATCAGCACCGCGCGCAAGCGGTTGCTGCGCGCCGACAAGATGCCCAGCGGCACGCCGATCAGTACCGAGATCACCGTGGCGACCATCATCAGCGCCAAGGTTTGCATCAGCTTGTCCCACAAGCCCACCGCGCCCACCAAAAACAGCAACCCGACGATCACCGCCGTGGTCAGCACTTTGCGTGTCGCGTGCCAGGTGATGCCCGCCACTATGGCCAGCATCAGCCACCACGGTGCCATGCGCAGCACGGTTTCGAGGTTGACGATGGCCCACAGCAAGGTGTCGGAAATATGCCGGAACACATCACCATAGTTGGTCACCAACACGTCAACCCAGCCGTTGACCCAATCCGCTATAGAAAATGTAAAACGTTCGGGAAACATAAGAACTCTCGATCAAATGAAAAGGACGTTAACCACAGACACAGCGTCCGTTTTCAAAGCGCCGCTTCGATTTTCTTGGCGGCGGCTTCATCGACCCAGGCGTGCCAGACTTGCGGGTGTTCCTTGAGGAAAATCTTCGCCAGTTGCGGCGACTCGATACGTTCGTGGGTCATGCGGGCCAGGTTCTGGTTGAGCAGGTCAATTGGCAGGTTGACCTTTTCCAGCACGGCGACCAGTTCCGGCGCCTGCTCACTGAAGACTTTCGACACGCCGACCTTGATGTCTACGTGCTTGTCGACACCGGCTTTTTCTTCGAGCTTGACCAGGTCAGCGCGGCCCATGAGCGGTGTTGGCGACCAGTAGTAAAACAGGATTGGCTCGCCACGCTTGTAGCTCGACAGCACGGCGGCATCCAGGGCCGGGCCGGTGCCTGGGCGGAAGTTGGTGTAGGTGTTTTCCAAGCCATAGCTTTTGAGCATTTCGGTGTTTTCAAGCTCACAGGTCCAACCCGCCGGGCAGTTGTAGAAGCGGCCCTTGGACGGTTCTTCCTGGTCTTTGAACACGGACGCGTACTGCGCCAGGTCCGAGATGGATTTGAGATTCGGTGCCTTGGCAGCGATGTTGCGGCTGGCATCGCCTTCGATCACATAGCGCGGCACGTACCACCCTTCAACAGCCCCCACCACTGGCGCGCCGACACCGATGACTTTGCCGGCCTTCTCAGCCTTGTTCCAGACGTCGCTGCGGCCCACCCACTCTTCGGCAAACACTTGAATATCGTTGCTGCCCAGCGCGTTTTCCATGGTGATGGAGTTGCCCGGCAAGCTGTCGGTTTTACAGCCGTAGCCTTTTTCCAGTACGAACTGCATCAGGTCCGTGAGGAGCATGCCGCTTTCCCAGTTGAGCCCGGCGAATTTCACCGGCTTGCCGGATTCGCACCAGGTGGCCGCCTGCGCAGCGCCTGCACCAGCCAACAGACTGATGGAAAGCAAGGGGGTCAGCAGAGTCTTGTAGAGGTTCATTGTGTGACGCTCCTAATCATTAAAAGGCCAAGGCGGATAGACGAGCTCGACGCCTACAGGCTCGGTAGGGTCTGGGGCACAATCAGTTCATTCAGGCAGCGCGACGCCAGCAATTGCAGGGCGGCGTCGATGTCCGGGGCGAAGAAACGGTCTTTTTCATAGAACGCCACACTGCTGCGTAGCGTGGTGCGGGCGATTTCGAGTTTGGACGAGGTTTTCAGACCGTTGCGCAGGTCCAGCCCCTGGCACGCGGCCAGCCATTCAACCGCGAGCACGCCGCGCACGTTTTCAGCCATTTCCCACAAACGTTTGCCCGCAGCCGGGGCCATCGACACGTGGTCCTCTTGGTTGGCTGAGGTCGGAATGCTGTCGACGCTGTGCGGGTGGGCCAGCGCCTTGTTCTCGCTGGCCAACGCGGCGGCCGTCACTTGCGCGATCATGAAGCCCGAGTTGACCCCGCCATTGGCCACCAGAAACGGCGGCAGTTGCGACATATGTTTGTCCATCATCAACGAGATGCGGCGCTCGCTCAGTGAGCCGATTTCGGCAATCGCCAAGGCCATGTTGTCGGCCGCCATGGCGACCGGCTCGGCGTGGAAGTTACCGCCGGAGATCACATCGCCCTGCTCGGCAAACACCAGCGGGTTATCCGAGACGGCGTTGGCTTCAATGCCCAACACTTCAGCGGCCTGACGGAACTGGGTCAGGCAGGCGCCCATCACTTGCGGCTGGCAGCGCAGGGAATACGGGTCTTGTACCTTGTCGCAGTTTTTGTGCGACGCCGACACCTCGCTGCTCGAGCCCAGCAAATCGCGGTACAGGGCGGCGGCATCGATTTGCCCACGCTGGCCGCGCGCGGCATGGATGCGCGGGTCAAACGGCGAGCGCGAACCCAGCACCGCTTCAACGGTCAGGCTGCCGCAGACCGTGGCGGCGGCAAACAAGTCTTCGCCTTCAAACAGCCCGCGCAAGGCAAAGGCGGTTGATACCTGAGTGCCGTTGAGCAAGGCCAGGCCTTCTTTGGCCGCCAGCGTCAGGGGGTGCAGACCGGCCTGTTTCAGCGCCGATACCGCATCCAGCCACTCACCTTTGTAGCGCGCCTTGCCTTCGCCCAGCAGCACCAGCGACATGTGCGCCAACGGCGCCAGATCACCCGATGCACCGACCGAACCCTTGAGCGGAATATGCGGATACACCTGAGCATTGATCAGGGCGATCAAGGCATCGATCACCACGCGGCGGATCCCGGAGAAACCACGGCTCAGGCTGTTGACCTTAAGCACCATGATCAGCCGCACCAGGTCATCGCTGATCGGCTCACCCACGCCCGCGGCATGCGACAGCACCAATGAACGCTGGAGGTTTTCCAGGTCCTGACTGGCGATTTTTGTCGAAGCCAGCAAACCAAAACCGGTGTTGATGCCATAGGTGGTGCGGTTTTCAGCAAGGATCTGCTCAACACACGCCACGCTGGCATCAATCTGCGCCGACGCGCTGTCGTCCAGACTGAGGGTCACCGGCTGCTGATAAATGTCACGCAGTTGGGCAAGGCTCAGTTGGCCGGGGATCAGGTTTAACAGGGTCACATTGATGCTCCTTGGAAAAGGCTCTTGGCCGCCAGTCGCTGTTTATGCGTTTTATTGAATGCAGACTAGATCGGTACGGGCACAACCGGCGGTATGACCGCCGCCATTTCAGACGCTGAACGCTCATCCGGCAGAATCAATTGAGCGGGCACCGGACGCGACCATTTCCTGGCCGCCCAGTAATACAAACCGGCGGGCACGAGCAGGCCGATGATCCACGAAATATCGGTGCCGCCCAGGCTGTCCACCAGCGCGCCGGTGTAGAAGTGAGTCGAGATAAACGGCATTTGAATCAGCACGCCCATCACATAAACGCTGAGGCCGATCCAGTTCCAGCGGCCATAACGCCCCTCGGGATTGGACAATGCCGGGATGTCGTAGCGCTCTTTGGTGATGCAGTAGAAATCCACCAGGTTGATCGCACTCCAGGGTGTGAAGAACGCCAGCAGAAACAGGATGAACGCGGAGAAATCCTTAAGGAACGAGTCCTTGCCCAACAGCGCCAGCGCGGTAGCCATGGCCACCATCGCGAAGATGTAGAGCAAACGCACGCCGCTGGGGATCCGGCGACTACCGCGAAAACCGCTGATGATGGTCGCGACGGACATAAAACTGCCGTAGGCATTGAGCGTGGTGATAGTTACCTTGCCGAAAGCCACGGCGAAGTACAGCAGCGCCGCCACAATGCCAGTGCCGCCCAGGCCCACGATAAAGGCCACTTCGTGGTGGGCAAATTGCGACCCCGCCAAGGCAGCGGCGAACACGCCGAACACCATCGCCGTTTGTGCGCCAATCACCGAACCCAGTCCAATCGCCCAGAAGGTCTTGGCGGGGGAAGTCTTGCTCGGTAGGTATCGCGAGTAATCCGCGACGTACGGGCCGAACGCAATTTGCCAGGATGCCGACAACGAGATCGCCAGCAAGAAGCTGCTGATCGAGAAATGCTTGTTGCCCAGCAAAGCGCCAATGTCGTTACCGGACAGCAGTTTGTAGAACAGGTAGATGAAGGCAATCACCCCCAGCACACTGGCGATGCGGCCAATGCCGTGGATCACCCGATAACCGAAAATGGTCAGGGCCACGATAAAACCGGCAAAGGCGACGATGCCGATCCAGTCTTCTACGTGCAGCAGTTGAGCAATCGCTTGCCCGGCCAGCAACGAGCCGCTGGCCGAAAAGCCGATGTACATCAGGCACACCAACACCAGCGGTACCACGGCGCCATAAACACCAAATTGCACGCGGCTGCTGATCATCTGCGGCAAGCCCAGTTGCGGGCCTTGAGCGCCGTGCAAAGCCATGACTGCACCGCCGAGCACTTGCCCGATGAACAGCCCGATCAGCGACCAGAACACATCGCCGCCCAAAACCACGGCCAGCGCCCCTGTCACGATCGCAGTGATTTGCAGATTGGCTCCCAGCCATAACGTGAACTGGCTGAACAGCCGCCCGTGTCGTTCTGACTCCGGGATGTAATCGATCGAGCGTTTCTCGATCACAGGTGTAGCGCCTGCACGATCATCATTAACAGCCATGTGCCCCACCTCAGATAAAGGAATACCGGGATTGCGCTTGCTGAAAAACTTCACATTTACCCGCAGGAGCGAACTTGCCTCGCGCTCTTTTGATCGTCTGAAAGATCGCCAGGCAAGCTCGCTCCTACAAGGCGTTGGTTAGCCGTTAACCATCGGCAGGTTCAGTCCCTGTTCGTTGGCGCAGTCAATGGCGATCTGATAACCCGCATCGGCATGGCGCATCACGCCAGTGGCCGGGTCGTTATGCAGCACGCGTGCAATGCGTTCTGCCGCTTCGTCGGTGCCGTCGCACACAATCACCATGCCCGAGTGCTGCGAGAAGCCCATGCCCACGCCGCCGCCGTGGTGCAACGAGACCCAGGTCGCGCCGCTGGCGGTGTTGAGCAATGCGTTGAGCAGTGGCCAATCGGAAACCGCGTCCGAGCCGTCTTGCATCGATTCGGTTTCACGGTTCGGGCTGGATACCGAGCCGGAGTCCAGGTGGTCACGACCAATCACAATCGGCGCTTTGAGTTCACCGCTGCGGACCATTTCGTTGAACGCCAGACCGAGCTTGGCGCGCTGGCCCAGACCCACCCAGCAAATACGTGCCGGCAAACCCTGGAAGCTGATGCGCTCGCGAGCCATGTCCAGCCAGTTGTGCAGATGGGCATCGTCGGCGATCAGCTCTTTGACCTTGGCGTCGGTCTTGTAGATGTCTTCTGGATCTCCCGACAGCGCCACCCAACGGAACGGACCGACACCCCGGCAGAACAATGGACGGATGTACGCCGGGACAAAGCCGGGGAAGTCGAATGCATGCTCGACACCCACTTCTTTGGCCATCTGACGAATGTTGTTGCCGTAGTCAAACGTTGGAATGCCCGCTTTCTGGAACGCCAACATGGCTTCAACGTGCTCGCCCATCGAGGCTTTGGCGGCTTTAACCACGCCCGCCGGGTCAGTCACAGCGCGGTCGCGGTACTGCTCCCACGTCCAGCCTTTTGGCAGGTAGCCATTGAGCGGATCATGGGCGCTGGTCTGATCGGTGACCATGTCCGGGCGCACGCCACGGCGCACCATTTCTGGCAGCAGTTCAGCGGCGTTGCCGCACAGGGCGATGGAAATCGCTTTGCCTTCGCCGGTGTATTGGGCGATGCGAGCCAGTGCGTCATCAAGATCGGTGGCTTGCTCGTCAACGTAGCGGGTGGCCAGACGGAAATCGATGCGGCTCTGCTGGCATTCGATGTTCAGCGAGCAGGCGCCCGCCAGGGTGGCAGCCAACGGTTGCGCGCCGCCCATGCCACCCAGACCTGCGGTCAGCACCCACTTACCGACCAGGCTACCGTTGTAATGCTGGCGACCGGCTTCAACGAAGGTTTCGTAGGTGCCTTGAACGATGCCTTGGCTGCCGATGTAGATCCAGCTGCCAGCTGTCATCTGGCCGTACATGGCCAAACCTTTGGCGTCGAGTTCGTTGAAGTGCTCCCATGTGGCCCAATGCGGCACCAGGTTGGAGTTGGCGATCAGCACCCGTGGCGCATTGCTGTGGGTTTTGAACACCCCGACCGGCTTGCCCGATTGCACCAACAGGGTTTCGTCGTCATTGAGGTTGGTCAGGCTTTCGACGATTTTGTCGTAGCACTCCCAGTTACGCGCCGCACGCCCAATACCGCCATACACCACCAGCTCAGTCGGGTTCTCGGCCACCTGCGGGTCGAGGTTGTTCATCAACATCCGCAACGGGGCTTCGGTCATCCAGCTTTTAGCCGTGAGCTGGGTGCCACGGGCAGCGCGGATCTCACCCTCACGGTGACGGGTAAAAGCAGCAGGCGATTTAGGGGTTGTTGAAGTCACGGGTAACTCCTCAGCGTTGGGCAGATGCACACTTATGTACTTGTACATACAAGCATATGCAAGTAAGCGGCCAACGTGAGATTGCCGTGGATGAAAAAATCTTGAATCGGCCTGAAAGGCCCGTAAATGAATGCGAAGAAGCGCGCAGGTGTTTTCTGTACGAGCGAACAAGGCAGTGCGTGAGGATGTTACTGGGAGGGGGAGTTGCGTCTTTTTGGGGCGTTAGGTAACAAGATGGGGCGCAGGCTGAATGCCTGCTTTTGCAGGAGCGAGCTTGCCTCGCGATCTTTTAAAAGATCAAAAGATCGCGAGGCAAGCTCGCTCAGGTTCGGTGTTAAACCGTGCTCAACTCAATCACGCAGCAGCGACCGGTGACGGCAAGGTCCAGCAGCCCACGATTACCGGTCAGTTGCAGGCAGTCGTAACGGCTCAGTTGTTCGTGAGGCGTGTTACCGAGTTCCACACGAACCTGCTGATCGGCGCTGAAGATCAATAACGTTTGCGCCGAACTGTAGAACCGACCGCCCACCTCCAGCCATTGCACGCGCGCGCTGTAACGATCCGCAGCGTAGATCAGGTTGAAATCGCGGATTGGCCCGTCAATCAAGGTGCAACTGACAACGCTTTCGCCTTTAAAGGCAAAGGCATCAAAAGGTAACAAGGCACGACTGCGCACCTCATCAACGTTCAGGTGCATGCCCGCGCCTTGCAGCACGCTGATCACCCGCTGGTAGCCGTCAAAGCGCGAAAAACCACCCGACTCGCCAATGTCAGCAATCGACAGGCGCCAGCCAAAGCCATCAAGGCCCTCGCCTGCATCGCGGGTGATTTCTTCAGTGCTGCCACCGCCGTTTTTCCACGGCATACGCGGGTAATCAGCGGCGCGTAAAACGGTGAGTTCACTCATTTGCTGAAACGTCCTTCCAGGCGATGACGGGAACCAGGGTGGATCAAGCGTGCAGCGGTCACCGGCTGGCGGCCCGACCAGGTGCGGCGACGAATCAGCAAGCACGGCTCGCTGGTTTCAATTTGCAGCAACTTGCACTCTTTGGGATCAGCCAGAATGGCTTCAACCACGTGCTCGCCTTCGGTCAGTGGTGCGACCTGAGACAGATAGGCGTAAGGCGTTTGCTGGGTGAAGTCTTGCTTGAGGTAGTCCGGCGCTACTAGCGCATTGACGAAGCGGTCTTCAATTTGCACGGCAATGCCGTTTTCGTAATGCACGATCAACGAGTGAAAGACTTTCTGCCCTTCGCGCATGTCCAGCACGGCAGCGCGTTCGGAACCGGCCAACTCTTCGCCCAGGCTGATTACTTTGCAGGTGTGTATGTGTCCGCGGGCGGCGATTTCGTCAGCGATGTTGTGGACTTCAAACAGCGCAGACTGGGTTTTTGGCTCGGCCACGAACGTGCCGACACCCTGCATGCGGACCAGCAAACCGTCGGCAGTCATCTCACGCAGCGCCCGGTTGATGGTCATGCGGCTGAAGCCCAATTGGGTGACCAGCTCGCTTTCGGACGGCACGCGGTAGTGCGGCGGCCAGTTTCCGCTCTGAATTTGCTGGGTGATCATCTGTTTTACGCGGGCATAAAGCGGGGCTGGACTGTCGCCCATGTGGGCGGCCAGCGAGGGCACGACAGGCGGAGTCGACACAGGCAATCCTTGTTCATGAGTTATGGGGGCGTAGCTTGCCGGAGTTTACCGAGCAGGCAAACGTCTGTATATGTATATACAAATTTCAAACGATGGGGTGCCGAACCGATGTCCGTCTTCTTTGCCGAACGTGCGCTGTTACCCACAGGCTGGGCTACCGATGTCCGCATCGAGGTTGGCGCCGATGGCTATCTGACCCGGATTAAAGCCGATTCCGACGCTCAAGGCGCCCAACGTCTGAACGGCCCGTTATTACCGGGCATGCCGAATCTGCACTCGCACGCGTTTCAGCGCGCCATGGCCGGCTTGGCCGAAGTGGCGGGCAACCCCAATGACAGTTTCTGGACGTGGCGCGACTTGATGTATCGGCTAGTGGGCAAAATCAGCCCAGAGCAACTCGGCGTCATCGCCCGCCAGTTGTACATCGAAATGCTCAAGGCCGGTTACACCTCGGTCGCTGAATTCCATTACGTGCACCACGACCTTTCGGGCCAGCCTTACGCCAACCCGGCTGAGCTGGCGCTGCGCATCAGCGAGGCCGCCCGCTCGGCCGGTATTGGCCTGACGCTGCTGCCGGTGCTGTATAGCCATGCCGGTTTTGGCGGCCAAACGCCGAACGACGGCCAGCGCCGCTTTATCAACAGCACCGAGCGCTACCTGACCTTGCAGCAACAGTTAAAGCCACTGCTGGCGCAACAACCTGCGCAGCAACTGGGCCTGTGCTTTCACTCGTTGCGGGCCGTTACGCCTGAACAAATCCACGAAGTCATGCGTGCCAGCGACACGACCTGCCCGGTGCATATCCACATCGCCGAGCAGCAAAAGGAAGTCGACGACTGCCTGAGCTGGAGCGGCAAGCGCCCTATCCAATGGCTCTATGACAACGTTGAAGTCGACGCCCGGTGGTGCCTGGTACACGCCACGCACGCCAATGCCGATGAAGTGCAGCGTATGGCCCAAAGCAAGGCCGTGGCCGGGCTGTGCCTGACCACCGAAGCCAACCTGGGTGACGGCATTTTTCCGGCCGTGGAGTACCTCGCTCAAGGCGGGCGTATGGGCATCGGCTCGGACAGCCACGTGTCGTTAAGCGTGGTCGAAGAACTGCGCTGGCTGGAATACGGCCAGCGCCTGCGCGATCAGCGGCGCAACCGGATGTACCGCAGCGATCAGCCGATGGTCGGGCGTACGTTGTACGACGCAGCCCTGGCCGGTGGCGCACAGGCGATGGGACAAGCGGTGGCAGGATTGGCCGTGGGCCAGCGCGCCGACTGGCTGGTGCTCGACGGCAACGACCCGTACCTGGCCACTGCGCAGGACGATGCGATTCTCAACCGCTGGTTGTTTGCCGGGGGGGATCGCCAAGTGCGCGATGTCATCGTTAACGGCCAATGGGTGGTGCGTGATGGCCGACATGCGGATGAGGAAGCCAGCAGCCGCGACTTCACCCGCGTGCTGAAGGATCTACTGGGGTAGTAAAACGGTTTGAATTGTGGGATCGGGCTTGCTGGCGATTCAGACGACTCGGTGTCTCAGGTACACCGCGTCGATGCTATCGCGGGCGAGCCCGCTCCCACAGGTTCAAAACTTCTCATCCGTCCTATGTTGCGTGGCCCAGTTGCGCACGTCGGCGTAGGGGTAATTTTCCAACGCCCCAAACCCCGGAATGGTCCGCGCCTTGATTTTGGTGAATAACGGCACGCTGATGCCGCACAGAAATCGAGTCAGGCGTTCCGGCGGGGGATAACTTCCTGCATATTCCTGATGCCTGTGGATAAATGCTGTGCACAGTGCTTCGAAGTTTTTATCCACAAGCGGCACCCGTGCAGGCGGTTCTGGCAACTGCGCGACCTGCCCCGCACACACCGAACAATGCCCGCACTGCTGCGGCGCCTGCTCATCACCAAAGTACTGCGCCAGTCGATAACTCAGGCAGGTGTCGCTGGCGAACAATGCCAACATCGCATGAATACGTTCGATCTCGCCGCGCTCATGGGCGGTGAAGTAGTGGTGCAGCTCAAGGCTCAGTGCTTGCGCATCCACCTCTGTCACCAACAGGTGGTAGACCTCGGTCATCTGCTTGCTTTCAAGCTCGATCCAGCCTTTCTCCTGGAAGTAATCCAGCGCCTTGACCACCCGATTGCGGTCCGCTTGATGCTGTTCGTAGAGGGTGTCGAAATTCACCGTGGCCCAGGTTCTGGCGCGCGGCGATGTCTGGATGATCGCCGAAACAAACTGTTGACGCTCGCCCTCAAACTTGGCGAGCAATGCCTCGGGCTCAATCAAATACTTGAAACGGTACTCGGCGAAATAGGCGTAACGCGGGGCAATCAAGCCGCGCAGCTCCAATTGCACCAACAAGGTTTTAAGCGGCAGTTGTCGGATATTGCTTTGATCGGACAGCGGCAACAGCATGAATTCCCACTGACCTTCAGCAATTGCCGCACAAAGCTCATCCAGTACACAGCGAATGCCTTGCAGCTCGGGCGTGTCGCCGTACACAAAGTTTTCCAAGACGTTGAGGCTGTCCCGGTTGGCCAGCACCAAGCAGTCGGATGACGCGCCATCGCGTCCGGCACGGCCGATTTCCTGGCTGTAGTTTTCGACCGACTTGGGCAGGTCGAAATGCACCACGTTACGAATGTCGCTCTTGTCGATGCCCATGCCGAACGCGATGGTGGCGACGATGCAATTGAGCTGCCCACCCATGAACTGTCGCTGGATGGCCTCACGTTGCTCGTGAGGTAAACCCGCGTGATAGGCGTTGGCGCTGATCCCGTTTGTGTTGAGGTGTTGAGCGATCAACTCGGCCGTTTTTTGCAGGGTGACATACACGATGCTCGGCTGGCCGATGCGCGCGCCCATCCACTGCACCAGTCGCTCACGCTTGGCCGCGCCAGTCACTGGCTCGACCCACAGATTAAGATTGGCGCGGTAAAAACCGGTGGTGATCACATCCGACTCGGCGATCGCAAATTTGCGTTGCATGTCGGCGATCACATTGGGCGTCGCCGTGGCCGTCAACAGCAATGCTTGCGGGATGTTGAACTGGCGCTGGTAGTCCGGCAGCTTCAAGTAATCCGGGCGGAAGTTATGCCCCCACTCCGAAATACAATGCGCCTCGTCCACCACCAGCAACGAAATCGGCACTTGCTGCAAAAAATGACGGAAGCGCTCGTTCTTCAGACGCTCGACCGAGATCATCAGAATCTTCAATTCGCCGGCTTTAGCTCGTGCCATGACGGCGCTTGCCTCATCGCGGCTTTGCGCCGAGTCGATACTGGCGGCGGCGATCCCGTGGCGCTGTAGAAACGCCAACTGGTCCTGCATCAGCGCCAACAGCGGCGACACCACCAAGGTGAGGTGCGGGAGCAGCAAGGCGGGCAATTGGTAGCACAACGACTTGCCCGACCCGGTCGGGAAAATCGCCGCCGCCGAACGCCCGGCCAACACCGCGCTGATCGCCGCCTCCTGGCCTGCGCGAAACTGTGGATAACCGAAAACCTGTTCCAGGGTGTTGTGCATCACTGTCACTCCATTGACCGCTGCAAAGCGCTGAACCGTAACCCAGGGTTTGCGGCGAATCGAGAAAAGGTCGGGGGCAAATTGAGAAAGGATGATACAGGGTCGGGCGCTCTGCGCTTTGCCTGGCTAAATTTGACCCAGCGACGCGGCTTGCAATGAAACGGGAACAGACCCTCGTCGCTGTCCAGAGCATTTTCTGGCAGCGGTCACCCTCAGGCATCCACCTAAAACCTGGGCACATCGATTTCTTATTTGGTTTATGGTGCTGGCGATGCGCCTGAAGTACTGTCTTGACTACCTCTCGGATTTTTCATCATGAAACTCGCCGCCACCCTCCCCGACACCCCAGCCCTGCGCGAGCTGATGCAGTTGCTGCATGAAGAAATCGGCCTGCCCGAACACAAAACCATAAGCCTCAAGACCTCAATCAACCTCGACCTTGGCTGCAACGGCAGTGACGCTCAGCATGTGATGGAAGCCCTCGAGGAGCGCTTCGGGCTGGCGTTGGCGGATTACGATGCATATCGCTATTTTCAGCCTGCGGGCAACGACCCGCACTTCAAGCGCAATGCCAAAGGCCGGGGTGCGAAAGTGCCGCTGACGATCGGCATGCTGTATGAAGCCATCACACTCGGGCATTGGGACACACAAGCCCTTGAAGCCTGAACAAGACCTGCAGGAGCGCGCTTGTCTCGCGATCTTTTAATCTTCAAGCACAAAAAAACCGCCCTTTCAGGCGGTTTTTTTGTGGATCAGTGTGATGACCGAATGCTTACAGCTTCGGGCCAGCCGCTTTGATCGCGTCGCTTACGTCGAACTTCTTGAAGTTCTCGACGAACAGGCCAGCCAAGGCTTTGGCTGCTTCGTCGTAGGCGGCTTTGTCAGCCCACGTGTTGCGTGGGTTCAGCAGAACAGTGTCAACGCCCGGTACGGCCAATGGCACGTCGAGGTTAATGGTGTCCAGGTGCTCGGTTTCTGCGCCAATCAGAGCACCGCTCTGGATCGCTGCAATCACGCCACGCGTGGTCGGGATGTTGAAACGCTTGCCAACGCCGTAACCGCCGCCAGTCCAGCCGGTGTTAACCAGATAAACCTTGGAGCCGAAACCGCGGATACGCTTGATCAGCAGTTCTGCGTATTCGCCAGCAGGACGCGGGAAGAATGGCGCGCCGAAGCAGGTGGAGAACGTCGACTTGATGCCGCTGCCCGAACCCATTTCAGTCGAACCGACCAGTGCGGTGTAACCCGACAGGAAGTGATAAGCCGCTTGTTCTTCGCTGAGGATCGACACCGGTGGCAGTACGCCGGTCAGGTCGCAAGTCAGGAAGATCACAGCGTTTGGCTCGCCACCGAGGTTTTTCGGTGCGCGCTTTTCGATCAGTTCACGCGGGTAAGCAGCGCGGCTGTTCTGAGTCAGGCTGTCGTCTGCGTAGTCAGCTTTTTTGGTGACTGGATCAATAACAACGTTTTCCAGTACCGCGCCGTGCTGGATGGCTTTCCAGATCACCGGCTCGTTTTTCTCGGACAGGTCGATGCACTTGGCATAGCAACCGCCTTCGATGTTGAACACAACGCCCACGCCCCAGCCGTGTTCGTCGTCACCGATCAGGTAACGGCTTTCGTCAGCCGACAGGGTGGTTTTACCGGTGCCCGACAGGCCGAAGAACAGGGTCACGTCGCCCTCTTCACCCATGTTGGCAGCACAGTGCATCGGCAGAACGTCAACCGCTGGCAGCAGGAAGTTCTGAACCGAGAACAGGGCTTTTTTCATTTCGCCGGCGTAACGCATGCCTGCGATGAGTACTTTTTTGGCGGCAAAGTTGATGATCACGCAACCGTCGGAGTTGGTGCCATCACGCTCTGGCTCGCACACGAAGTTCGGTGCGTTGATGACTTGCCACTCGTCTTTGCCCGCTGGGTTGTACTGTTCAGGGTTGATGAACAGGCAACGGCCAAACAGGTTGTGCCAGGCAGTCTCGGTGGTCATTTTGACGGGCAGGTAGTGCGCTGGATCAGAACCTACATGCACGTGGGAAACGAAACGCTCGCGCTCACCCAGGTAAGCGGCAACACGGTCCCACAATGCGTCGAACTTGTCAGCCGGGAACTTGCGGTTGATCGGGCCCCAAGCGATTGCGTCTTGGGTGGTCGGCTCTTCAACAATGAAGCGATCAGCAGGTGAACGGCCCGTGCGGTGGCCCGTTTTAACAACCAGTGCACCGTTGTCGGCAAGCTCGCCTTCACCACGGTTCAGGGCTTCTTTAACCAGATCGTTGATGCTCAGATCGGTGTACACGGCGTTATTAGCTTGCGTCATGAGGTTCCCCGTCGGCCATTGGCCGAGTGCGCCAAACGTTTTGTAGTAGAAAAGTTTGCACTACTACCGCGAAAAAAGTGGGCCGGATTATGCCAGAAAAGCCCAAAAATAGTAGGGCCCACCTGTCAGAACCGCGCAAGAACGGTATTTGACAGGTGTTTCACCTGCGCTGAAACGTTTTAGTGATGAGTGCCAGAAGGCGACTGAACTCCGGCACCGGAGAATAATTGGTCAACATCTGCCGCATCAAAGAGATAGCGCTGATTGCAGAACTGGCAATCAATCTCGATGTGCCCACCGTGTTCAGAAACCAGATCGAGCGCATCCTGGTGGCCCAGGCTGGTCAAGGCATTGCCGGAACGCTCACGCGAGCAGCTGCATTTGAACTCAACGGCTTCAAGGTCGAACAGACGCACTGTTTCTTCGTGGTACAGGCGATGCAAGATGGTTTCATTGTCCAGACCCAGCAGCTCTTCTGCTTTAAGCGTATCGCCCAGCACCAGCAGTTTTTCCCAGCTGTCGGCACGCTCGTCTTCGTCTTCGATGACGTCGGCAGGCAGTTGTTGCAAGAACATGCCACGTGCCCGCAGGCCATCAGCGACCAGCCAGAAACGGGTCGGTACTTGCTCGGACATGACGAAGTAGTTGGTGAAGCAATCAGCCAGGGTTTCACCGTTGAGATCAACGATGCCCTGGTAGCGCTTGCCAACCGTCGGGTCAACCGTAATGGCCAGTACACCATTGGGCAGCAGGTCAGCCAATGTGGCGTCCGGCGCAATGCTGTCAGCGTCAAAACGGGCCAGGCCGCGGATCTCACGCTCGCTGGTGCACTCGATCATCAGCAAAGGCACCGGCCCTTCGGAGCGGGCTTGCAAACTCAGCAAACCATCGATTTTCTGGTTGCCCACCAACAGTGCCGCGGCGGCCATCAATTCACCCAACAGCTGCTGGACCGGCTGTGGATAGGCATGCTTGGCCAGCACATCAGCGTAGCTGTGCTCCAGCGAAGCCAGCTCGCCACGGGCATCGCTGGTGTCGAACATGAAGCGTTGCGTGGCATCTTTTTTAAGTAGATCGGACATAAGAATAGGTTCTGAATTAGTTACTAAATGTGTTCGGGTCTTTGATACGGCGCATTGGCAATACGCTGACAGGCCACAAGCTGATGAGCTTATATGGCGCCTTACAGGGACGGTTACAAGTCATGCGCCCACAGCGGCGACATACGGCCTGTGAAAAAAACCGGAATGCTTCACTCCACGCCGCTCACATCATGAAACTGATGCAGTTGACGACGTTGCTTTTTGGTCGGTTTGCCATCGGTGCTGATCCCCATCGCGCCGGCCTTGCGCAAGGCGGCGGCGTTTTCACGCTTGGCGATGCTTTGTTCGGTTTCGGCGTACAGCGTCTGCGCTTCGGGGGCGCCGCGACGCACGACTGACAGAGCTTTGACTTCCACGGTGCGCTCTTCAAGCCCTACCCGGATTTGCAGCTCATCGCCGACGCGCGGCTCCTTGCTCGGCTTGCAGCGCTCACCCCGGCAATGAACCTTGCCACTTTCAATCGCGGCCTTGGCCAACGCTCGGGTCTTGTAAAAGCGTGCAGCCCATAGCCACTTATCCAAACGGATTTTGTCGTCCTCTGCTTGTTTCTGCGCCATTGGAGCACCTCGTCGCTTAAATACTCGGAACTGTACTACTACTTTTGATGAGCAAAGGAAGGAACCTGACCGATAGAATGCCGGCCTACTAAAGACTGCGGCATAAAACACCGCACAGAGTACACGTAGAAAACTGTCGCATTTACCGGATAATCTGCGTAAACACCGTGGGTAAGCATCAAATCGACACTCGTCGATGGCTTTATCTGCAGGATCTGCCCTGCGGCCTGAATACGTTAATCGCTGGTTACTTATATTGAAGACTTTTGATCATTTGACCGTTGTCGGTCTGCGCGAGTGGGTGGCGCTCCCCGATCTGGGAGTCGCAGGCCTGCGGGCGAAAATCGACACCGGCGCCAGTACCTCCAGTTTGCACGCCACTGAAATCGAGCCGTTTGAGCGCGACGGTGTCGAGTGGGTACGTTTCAATGCCCATTTGGGCACGCTGGTACAACTGCGTCATCGCCGCTGTGAAGCGCCACTGGTGGCGATAAAAACCATTAAAAGCTCTAACGGGCACACGCAAGTTCGTTATGTGATTCGTACCGGCCTGGCATTGGGTGATCGGGTATGGCCTGTGGAGTTCACCCTCGCCTGCCGCAAATCGATGCGTTACCGCCTGTTGCTGGGTTCCAAAGCGCTGGTCGACGGCCAATTGGTCGTTAACCCGGGGCTGAAATACGTACAAGACAAGCCGGTGTTTCCGGTCACCACTACCTCTGTCACAGGTGCTGCATGAAGATCGCTGTGCTGTCGCGCAACCCGCGTCTGTATTCCACTCGTCGTCTGGTCGAAGCCGGGACCGAACGAGGCCATCAAATGGTAGTGATCGATACCTTGCGCGCCTATATGAACATTGCCAGTCATAAGCCGCAGATCCACTATCGCGGCAAGCCGTTGGAAGGCTTTGACGCGGTAATCCCTCGCATTGGGGCCTCCGTGACGTTCTACGGCTGTGCGGTGTTGCGCCAGTTCGAAATGATGGGCGTATTCCCGCTCAATGAATCGGTCGCTATCGCTCGCTCGCGAGACAAGCTGCGCTCACTGCAACTGCTGTCGCGTCGCGGGCTGGGCTTGCCGGTGACCGGTTTTGCGCACTCGCCTGACGATATTCCTGACTTGATCGAAATGGTTAACGGCGCGCCGCTGGTGATCAAGGTGCTGGAAGGCACACAAGGCATTGGCGTGGTGTTGTGTGAAACGGCCACGGCGGCCGAATCGGTGATCGAAGCCTTTATGGGCCTCAAACAAAACATCATGGTGCAGGAGTACATCAAGGAAGCGGGTGGTGCTGACATCCGCTGCTTCGTGGTGGGTGACAAGGTGATCGCGGCCATGAAGCGTCAGGCCAAGCCGGGAGAGTTCCGCTCCAACCTGCATCGTGGCGGCAGCGCCAGCCTGATCAAAATCACCCCGGAAGAACGCATGACGGCCATTCGTGCGGCCAAAGTCATGGGATTGAGCGTGGCAGGGGTCGATATTTTACGCTCCAACCACGGCCCGCTGGTGCTGGAGGTCAACTCTTCGCCGGGGCTTGAAGGTATCGAAACCACCACTGGCAAGGACGTGGCGGGGATCATCATTGAGCATCTGGAAAAAAACAGCAGCCCGCACATGACGCGGACTAAAGGGAAGGGTTAAGCGCTTGTGTAGCCGCTGCAGCAGACTGCTATAAGGGCCACAGGACCTTCAACAACAGGGTCGCTGTGCACCCCATCGCAGCCTGTGGCAGCGACTACAAACGTTCAAAAGATCGCGAGGCAAGCTCGCGCCTACACGGCGCCTCTTGGCAACATCAAGCCCAGTGGCAGTCGAACTCGTGCCTCAAGTCCCCCCCCCGCACGGTTACGCAGCTCAACATTGCCGCCATGCATGGAGGCGATGCGTTTTACGATCGCCAGCCCCAACCCCGTCCCCTTGCCGCCGCGAGCGCGATCACCGCGGATGAACGGGTTGAAGATGTCTTCAAGCTCGGACGGATCAATACCTGCCCCCCGGTCCAGCACACTCAGCACAACGTAAGGCGCGCTGGTGTCTCCAGAAACATAGGCCGCCACTTCAACGTCATCACCCGCATGGTGCAAGGCGTTGCCAATCAAGTTATTGAGCAAGCGTTTCATCGAGACCCGACGCAGCGCAAATGGCTGAATCGGCTGTAAGCGCAAGCGCACTTGTTCTTCGTTCTGGTTATAGGGCGCCACGACTTCGCGGATCAATTCACACAGGTCAACTTCTTCGACCGGCTCATCGCGACCGTCCCGAATAAACGCCAGGAACTGATCGAGAATGGCATCCATGTCTTCAATGTCGCGCACCATGTCATCTGTCAGGTCAGTGTGGTTGCCCATCAGTTCCAGAGACAAACGCAGCCGGGTCAGAGGTGTTCGCAAGTCATGAGACACACCAGCCAGCATCAACTCACGCTCGCGGCCTGCCTGTTCCACGTCTTCAGCCATTTGGTTAAAAGCGCTGTACACCTCCGTCATTTCGCTCGGTGTATCACTGATCGGCAAACGCACGCTGCGCCCCTGTCCTAACTGCCTGGCCGCATAGACCAAACGCTTGAGTGGTTGATTGAGCTGGCTGACGAAAATCCACGCTGACGCGGTAGATAACAATCCAATGGCCAGGAACCAGCCCAGCACACTCCATATTTTCTGCCCACGCAGCGGATGCGGATACAGCGGTACCTTCAGCCAACCATCGCCCAGGCTCGGGGCGCGGACCCACAAGGCCGGCGGTGAGTGCATGCGTAAACGAACTTCGGTGTCGGCACCCAGTTCGGCCTGCATCTGACGTTCGTAGATCTCACTGTAAGGCCAGTGTTGCTCGCCTTCAGGCACGCCACCGCCAACCACGCGGGTCAGCGTTGCCGCATCGGCAATTTTTTCCCTGTTTTCTTCATCGGCCGCCCAATAGGCGCGCAATACCAGGCCCACGCCGTGACTGTATTGGCGATCAACCAGCATGTCTTCGTTCATCAGCAGATAGACCAGCGTCAGTGCCTTGGAGAACAGCACGACGATAAGCACCAACCAAAGCGTGCGGGAGAAGAAACTTTGGGGGAACCACAGAGGGGTTTTCATAAGCGGTGTATACACTTTGCAGGAGCGAGTACCAGGACCCGCAAGAAAATGGATCGCGAGCCACTGGGCTACCTAAAGGCAACGGCGTGACTCGCTCCTACAAATGACCCATCACTTGGATGCGTTGCCATCCGGCACAAACACGTAACCCACGCCCCAGACAGTCTGGATATAGCGTGGTTTGGAAGGATCCGGCTCGATCATGCGGCGCAGCCGGGAGATTTGAACGTCGATTGAACGCTCCAGTGCATCCCATTCACGGCCACGGGCCAGGTTCATCAGCTTATCGCGGGTCAAAGGCTCGCGGGCGTGCATGACCAAGGCTTTAAGCACTGCAAACTCACCGGTGGTGAGCATGTGCACTTCATCACCACGCTTGAGTTCGCGGGTGGCTAATGACAACTCGTAATCCCCAAAGGTAACGCTTTCGTCTTCGCTGCCCGGTGCGCCTGGCACAGGGGCAGCCTGACGACGCAACACGGCGCGCACGCGCGCCATCAGTTCATCCGGGTTGAAGGGTTTGGCCAGGTAATCGTCGGCGCCCAGTTCCAGGCCCTTGATGCGGCTCAGTTCGTCACCTTTGGCGGTGAGCATGATGATCGGTACCCGATTACCGGCTGCACGCAAGCGGCGGCACGCAGACAGCCCGTCTTCGCCGGGCAGCATCAGGTCCAGTACCACCAGGTTAAATACCTCACGAGCCAGCAAACGGTCCATTTGCTCGACGTTCGGCACAGCACGGGCGCGGTAGCCCTTGCTGACGAAGAAACGCTCCAGCAGGCTGCTCAGCCCTGGATCGTCATCAACGATGAGAATTTTTTCGCCTTCAGCAGATTGTGGAATGCTGCTCATTAGATACTCCTGTGATCTCGGCGCGCATTATGGCTTAGCTGCTGTTATACGCATCGTATGCATTGTTAGCAGATTTTTCCTTCGCGGCTAGTAAAGCGATCATAGCGGGCGCAGCGTGCAATCCCCCGAATCCGGGAACGCTGGTTATAATGCGCCGCCTTTTGTGTCGGGCAACCTCGGATTTTCAAACATTGCGCCAGCATTTATTTTTTCAACGGATGGCGTAATTTGCTGATTTCACGGGTCAACAGGCTGCCCTTTTGGCCCAGGTAGCGGCGCCCTCCGGGCCGCTCAACCAGCCTCGCAGGCTTTACAGAACGGGCCTGCGAGCCTGCATCACAATTTGTCAGGTGGTTTATGGACAGCATCAACAGCCGCATCGCCGAAGAACTTGGCGTGCGCCCGCAGCAGGTCGAAGCGGCCGTCGCTCTTCTGGATGAAGGCTCCACCGTACCCTTCATCTCTCGCTATCGTAAGGAAGTGACAGGCAGCCTGGATGACACCCAATTACGTCATCTGGAAGAACGCCTGCGCTACTTGCGTGAACTCGACGAACGGCGCATCAGCATCCTCGCCAGCATCGAAGAACAAGGCAAATTGACCCCTGAGTTGGCACGCGACATCAAACTCGCCGACACCAAGACCCGCCTCGAAGACTTGTACCTGCCCTACAAGCAAAAGCGTCGCACCAAGGGCCAGATCGCCCTGGAAGCCGGTCTCGGCGAACTGGCTGATGGCCTGTTCAACGACCCGAACCTGAACCCGGAAACCGAAGCCGCCCGTTTTGTTGACGCCGCAAAAGGCTTCGCAGACGTCAAGGCCGCTCTGGATGGTGCCAAGTACATCCTCATGGAGCGCTTCGCTGAAGACGCCAGCCTGCTGGATAAACTGCGCAGCTTCTTGAAGCAGGAAGCGACCCTCAGCGCCCGGGTCATCCCAGGCAAAGAAGAAGAAGGCGCCAAGTTCCGCGATTATTTCGAACACGACGAGCCGCTCAAAAGCATGCCGTCGCACCGTGCACTGGCGATTTTCCGTGGCCGCAATGAAGGCATTCTCAGCTCTTCGCTCAAGGTTGGTGAAGAACTGCCGGGCACCCTGCACCCTGGCGAAATGATGATCAGCGAACGTTTTGGCCTGCAAAACCAGAACCGCCCGGCTGATAAATGGCTCGCTGAAGTGGTGCGCTGGACCTGGAAGGTCAAGCTCTACACGCACCTCGAAACCGACCTGCTGGGTGAACTGCGCGACGCCGCCGAAACCGAAGCCATCAACGTGTTCGCCCACAACCTGCACGACCTGCTGCTGGCCGCCCCTGCTGGCCCGCGCGCCACCTTGGGTCTGGACCCGGGCCTGCGCACCGGCTGCAAAATCGCCGTGGTCGATGCCACTGGCAAACTGCTCGAACACGCCACCGTGTACCCGCACGTGCCGCACAACAAATGGGACCAGACCATCGCCGTCATGGCCGCCCTGTGCGCCAAACATTCGGTCGAACTGGTCGCCATCGGCAACGGAACCGCCAGCCGCGAAAGCGACAAGCTGGTGATTGACCTGATCAAAAAATACCCAGCGCTGAAAATCACCAAGGTGATGGTCTCCGAGGCAGGCGCTTCGGTGTACTCGGCCTCTGAACTGGCGGCCAAGGAATTCCCGGACCTCGATGTGTCGATCCGGGGCGCTGTGTCGATTGCCCGCCGCCTGCAAGATCCACTGGCCGAGTTGGTAAAAATCGATCCTAAGTCGATTGGTGTCGGCCAATACCAGCACGACGTGTCCCAGCTCAAACTGGCACGCGGCCTGGACGCGGTGGTTGAAGACTGCGTAAACGCCGTGGGCGTGGACGTGAACACCGCTTCGGTGGCGCTGCTGGCCCGTATTTCCGGTCTCAATGCAACCTTGGCGCAAAACATCGTCAGCCATCGCGATGAAAACGGCGCGTTCAAAACCCGTGCTGCACTGAAAAAAGTCAGCCGTCTGGGCGAAAAAACCTTCGAACAGGCCGCCGGTTTCTTGCGTGTAATGAACGGCGACAACCCGCTCGACGCCTCGGCCGTTCACCCTGAAGCCTACCCGCTGGTCAAACGCATAGCCTCGGACACCGAGCGCGACATTCGCTCGCTGATCGGTGACGCAGGCTTCCTCAAGCGTCTGGATCCGAAGAAGTTCACCGACGAAACCTTCGGCCTGCCGACCGTTACCGACATTCTGCAAGAGCTGGAAAAACCGGGCCGTGACCCGCGTCCAGAGTTCAAGACCGCCGAGTTCCAGGAAGGCGTCGAAGACCTCAAAGACCTGCAACTGGGCATGATCCTCGAAGGCGTCGTCACCAACGTCACCAACTTCGGGGCCTTCGTCGATATCGGCGTGCACCAGGACGGCTTGGTGCACATCTCGGCATTGTCCGAGAAGTTCATCAAAGACCCGCGTGAAGCGGTCAAAGCGGGTGACGTGGTTAAGGTCAAAGTCATGGAAATCGACATCCCGCGCAAACGCGTGGGTCTGTCGATGCGCATGAGCGATACCCCCGGCGAGAAAATCGACGGCGCTCGCGGCGCACGCCCAGGCTCAGCCCCACGCCAGCAAAACACCGCACCGCGCAAAGAGACCGTTGCCGCTGCACCCAGCAATAACGCGATGGCTTCGCTGTTTGCCAACGCCAAACAGTTGAAGAAACGCTAATGGCGATCCCTGACGGCTTGGCCGAAAGTGCCTTCAGCAACTTGCTTGGCTGCCGCGTGAAGTCTGTGGAAGAAGGCATAGCGCACGTTGCGCTTAGCCTGGAACCGCACCTGCGCAATCGCGGCGGAAAAATGCACGGCGGGGCTTTGTTCAGCCTGGTCGACATCACCATGGGCCTGGCCTGTTCCGGCACCCATGGTTTTGACCAACAGAGCGTAACCATCGAGTGCAAAATCAACTACTTGAGGTCTGTGTCGCAAGGCGAAGTGCTGTGCATCGCCAAAGTCATTCACCCCGGTCGACGTACGTTTGTCGTCGAAGCTGACGTGATGCAAGGCGACAAACTGGTCGCAAAAGCGCAAGGCACGTTCGCTCTCCTGTAGCGGTCATCAGGCCATTTGAGTTAATTTCGGCACTGCGCACGCAGTGCCGAAATGCGCTTGGAGCGCCAAAAACCGAGGCAGGGACGAAGCCAAGCAATACCTACAAAGCCAGGCGACCACGCCAGTTTCAACTTCACCCTTGTAGACCGTCCTGACCACCCCCATATTGGGGCGACTGACGCGTGAAGGAATCCAACTTGAGCGAACTTCTCAACCGCCGCCTGGCTCTGCTCGGCGAGCGCGCCAACCTCACTCTGCTCGAGCAGTGCCTGCACGGTATCGAGCGCGAATGCCTGCGCGTCACGGGCGATGCACGCCTGGCGCAGACACCGCACCCCGAAGAGCTGGGTTCGGCCCTGACCAACGACCAAATCACCACCGACTATTCCGAGTCGCTGCTGGAGTTTATTACCCCGGCCCTGCCCGACCCTGCGGACACGCTGGCCAGCCTCGACAAGATTCATCGTTTTGCCTACAGCAAACTCGGCAACGAGTACCTGTGGAGCCCTTCGATGCCGTGCCCGTTGCCGGCCGAAGAAGACATCCCGATTGCCTATTACGGCACGTCCAACATTGGCCAGCTCAAGTACGTGTACCGTAAAGGCCTGGCCCTGCGTTACGGCAAGAGCATGCAGTGCATCGCCGGGATCCACTACAACTTCTCCCTGCCCGAAACCTTGTGGCCTGTGCTCAAGCAAGCTGAAGGCTTTGTCGGCACCGACCGCGATTACCAATCAGACGCCTACATCGCACTGATCCGTAACTTCCGTCGCTACAGCTGGTTACTGATGTACCTGTTCGGCGCGTCACCTGCGCTGGATGCCGGTTTCTTGCGTGGTCGTTCGCACCAGTTGGAGCAACTGGACGCCGAGACGCTCTACCTACCGTATGCCACCAGCCTGCGCATGAGCGACCTGGGCTACCAGAGCAATGCCCAGGCCGGACTGACGCCGTGCTACAACAACCTCGACAGCTACACCGACAGCCTACGCAAAGCGGTGGCCACGCCCTACCCGCCGTATGTCGAAATCGGCACGCACAAAGATGGCGAGTGGGTGCAGTTGAACACCAACATCCTGCAAATCGAAAACGAGTACTACTCCAACATCCGCCCCAAGCGCGTGACCTACACCGGCGAGCGCCCGATTCAGGCGTTGGTGGCGCGCGGGGTGCAGTACGTTGAAGTGCGCTTGCTGGACATCAACCCGTTTCTGCCGGTGGGTATCGACCTGCCTGAAGCGCGTTTTCTGGATGCGTTCCTGCTGTACTGCGCCTTCAATGACAGCCCGCAGTTCGATAACGCTGAGTGCAGCAGTTGCACCTCCAACTTCGCGAGCGTGGTCAAAGAAGGTCGCCGTCCGGGCCTGCAACTGCAACGCGACGGCCAGGCGGTCGACATGAAGGAATGGGCAGCAGAAATGCTGGAGCAGATTGCGCCACTGGCGGCCTTGCTTGACCAGAGCCACGGCGGCGATGCCCATAGCAAAGCGTTGGACGAGCAATTGGCCAAGGTCAAGGATGTGTCCCTGACACCGTCCGCCAAGGTATTGGCCAGCATGACCGAGCATAAAGAAAGCTTCGCCCAGTTCTCGATGCGTCAAAGCTTGGCCCATGCCGAATACTTTCGCAGTGTGCCGTTGAGTGCAGAAGAGCAGGCGGCGTTCGAAGAAAAGGCGCGCACGTCATTGCAAGAACAGACGGAAACCGAGCAAATCGAACAGGGCGATTTCGATCAGTTTGTGGCCTCGTATCAGGCGAGTATTTTGGCAATCAGTAACTGAGGTGTGTCGCAGGCGCTGGTTTTTTCCAGCGTCTGATTCGCTCTCAGTTGCTCTAAAGCTTCAGTTGGAAGACCTTCCGGGCGATTGAAGTTTTCTTGCGCCGTTAAATGATAAGCCTGCGCGCTCCCGTGACATAACAATGTTGACTCTCACGCCTTACATAGAAGACATAGCGACGTTCCAAAGAACGTGATCCTGTGCGTTTTAAACGCCTCGTTGAATCCTATAACTATAGGCTTATGCCATTCTCCGGGCAGACTTACGTCCAGGAGAATGCGTAGCATTCTTTCAGAATCTTCCTACGAACATTATCTCCTCCAACGAAACATCATCCTATAAATTACATAGCCTGACACAGACCAATGGGCGAGCCTATTACACGGCTGTAGAGCCAAGTTCCACACGCTCGCTCACCAACTAAAATATTCACAACGCTCAGGTATTTATAACATGAACAAGACACGCTTAAAGGGCAGCATGCACAGCTTACTACTATGGATTACCCTTCTTTTATTTATAGCCTGCACCAACGCATTGATATATGCCTCATCGCTCTTAAATTTCAGAGAAAGCTCACAACTCATATTTGTTTTCAGTTTCTATCTTTTTGCTTATTTGGGTGCTTTGTTTTTGTTAATCCAACTATGGAATTTCGCGCATAAATTCTTAGCACCCAAGCCACTCCCAGGCCAAAAAATAGTGGTGACCTACGAAGTAACGCTAGAAGAATATGAAAAAATAAAAACCTTTCTGACTGACATTAGAATTTAACGATCATTATTTTAAATAACAAATATCCATCCCTTTATGGATGGGGTCGCTGCGATTCAAAACACCCCTACTGCTCTCTGCGACAGTTCCAACGTTTGCTGGAAGGACGTAGCGCATGGACTTACACATTTGTAGGAGCGAGCGTGCTCGCTCCTACAGTTGACCGTGCCCAGCCTTGAGCGCTAACGTTTATAGTTAAACGAAACTTGGTAATCGAATTCATTCAAGTCTATGCGATGCACAAACAAGGGCTGCAACGTTGTGAGCCATTCACGCCCCACATCAAAGCAACCGTTATTGACATTTTTTTTTATTGATAGGCCTAGCGTCTCAACGATAGTGCAATCGTTACCGAAATCTTCAGACGTTTCGTCTTCAACAATAAATTCCGTTTTTTTGTCATACCATGAAAGTTTGACTGTTAAGCCCATCACTCACCTCACAGATATTTTTTGATATTTCTATTTTTTATGGGGGGCCGCATCTGCTGCCCCGTTGTAGGATCGAAAGCTCCTAAATGACTGCCGTCACTTGTTCGATACACTTCGAGCTCTCCATGCCGATAATCCCACTCATAAACTCTCCTCCCCTTAGAATCTATCCAGCGAGCACGAGTACCACCATCCACTTTAGGCGTCTTCCCCTTTACTTGGGTGAGACCTTGGAAACCACTAATCGCTGCGGTCTCAGGGGGCAAATGATACGAATGATCGGGCTCGGTCACGCCCTTGCGCGGCACATTCAACACAATATAAAGCGGTGACACCCCCGAATCAGCCGGGAACACCAGAATGAAGTCCTTGTAGTCCGGCGGGTAGATCGGGTTGACGATGATGCTGTCGGCGTTTTTGGTCGGTGGGAAGATCCAAATATGCGGGGTGTGTGGCGCGCCTTTTAGCGGTGGAATGCCGAGCGTGTCTGTGGGATCAATCGCAGGCGTCCAGATCAACTCGACGCCGTCACCAAAATCCGCCACTTGTTGCGAGCCACGCTGGCTGAACTGGATGACGTCGATCATTTCCCATTCGGGTTTTGAGCCGGTGTAGAAGCCGTAACCCTTAAGCGAGCCATCTGCCTGTTGCTCGACGTACAAGCGCATGCGGGTCCGGGCTTGTTTGAGTGAGCGCAGTTGGTCTTCGGTGTACAACGCGCTGTCGCCCATTGACGACGGCCAGAACAAGGCGATGAGGCCAGTCACAAGCCCCGCGCCCAGCGTGCCAGTGGCGGCGAGCGGAGCAACAAGCGGAGCAGCGATCAACGCGGTTCGACCGAGCGCCAGGCCACCCAGACCCGCTGGCACCGCGCCACTGATTTTTTCCAGTGGCACTAATCCGGAACTGTCTGCCTGACGGGCTCCCAAAATCGCGAAATGGCCATAATCGCTCAGGCTGTCGACGGGCACGAAGCCCGTGGGGTCGGTGTAGTTGATAACGGCATCGGGCAGTTTGTTGCACTTGGCAAACACACACCCCCGGCGCTCGGGCTTCTGATGGTGTTGCTGTGCAGCAGCTTCAGCCCGGCGCCGCTCCATGTGAGCTTCTTGCCGGGCCTCAATGGCCTCGTAGGCTTTTATGCCGGCCTCACGCTCTTTGAGCTCGGCAGGAGTCATATCATCGAAATAAGACGCGCCTTGGCCACCATCGCCCCCGACATGTCGTCGTGTTTGGATGACGCCTTTCTGACTGGCCATATGACGCTTTCCTAGGGGAGAGCGCCGCACGTTATCGGCATAAAAAACGGGCCGAAATCAGCTGAGTCCGTAGCTTTTGTAGGGCAGTGGAGTTTTTATTGAGTGATTTGTATAAGGCGCGAATTGAGATACGCGCACACAAAAGCGCAGCCTCCTACACGAACTGCGGCAATGGACGGCTTCAGGGGTTTAAACGCAGGCGTACTGTGCACTGTCACTGAAATAAACAGTGGTCGGGCTTGAGAATCCGAGAAAGAATAGCGACCTGAACGCCACCCATCCCACGATAGATGGCGTTTTTATGTGCCAGCTCACCCTGTTATGGCGGCTGTGCGCGGGGGGCCTTCGTGCCTGCCGGGGTTCCTATTGTCCCGATTCTCAGCCCGCGTACGGCTGCCACCTTTAGGCCTGAGAACCAAAAGTGGCAGCTCTTAAACCCAATAGGAGTATGCCCAATGACCATCCAATCCCCGATCAAAACCCTCGGCGCCGTCACCTTCGGCCCTTGCAGCACAGATAACCACGAACTCTTTCGCGTTAACCCTGATGTCCCTCTGCGCCAAGCGCTGGAGCAGGTTTCGGCACTGTTGTATTGCGCCAAAAAGCTGGCTCTGGATGCCGCGCTGGATAAAGACAGCGAACGCCAGGCCTGGGCCTCGCACTACTTGTGCGACATGGGCAAGGCGGTGATTGATGATTTGTGTTTGCGGGCGTTTTAGGGCGGGCTGCTGATAGTGCGTAGCCGCTGAAGAGGCTCGAGCCTCTTCAGCGGCTACAAGGCTTACGTTCGTTACAGCGCCTTTTCAAAGATCTTGGAGTTGCGCTGGAAGTTGTACAGCGACGCGCGTGCTGCCGGTAGACGCTCTACGCTGCTCGGCTCAAAGCCGCGCTCGCGGAACCAGTGCGCCGTACGGGTCGTCAGCACGAACAAGGTTTTGAGACCCTGCGCCCGCGCACGGTTTTCGATACGTTCCAGCAGTTCATCGCCCCGGCGACCATGACGGTACTCCGGGTTGACCGCCAGACACGCCAGCTCACCCGCGTCCGAATCGGCAATTTGATACAGCGCCGCGCAGGCGATGATCATGCCTTCGCGCTCGACCACGCTGAATTGTTCTATCTCGCGCTCCAGCACTTCACGCGAACGGCGCACAAGAATGCCCTGCTCTTCCAGCGGGCTGATCAGTTCGAGCAACCCACCCACGTCTTCAATCGCGGCTTCGCGGGTGACTTCGAATTGCTCTTGGGCAACCAGCGTTCCGCCACCGTGACGGGTAAACAATTCGGTCAGCAGCGCGCCATCTTCGGCGTAGCTGACGATGTGGCTGCGTGCCACGCCGCCGCTGCACGCCTCGGCCGCCGCTTCGAGCAGTTCGGCCTGATAATCGCTGCCCAGACGTTTCATGTGCGCGGGCACTTGTTGCGGCCGCAACTCACGGACCAACCGCCCGTTTTCATCGAGCAAACCGGATTCGGCGCCGAACAGCAGCAGTTTGTCCGCCGCCAGGTCGATGGCGGCACGGGTGGCGACGTCTTCGCAGGCCAGGTTGAAGATTTCTCCGGTCGGCGAGTAGCCCAAAGGCGACAGCAGCACGATGGAACGCTCGTCCAGCAGGCGATTGATACCTTTGCGGTCGACCCGGCGTACTTCGCCGGTGTGGTGATAGTCCACGCCATCGAGCACGCCAATCGGCCGCGCCGTGACCAGGTTGCCGCTGGCCACCCGCAGGCGCGAGCCCTGCATGGGCGACGAGGCCATGTCCATCGACAAACGCGCTTCAATCGCAATGCGCAATTGGCCCACGGCGTCGATCACACACTCCAGCGTCGGCGCGTCCGTGATGCGCATGCCTTTGTGATAATGCGGCACCAGGCCACGCGCTTCGAGGCGACTTTCGATTTGCGGACGCGACCCGTGAACCAGTACCAGGCGCACCCCCAAGCTGTGCAACAGCACCAGGTCGTGGACGATGTTGCCGAAATTGGGGTGCGCTACGCCGTCGCCAGGGAGCATGACGACGAAGGTGCAGTCGCGGTGAGCATTGATGTAAGGAGAAGCATGACGCAGCCAGTTAACGTAATCGTGCATAACCAAAGCCTGTAAAAAATGAGCCGCCTAAAAAGGGCAAAAACAGCAAACGCACAGCAGGCTGATAGTTATCGTCGAAACAAACTTGGCAACACGCGTGCTCTCCTTGTGTGTACGGGTTGAGCCTGCGGCACTTTACTGGGCCGGGGTCAGGCAATAGTGTTCGATCAGTTGGCTTAATAGACGCACTGTCGGCTGCAAACGTGACATTTCGAGGTGTTCACCTGGCTGATGCGCGCACGTGATGTCGCCAGGGCCCAGCACGATGGTCTCGCAGCCAAGCTGCTGAAGATAAGGCGCTTCAGTGCCAAACGCTACTGCTTCGGCGCGATGGCCGGTAAGTCGTTCAGCCACTCGCACCAATTCGCTGTCAGCGGCCTGTTCGAAGGGCGCCACACCCGCCGCGATCGGGGCGAAGTCGATCTTGACCTGATGCCGCTCAGCCAAGGGGTTGAGCTTGCTGCGAATGATTGCACGCAATGCGTTCGGGTCCATGCCCGGCAAAGGTCGCAGGTCGAATTCCAGTGAGCATTGGCCGCAGATCCGGTTCGGGTTGTCGCCGCCATGAATGCAGCCAAAGTTGAGGGTCGGTTGCGGCACGCTGAACTGCGGGTTGCGGTACTCGGTCAGCCATTGCTGACGCAGGCCTTTAAGCTCGGTGATCGCGTCGTGCATGGCGTCCAGGGCGCTGTGACCCAGGTTTGGGTCAGAGGAATGGCCGCTGCGACCCAGAATGTCGATGCGCTCCATCATCACGCCTTTGTGCATGCGGATCGGCTTGAGCCCGGTCGGCTCACCAATCACCGCAGCGCGGCCCAATGGTCGCCCGGCCTCAACCAGTGCTCGGGCACCGGCCATGGAAGTTTCTTCATCGCAGGTGGCCAAAATCAGCAAGGGCTGTTTGAACGGCTGATCGAGCAACGGGCGCACCGCTTCGATGATCAATGCGAAAAAGCCTTTCATGTCGCAACTGCCAAGGCCGACCCAGCGGTTATCCACTTCAGTGAGTTTGAGTGGATCGGTCTGCCACAGCGCTTCATCGTAGGGCACCGTGTCACTGTGGCCTGCCAGTACCAACCCGCCGGGGCCGCTGCCGAAACTGGCGAGCAAGTTGAACTTGCCGGGGCTGACCTGCTGAATATCGCAGTTAAACCCCAGATCACCGAGCCACGTGGCCAGTAAGTCGATCACGGCACGATTGGATTGATCCAAATGAGGCTGGGTACAACTGACCGACGGTGTGCCGATCAACGCAGCGAATTGCTCTTTGAGGGAAGGTAAGGGCATGCGCTGACTTCCTGTTGGCTGGGCGAGGCCCATCATAGAGCTATCTGCGCCCTAGAATAAACCCGCGCGGCGCGCCGCAGCGACGAGTCCTGTACACTGCACGGCCTTGGCAGCCACACTTTCCCCGGCTGCGCACCGTTCCTGGATTTTCCGGCCATGCAGAAAGAAACCGAAATCAAACTCCGCGTCAGCCGCGAAACCCTCGCCGCTTTGCGCGAGCATCCTTTATTGAAGAAGCGCAACAAAAGTGGCTGGGAAAGCCGTGAGTTGTTAAACCAGTATTTCGACACGCCTGAGCGCGATCTGGCCAAGGCCAAGGTTGCCCTGCGCTTGCGTCGCGACGGTGAAGAGGTGATTCAAACCCTCAAGACCCGCGGCCAAAGCATTGCCGGGCTGTCGGAGCGCAACGAATACGACTGGCACCTGCCAAAAGCCAAGCTCGATATTAAAAAGCTCGAAGGCGAATGCTGGCCGGATGAGTTGGCCGAGCTGGACAAAAAGACCCTGAAGCCAATCTTCACCACCGATTTTGTTCGCGAGCGCGCTGAAATCTCGTGGGGCCGCGGCAAAGCCAAAGTGGTGATCGAAGCCGCTCTGGACCTGGGCCACGTGATTGCCGGCAAGCAGAAAGAAGAAATCTGCGAGCTGGAGCTGGAATTGCGCGAAGGCGAACCAGCTGCCTTGCTGGAATTGGCCGCCGAACTGGCTGAAAAACTGGCCCTGATGCCGTGTGACATCAGCAAGGCTGAGCGCGGTTATCGCCTGTTTGATGCCAACAGCTACGCCGTCAGCCTGCCCGCCCCGGAACTGACTCCTGAAACGCCGCTGGACGACGCCTTTGCCGCACTGGCCTGGCACCTGCTGGGCAGCAGCCAGCGTCTGGCCGAGCAGTACCGTTTCAATGGCCACTGGCGCTTGCTGCAAGACTGGGTTCAGCAGTTGATTGACCTGCGTGCGCTGGTCAGCAGCCTCGGTCAGGCCGCGCCTCGCCCTTCGACCCACGACTTGCGCGCTCAACTGGACGCCTTGCTCGAAGACTGGCGCCCGATGGTGCAAGCTGGTCAAGACGATGAAGACGTGCGTAAAGCCGCCCCTGAGCAGTTCCTGGAAGAGTTGGAAGACCCGCGTTGGGGCCAGTTCTCGCTGAACACTTCGCGCTGGTTGCTGGCACGTAGCTGGACCATCGACCGTGGCACCACCCGTGGCAATCGCCAGGGCGCTGCACAACTGGCGAGCTGGTTGCCGCGTCTGCTGTCAGATGAGGCCATTGCGCTGCGTCTGAACCGTTACCAGCAGCAACCCGAAGACCTGGCCGAGCAACTGCCGCGCATCGAGCGCATTCAGGCATGGTTGCGTCTGGCGCGCGGCGTGCTGGAGATTCCGGAAGTGGACCGCTTGTATGGCGAAATGAACAAGTTGCAAGACTTGGCCAACCTGCCCATCACTGACGACGCAGAAAGCAATGACCTGCTGCTCAACGCACGCAAGCAACAAGCCATTGCCGTGTATCAGAATCGCGCATGGAAGACGCTGTTGCGCGCTTAAGCTGGCATCGTTGCTGTGCTTGCTCGCGATTTTTTGAAAATCAAAAGATCGCGAGCAAGCTCGCTCCTACAGAGTAAAGGGGTATTGCACCCTTTAATTCTTAGGCATGTCTGCATCAGGCGTTCGCCAGATCAACCGTGTGGTGTCATAGCCCTGTTGCTGAGCCTTGCTGAGCAGTTCGTCGCGGGTTTGCTGATCGATCTGCGGCTTGCGCGACAGCAGCCATAGGTAGCGTCGATCCGGGTTACCGACCAGCGCGGTACTGTAGTCGTCGCCCAAGTACAGCACCCAATAATCACCCTTGGTCACACCCGGCAATAACGTCGACACCCAGTTATCGAACTCGACCCACAACTTGTCGGTTTTACCCGGCACTTGCGGGCTGGCCGTACCCTTGGCCTCTTCCCACTTGCCCTCTGCGGTCTGGCAGCGGTTCAACACTGCCACGTTGCCATCAGGCTTTAGCGTGTACTGAGCCTCGGATTGCGCGCAGTTGCGCTGGAAGAACATCGGCAACCGAGCCTGTTCATACCACGTGCCCTGATAGCGTTTCAGGTCGACGCTTTCGACCGTTTTCGGTGCCATCGCATCGTTGCTCGACGTGGAGCATCCCGCCAGCACCAGCGCCGCTCCCAGAGAGGCTAAAAGACGTTTCATCGTTAACGCTCCTGTGTCGTTTTACTTCAAACCCTGACCCGAGAAAATAAGCACTTTATCGCCTGCGTACTGCACGCTGATAAAGCTGTTTTTATCGCCCCAGGTGCAGCTCGACATGCCCAGCGCGCCCGAACAATCAGTCGGGCTGCCCAGCAGTTTTTCGACTTCGGCCTTGGACATACCCGCAGCCAGTTTGGAGTAGTTCTCTTGATTGACCTTGCTGCAAGCCGCCAGCAGCACACAGAACGTCAACAACGCCAAAGAACGCAACTTCATGGAATAGCTCCTGAATAAGAAAGTCGGCATCGCTGCCTGCTGCAAGCTTAGAAGAGAAAAGCGCGGGGTGGTTCCCGTGAATTGTCAGAGAGGCAAAACAACTGTGGGAGCGGGCTTGCTCGCGATGCATACAACTCGGTGATTAGCCGTGTCGATGCTGTCGCGAGCAAGCCCGCTCCCACAGGGGTGAAGGCGTAAAGCGGGGGGGCTTACTCTTTGTGGTACGCGGTCACACGCGCCACTTCTTCTTTGGAACCCAGGAATACGGCGACACGCTGGTGCAGGCCTTCTGGCTGGATGTCGAGGATACGCTGGTGGCCGTCAGTCGAAGTGCCGCCCGCCTGTTCCACGAGGAACGACATCGGGTTGGCTTCGTACATCAGGCGCAGTTTGCCCGGCTTGGAAGGCTCGCGGCTGTCGCGTGGGTACATGAACAGGCCACCACGGGTCAGGATGCGGTGTACGTCGGCAACCATCGCGGCCACCCAACGCATGTTGTAGTTCTTGTTCAGCGGGCCTTCTTCGCCAGCCAGCAACTCGTCAACATAGCGCTGTACCGGCGCTTCCCAGTGGCGCTGGTTGGACATGTTGATGGCGAATTCCTGAGTGCTTTCAGGAATGGTGATGTCTTCGTGAGTCAGCACGAAGCTGCCCATTTCGCGGTCCAGGGTGAAGCCTTTGACGCCGTCGCCCAGGGTCAGTACCAGCATGGTCTGCGGGCCGTAGATGGCATAACCGGCTGCCACTTGCTGAGTGCCTGGCTGCAGGAAGGCCTTTTCGTTCAATGGTTCGTTCTGGGTCAGGTACTCATTCGGGCAACGCAGTACCGAGAAGATCGTGCCGACCGGGGCGTTGATGTCAATGTTCGATGAGCCGTCCAGTGGGTCGAATACCAACAGGTAGGCGCCTTTCGGGTATTTGCCCGGGATCTGATAGGCATTGTCCATTTCTTCGGACGCCATGCCGGCCAGGTGACCGCCCCACTCGTTGGCTTCGAGCAGGATTTCGTTGGAAATCACGTCGAGCTTCTTCTGCACTTCACCTTGTACGTTTTCAGTGCCCATGCTGCCCAAAACACCGCCCAGGGCGCCTTTGGACACAGCGTGGCTGATCTCTTTGCAAGCACGCGCCACCACTTCGATGAGGAAACGCAAATCAGCAGGGGTGTTGTTGCTGCGGGTCTGCTCGATCAGATAGCGACTCAGGGTAACGCGGGACATGTAAGGCTCCGAACAATGGGGAGGGGGCGAAAAACCCGCGCAGTTTAACGCGTGTTGGCGTGCAAATCTTCTAATCAGACTGAGAACCGACAGAGAGGGTTCCTTCAGGGCACGAAACCAAACCTGCACACACCGTGGGGGCGGGCTTGCTCGCGATGGTATCGACACGGTCAATCCGTTAGACCGAGTTGCATGCATCGCGAGCAAGCCCGCCCCCACAAGGTTATGCACAGCCGTTTAAATCCGGTGTCACAACGCTTTCCAGATATCTGTCGCGTACTCACGAATGGTCCGGTCAGATGAGAACCAGCCCGTGCGCGCCGTGTTCAACACGGCCTTGCGCCACCATTCATCCTTGTCGTGCCACAGGTGTTCAACGCGCATTTGCGCATCCCAGTAAGCATCAAAGTCGGCACACACCAAAAAGCGGTCGTAGTCGATCAGTGAGTCGACAAACCCGGTGTAGCGCGCCGGGTCATCGTGGGAGAACACCCCGCCACGAATAGCCTGTAACACATCATTCAGCCGATGCGAAGCCGCCACATCCGCCGCCGCATGGAACTCGCCATTGAGCTTTCGGGCTTCGACCTGTTGGGAGGTAAGGCCGAAAATAAACATATTTTCCGCGCCGATCCGCTCGCACATTTCGACGTTGGCACCGTCCATTGTGCCAATGGTCAGCGCACCATTAAGGCCAAACTTCATGTTGCTGGTGCCCGATGCTTCGTAGCCAGCTGTGGATATTTGTTCCGACAAGTCCGCCGCCGGGATGATGTTCTCGGCCAGGCTGACGTTGTAGTTGGGGATAAACACCACTTTGAGCAGGCCGCGCACCGTCGGATCGTTGTTGACGGTACGGGCAATGTCGTTGGCCAGCTTGATAATGAGTTTGGCCTGGGTATAACTGGCTGCCGCCTTGCCTGCAAAGATCTTGACCCGAGGCACCCAGTTGTTGCCCGGCTCAGCACGAATGGCCTGATACAAGGCGACGGTGTGCAGTAAGTTAAGCAACTGACGCTTGTACTCGTGGATCCGCTTGATCTGCACATCAAACATTGCTTCAGGGCTGACCACGATACCCAGCCGTTCGTAGATCAGCCCTGCCAAGGTGCATTTGCTCTGCAAGCGCTGCTCGGCAAATTGCTTGCGGAAATCTGCGCGCTCGGCAAAAGGCTCCAGCTTGATCAGTTTGTGCTCTGTTTCATCGAGCACGTCCTCACCCAGCGCGTTTACCAGCATCGCTGTTAACGGCGGGTTGGCCTGGAACAGCCAGCGGCGGAAGGTCACGCCGTTGGTTTTGTTGTTGATGCGGTCGGGGTAGAGCTTGTGCAGATCGGCAAACACCGTGCTGCGCATCAGTTGGGTGTGCAAACCCGAAACGCCGTTCACGCTATGAGAACCCAAAAACGCCAGGTTACCCATGCGCACGCGACGGCCGTTGTCTTCTTCGATCAGTGAGACAGCACGCAGCACGTCAAAATCATGCACGCCTTTTTCACGCAGCGAGTCGATGTGATAGCCGTTGATCAGGTAGATGATCTGCATATGACGCGGCAGTAAGCGCTCCATCAAGCCGACCGGCCAAGTCTCCAGCGCCTCAGGCAGCAAGGTGTGGTTGGTGTACGACAGCGTGTCGACGGTGACTTTCCACGCCGTGGCCCACTCGATGCTGTGTTCATCAACCAGGATGCGCATCAGCTCGGCAACGGCAATCGAGGGGTGAGTATCGTTGAGCTGGATAGAAACGTGCTCGGCCAGGTTCAGCAGGGTGTCGTGCACATTCAAGTGCCTACGCAGCAAATCTTGCAGCGAGGCGGATACAAAGAAGAATTCCTGGCGCAAACGCAGCTCTTGGCCAGCTTCGTTACTGTCTGCCGGATACAGCACGCGAGAAATGCTCTCTGCGCGCACGACTTCGGCCACAGCGCCCAAATGATCTCCGGCGTTGAAGCGCCCCAGGTTCAAGTCGTGCAGCGCCCTCGCCCGCCACAGGCGCAAGGTGTTGACGCTGGCACCGCGCCAGCCTACGACAGGCGTGTCATAGGCGATGGCACGTACCGTTTCGTTCGGCCACCAGATTTGTCGTGATTGGCCCTGCTCGTCCTGCTTGGTTTCAACCGAGCCGCCAAAGCCGATCGAGTAAAGCACTTCGGCGCGCTCGAACTCCCAGGGGTTGCCGAAATCAAGCCAGTTCTCGGTTTGTTCCTGTTGCCAGCCGTCAACGATGCTTTGGCGGAACAGCCCGTGTTCGTAGCGAATGCCATAGCCGTGGGCAGCGATGCCCAGGGTCGACATGCTTTCCATAAAGCAGGCGGCGAGTCGCCCCAAACCACCGTTACCCAGCGCAGCATCAGGCTCCAGCAGGCGGATGCGCTCCAGATCCACCCCAAGCTCGGTTAAGGCCTCGCGTGCGACCTCCAGCAAGCCGAGGTTGCTCAGGCTGTCGTACAGCAGACGACCGATCAAAAATTCCAGCGACAGGTAATACACCCGCTTCTGGTCTTTGCGATAAATCTGCCGGGTGTGGTCCATCCAGTGTTCGACCATATGGTCGCGGGCGGCCAGCGCAATGGCTTCAAACCAGTCATGGTCAAACGCGTGATCCGGGTCTTTACCCACCGCGTAAGTCAGTTTGGCTAATACGGCGGCACGAAAATCCGCCACCTGCGCGTCACGAACAAGCGGTTCCTGGGGCATCGATACAACCTCTAGCGAGATGGAGCGATTTGGAGAACGAATGGTGTCAGCCTAGACGCTTCGACAGAAAGAAAGCGCGTTGATTCGTGCTTTTTTTTAAAAAAAACGGACGAAGTGAAAACCGCCCCATAACGATGCACACCTTGAGCTAAACGCCTTAAATCATCGCTTTGTACAAAAAACCGGCAAATGGTTGTTCACTCATTCATCAACCCCGGTATGATCGCGCGCCCTGATGCATGCTGGAATACAAGCCTGATGAAGTCCAACCTGATCGCCGCCGCGGAAATCGACCGTCTCGATACCTGGGCCAAATACTCCGCGCCCATGTGCGGCTCCTGCATTTCCAGCTGCTGCACCTTGCCGGTTGAGGTCAAGATCAAAGACTTGATCCGCATTGGCCTGGTCGATGAGTTCGAACTCGGCGACCCGCCGAAGAACATCGCCAAGCGCCTGCAAAAAGAAGGGATTGTTGAGCGTTTCAACCAGAAGTCGGGGATTTTCACCCTGCAGCGCATGAGCAATAACGATTGCCTGTACCTGGATCGCAAGTCGCGCATGTGCACCATCTATGAAAAGCGCCCGGACACCTGCCGTAACCACCCGCGTGTGGGCCCGCGCCCAGGTTATTGCGCGTATGTGCCTAAAGCTGTTGAGCGTAAAAACAGCAGCGAGAAGCTGATGATTTTTTAAAGACTCAACGCCCGGACATAAAAAAACGCCCCCGACCGCAAGGTCGGGGGCGTTTTTGTAACCGCTAACTAAGTGACTTAGTTTTTGGCTTTTTTGGCAGCGCGGGTACGCTCGCCTTCGTCCAGGATCTTCTTACGAAGACGGATGGACTTAGGAGTCACTTCGCACAGCTCGTCGTCCTGGATGAATTCCAGAGCTTGTTCCAGAGTGAACTTCACTGGTGGAACCAGAGCGATGGTTTCGTCTTTACCCGAAGCACGCATGTTGTCGAGCTTCTTGCCCTTGGTAGGGTTAACGCCCATGTCAGTGTCACGGCTGTTCAGACCAACGATCTGACCGTTGTAGATCTCTTGACCGTGCTCAACAAACAGCTTGCCGCGTGCTTGCAGAGTTTCCAGGGAGTAGGTCAGAGCCTTGCCAGTTTCAACCGAAACCAGTACGCCGTTCTGACGGCCGGACATTTGGCCCGACTTCATCACGTCGTAACGGTCGAAGATCGAGGTCAGGATGCCAGCGCCGTTGGTCAGGGTCAGGAACTGGTTACGGAAACCGATCAGACCACGAGCAGGGATGTTGTATTCCAGACGAACACGGCCTTTGCCATCCGGCACCATGTTGGTCAGGTCGCCCTTACGCAGACCCATCTCTTCCATCACCTTGCCCTGAGATTCTTCAGGGGTGTCGATGGTGACGTTTTCGAACGGTTCGTGCTTAACGCCGTCAACCAGACGAATGATTACTTCTGGACGACCAACGCCCATTTCGAAACCTTCACGACGCATGGTTTCGATCAGTACCGACAAGTGCAGCTCGCCACGGCCAGATACTTTGAACTTGTCAGCCGAGTCGCCTTCTTCAACGCGCAGTGCAACGTTGTAAAGCAGCTCTTTGTCCAGACGTTCCTTGATGTTACGGGAAGTCACGAACTTGCCTTCTTTACCGCAGAATGGCGAGTCGTTTACCTGGAAGGTCATGGAAACGGTTGGCTCGTCAACGGTCAACGGCTTCATCGCTTCAACGTTCATCGGATCACACAGGGTGTCGGAGATGAACAGCGAATCCATACCGCTGATGCAAACGATGTCGCCTGCCGAAGCTTCTTCAACGTCTACACGGTGCAGACCGTGGTGACCCATCAGCTTCAGGATACGGCCGTTACGGCGCTTGCCGTCAGCATCGATCGCCACAACCGGAGTGTTCGGCTTGACGCGACCACGAGCGATACGACCAACACCGATAATGCCCAGGAAGCTGTTGTAGTCCAGTGCCGAGATTTGCATCTGGAACGGACCATCACGGTCAACTTTTGGAGCCGGTACGTTGTCGACGATCGACTGGTACAGCGGGGTCATGTCTTCAGCCATTTCGGTGTGGTCAAGACCCGCAATACCGTTCAGGGCAGAGGCGTAAACCACTTTGAAGTCCAGCTGTTCTTCGGTAGCACCCAGGTTGTCGAACAGGTCGAAGATCTGGTCCAGAACCCAGTCCGGACGTGCGCCTGGACGGTCAACCTTGTTGATAACCACGATTGGACGCAGGCCGGCTTCGAAAGCCTTCGGGGT
>NZ_JBIWEO010000001.1:0-179690 GCF_044762555.1 Pseudomonas sp. NPDC096917 | reverse complement strand
CCCAGCCGCAGAACGGAGTCACCCATCGACATTACGCGTTCTACTTCGCCGCCGAAGTCGGCGTGGCCCGGGGTGTCCACGATGTTGATGTGGTAGCCGTTCCAGTTAATAGCGGTGTTCTTGGCAAGAATGGTAATGCCGCGCTCTTTTTCCTGGTCGTTGGAGTCCATCACGCGCTCGTCGTTGAGCTCGTTGCGCTCCAGAGTGCCGGATTGACGCAAGAGTTTGTCTACCAGGGTGGTTTTACCGTGGTCAACGTGAGCAATGATGGCGATGTTACGTAGATTTTCGATCACTTGTGTATCTCGATCAGAGGATTCGGTGTGCTGACAGGTCGTGGCAGCGATTAACAGTAGAGTCCGGCAAAGCCGTTACAGCTTGACGGCGGCGTCGGGGGGCCGGTGACGCAGGCCACAGGCATACAGCCCCGGGCTCTTAGCTCGGTCGATAAACGCGCACATTGGCATGTCCCTCACTGAGCAAATGGTGAGCATGCAGGCGACTCATCACGCCTTTGTCGCAATACAACAGGTACTGACGGGTATCATCCAGTTCCTTGAAGCGGCTGTTCAATGCATAGAATGGCAACGCTTGTACTTCGATGCCAGCCAGTTCCAGCGGTTGATCTTCCTGAGCATCCGGGTGACGGATGTCGATCACAATCTGGCCCGCCAGCACTTCGCTGACTTCTTCGACTTGCAAGTCCTGGCCCAATTCATCGATCACCCGATCAATCGGCACCAGTTTGGCCCGCTCGAGCGCTCGCTCAAGCACGGCCATATCAAACTGTTGTTCTTCGTACTCCACACGCGGACGCTTGGCGTGGGTCTTGGGGTTGACCGAAATCACCCCGCAATATTCAGGCATGTGCTTGGCAAAGTCGGCCGTACCGATTTCAACCGCCTGATCAATGATGTCTTGCTTGTGGCTGGCGATCAGCGGACGCAAGACCAGCTTGTCTGTCACGCAGTCGATAACCGAAAGATTCGGCAGCGTCTGGCTGGCAACTTGAGAAATAGCCTCGCCGGTCACGAGCGCATCAATTTCGAGCTGATCTGCAATACGGGACGCCGCGCGCAACATCATACGCTTCAAAATGACGCCCATATGACTGTTATCAACTTTGCCGAGAATTTCACCCAGCACTTCTTCGAACGGAACGCTGACAAACAGCACGCGCTGCGAGCTGCCGTACTTCTTCCATATATAGTGCGCGACTTCCATCACGCCCAGTTCGTGGGCACGCCCGCCGAGGTTGAAGAAGCAGAAGTGGCTCATCAGGCCGCGACGCATGATCTGATAGGCCGCCACTGTCGAGTCGAAACCACCGGACATCAATACCAGGGTCTGCTCAAGCGCGCCCAACGGGAAACCGCCGATGCTGTCGTGCTGGCTGTGAATCACAAACAACCGTTGGTCGCGAATTTCGAAACGGACTTCAATTTCCGGCTTTTTAAGGTCAATTCCGGCCGCCCCGCATTCACGACGCAGCTTGCTGCCGACGTATTTCTCGATTTCCATCGAGGTAAATGGGTGCTTGCCACCGCGTTTGCAACGCACTGAAAAAATCTTGCCGGCCAAGGCATCGCCAAAGTGCAGTTTGCACTTTTCAACGACGTCGTCGAAGTCGCCCAACGGGTACTCGTCGACTTGCAGGAAATGCGCAATGCCCGGCATGCAGCTCAGGCGCTCAGTCATCTCCTTCAAGGCTTTGGGGTCACTTACACGCGTTTGCAACTCGATGTTGTCCCACACACCTGTCACTACCACAGCCGGGTCCAGATCGCGGAGCACAGCACGGATGTTTTTAGCCAATTGACGGACGAAACGCATCCGAACCGGGCGGCTCTTGATAGTGATCTCGGGGAAGACTTTAACGATAAGTTTCATGAAAACAGCGCGCGAGCAGCCTGCCAAAAAAGGGGGGCGCGGATTATAGCGGAAATTGCTCAAGGTTTAACCAGTTATCGTACAAACGGTTTTCACCGCACCAAAATGGAACATTGACCACTCGAATCGCTTCATTTGAGTGCGATTAACGCCGCAAATCAACAGTCTTGAGCGCCAACCTGCTTGAGATTGAAGCGTTTAACCCAAATCGGAGCACTGGCATGCAATTTGCTCCCTTGTGATGCAGGTTGCCTTGGCAGAGTATTCGCGCCGGCATCAACCACTTATTAAGGGCTATTCCACTACCAGCCCTAAGCCACCCCGGAGGACACTATGTCGAAGTCGGTTCAACTCATCAAAGATCATGACGTCAAATGGATTGATCTGCGCTTCACTGACACCAAAGGCACTCAGCACCACGTGACCATGCCGGCCCGTGATGCGTTGGACGAAAACTTCTTCACCGACGGCAAAATGTTCGACGGCTCCTCCATTGCTGGCTGGAAAGGCATCGAAGCATCCGACATGATCCTGCTGCCAGACGACAGCACAGCCGTTCTGGACCCATTCACCGAGCAGCCTACGCTGATTCTGGTGTGCGACATCATCGAACCTTCGACCATGCAAGGCTATGACCGCGACCCGCGCGCCATCGCTACCCGTGCCGAGGAATACCTGAAGTCCACCGGTATCGGCGACACCGTTTTTGTGGGTCCAGAACCAGAATTCTTCATCTTCGACGAAGTGAAGTTCAAGTCCGACATCTCCGGTTCCATGTTCAAAATCTATTCCGAACAAGGTTCGTGGATGTCCGACCAGGACGTAGAAGGCGGCAACCGTGGCCACCGTCCAGGTATCAAAGGCGGCTACTTCCCGGTTCCTCCGTTCGACCATGACCACGAAATCCGCACCTCCATGTGCAACGCCATGGAAGAGATGGGCCTGGTCATCGAAGTTCACCACCACGAAGTGGCAACTGCTGGCCAGAACGAAATCGGCGTGCAGTTCAACACCCTGGTGAAAAAGGCTGACGAAGTTCAGACCCTGAAGTACTGCGTACACAACGTGGCAGACGCCTACGGCCGTACCGCTACTTTCATGCCTAAGCCTCTGTACGGCGACAACGGCTCGGGTATGCACGTTCACATGTCCATCTCCAAAGATGGCAAGAACACCTTCGCTGGCGAAGGTTATGCCGGCCTGTCCGACACCGCCCTGTACTTCATCGGCGGCATCATCAAGCACGGTAAGGCCCTGAACGGCTTCACCAACCCGGCCACCAACTCTTACAAGCGTCTGGTGCCAGGTTTCGAAGCACCAGTCATGCTGGCCTACTCGGCTCGTAACCGTTCCGCCTCGATCCGTATTCCTTACGTGTCCAGCCCTAAGGCTCGCCGTATCGAAGCACGCTTCCCGGATCCAGCGGCTAACCCATACCTGTGCTTCGCGGCACTGATGATGGCGGGCCTGGACGGTATCCAGAACAAGATCCACCCTGGCGACGCAGCTGACAAAAACCTGTACGACCTGCCGCCTGAAGAGGCTAAAGAGATCCCACAAGTTTGCGGCAGCCTGAAAGAAGCCCTGGAAGAGCTGGACAAAGGTCGTGCGTTCCTGACCAAAGGCGGCGTTTTCAGCGACGACTTCATCGACGCTTACATCGCCCTGAAAAGCGAAGAAGAAATCCAAGTACGTACTTTCGTACACCCACTGGAATACGAGCTGTACTACAGCTGCTAATCCAGTTTCACCCGTGAAAGCGGCGTGATTTGATGAAAGGCCTCCTACGGGAGGCCTTTTTTATGCGCAACGTCTTACATTCCAAGGCGTGACACCCGAGTAAAACTTCACCAACGCCTGACAGCCACCCCATAGCGCGATCTGTAACGTGAGGCGACTCATCAAACGGATGCCGCCATGACCCTATCCAACTCGCTCAAAGCCCTGCTGCTGTCGCTGGCCTGCCTGACCTTGTTCGGCTGCACCAGCAACCCCGCAAGCGTCAAAGTCGAGCAACTGCTCAAAGCCACTCACTCATGGGATGGTGCACCTTATGGCCCGTACCCGGCTGGCCAACCCGAAATTAGCGTTATCAAAATCATCATCCCGGCCAACACTGCACTCAATTGGCACACGCACCCTATGCCCAATGCGGCCTATGTGGTGTCTGGCGAGTTACTCGTTGAAACCCGTGACGGCAAGCACAAAAAGACATTAAAGGCTGGCCAGACACTGCCTGAAGTCGTGCAAACCGAGCACCGTGGCACCAGTGGCAACGAGCCCGTTGAACTGATTGTGTTTTATGCCGGTGGCGCGGGCATGCCGCTGTCGCAGTAAACAGCCTGTGCGCTACGTCTTGGTATGCCTGTGGCTCATTGCCCTGCCTGCAAGCGCACAGGTGTACAAATCCCTTGATGCTCACGGCACCGTGCACTTCGGCAACACGCCTCGCGATCTAACCGGTAGCGCACCTATAACGCTTGGGCCACTTAATCTCCAACCAGCCCTGAAGATTGCTCCACCCGACAACCCGCAGCACCTGCTGCCCGAACAAGAGCGCGCTCATCCGCCCTACACTGCACTTAAAATCGATGGCCTGCCCGTCGAACAAGCCCTGCGTGCCAACAACGGAACCTTCCCGGTACAGCTCACGATTGACCCGCCCCTGCACAGCCAGCATAGGCTGCAATGGCTGCTGGATGACCGACCCTATGGCGAGCCCGACACCCAAACCGTCATGAACGTGAACAACATTGATCGCGGCAGGCACTCTCTCTCCGTGAAAGTGATGGACGGTGACGAGACCGTGCAACAAAGCCAGACGGTTGTTTTTTACCTGCAACGCGCTCGCCAAAAATAACCCGCAGGGGCTGAATATCCCCGCATTCACTCGAAACTGAATCTATTCAGCCAACTTGCACTATATTGGTGCAAGCACTGCTCTAACACTCGCTTACCAGCCCACTTTGGTTCAAAACAACTCACTGACAGAGCCAGGGCGCCATCTAAACGAGCCTAAAGCCCCTATTTCAGGCGATTCGCGCTTCTTTTCGGAGCCTTGGTTTGTTTTTTGCATTTTCCTTGCACCAGCGCCTTACCCGCGCACGCAATCCGGGATCGGCCCATGACCATCAGTGATGCCCTGCACCGACTGTTACTCGACAACCTGACCACCGCCACACTGTTACTCAATGCCGATTTGCGCCTCGAGTACATGAACCCGGCGGCGGAAATGCTGCTGGCTATCAGCGGCCAACGCAGTCATGGGCAATTCATCAACGAGCTGTTCACCGAGTCCACCGAGGCCCTGCACTCCTTGCGCCTGGCCGTTGAACAAGCCCACCCGTTTACCAAGCGAGAGGCCATGCTGACCTCTGCCACCGGCCAAACCCTGACCGTGGATTACGCGGTGACGCCAATCCTGAGCATCAGCGGCACCATGCTGCTGCTTGAAATGCACCCTCGCGACCGGTTGCTGCGCATCACCAAAGAAGAAGCGCAGTTGTCCAAGCAAGAAACCAGCAAGATGCTGGTGCGCGGCATGGCCCACGAAATTAAAAACCCGCTGGGTGGCATTCGGGGCGCAGCCCAACTGCTGGCGCGCCAATTACCCGATGAAAGCCTGCGTGACTACACCAACGTCATCATCGAAGAAGCCGATCGCCTTCGTAACCTGGTCGACCGCATGCTGGGCTCCAACAAACTGCCCTCGCTGTCCATGACCAATGTGCACGAAGTGTTGGAGCGGGTATGCAGCCTGGTGGAAGCCGAGACCCAGGGCGACATCACGTTGGTGCGTGACTACGACCCGAGCCTGCCGGATTTGCTGATCGACCGCGAACAAATGATCCAGGCCGTACTCAATATTGTGCGTAACGCGATGCAAGCCATTGGCAATAAGAATGCTCTGCGCCTGGGCCGCATCACCCTTCGAACCCGCGCCATGCGCCAGTTCACGATTGGCCATGTGCGCCATCGACTGGTCACCAAAATCGAAATTATCGACAACGGGCCGGGCATCCCGCCCGAGCTGCAAGACACCCTATTCTTTCCGATGGTCAGTGGCCGCCCGGATGGCACCGGGCTGGGCCTTTCCATCACCCAGAACATCATCAGCCAGCACCAGGGACTGATCGAGTGTGAAAGCCACCCTGGCCACACACTCTTTTCGATCTTTCTGCCTCTGGAACAAGGAGCCGCATCGACATGAGCCGAAGTGAAACCGTTTGGATCGTTGACGACGACCGTTCAATCCGCTGGGTACTGGAAAAAGCCTTGCAACAAGAAGGCATGACCACACAGAGCTTCGACAGCGCCGATGGCGTGATGAGCCGCCTGGCTCGTCAGCAGCCTGATGTGATCATTTCTGACATTCGCATGCCGGGTGCCAGCGGCCTGGATTTGCTGGCCAAAATCCGCGAGCAACACCCGCGTCTGCCGGTGATCATCATGACCGCCCATTCAGACCTGGACAGCGCAGTCGCGTCCTATCAGGGCGGCGCCTTCGAATACCTGCCCAAACCGTTTGACGTCGATGAGGCTGTATCGCTGGTCAAACGTGCCAACCAGCATGCCCAAGAGCAACAAGGCCTGGCAGTGGCCCCGGCTGCTGCGCCCACCCCGGAAATCATTGGCGAAGCGCCAGCGATGCAAGAGGTATTTCGCGCCATTGGCCGTCTTAGCCACTCCAACATCACCGTGTTGATCAACGGTGAATCCGGGACGGGTAAAGAGCTGGTCGCTCATGCGCTGCATCGTCATAGCCCACGGGCCGCATCGCCGTTTATTGCCTTGAACATGGCGGCGATCCCCAAAGACCTGATGGAGTCTGAACTCTTCGGCCATGAAAAAGGTGCCTTCACCGGTGCCGCCAACCTGCGGCGCGGGCGTTTTGAGCAAGCCGATGGCGGGACGTTGTTTCTGGACGAAATCGGCGACATGCCCGCCGATACCCAAACGCGTCTGCTGCGCGTTTTAGCCGATGGCGAGTTCTACCGTGTGGGCGGGCATATTCCGGTCAAGGTCGACGTGCGTATCATTGCCGCCACCCACCAGAACCTCGAAACACTGGTGCAGGCGGGCAAATTTCGTGAGGACTTGTTCCACCGTCTGAACGTAATCCGCATTCATATTCCGCGCTTGTCAGATCGTCGCGAAGACATCCCGACGCTGGCCCGGCACTTCCTCAGCAACGCCGCACAAGAGCTGTCGGTCGAACCCAAACTGCTGAAAACCGAAACCGAGCAATACCTGAGAAACCTGCCGTGGCCCGGCAACGTTCGCCAGCTTGAAAACACCTGCCGCTGGATCACCGTGATGGCATCGGGGCGAGAAGTGCACATCAGCGACCTGCCGCCCGAACTGCTGAACCTGCAACACGATGCGTCCCCCGTCACTAACTGGGAGCAAGCCTTGCGTCAATGGGCTGATCAGGCGCTTGGTCGTGGTCAGTCGAACCTGCTCGACAGTGCTGTGCCGACCTTTGAGCGGATCATGATCGAGACCGCCCTCAAACACACCGCGGGCCGCCGCCGCGACGCCGCCGTACTGCTGGGCTGGGGCCGCAACACCTTGACCCGCAAAATCAAAGAACTGGGCATGAAAATCGACGGCGACGAAGAGGACGGGGACGACGCGTAGGACTGCCGCTAGCCCTCTCTCGAAGGGCGATCTCTAAACCACTCAGAAAGCAACGCAGTCCTTGTAGCCGCTGACAAGGCACAAAGGCTGCGTGCAGCCAGCGTGGTTTAAGGGGGGCCTAACATCAAAACACAAGCGCACCACCCTCAAGCAAGCCGCCCTACTTCTGTGCATAGCGCGCTCTAAAGGGCTTGATCAGCCTTCTGACCCTCAACACCCGAATAGACAAAAGCCCCGAATTTCGGGGCTTTCACGTTTACAGAGAGAAAAAAAGGCAAAAAAACAAAACTGGCACGCACCCTGCAATAACCCTATTACCAAAGCAATACCGGTTTAGGGGACCTTGGTACAGGCAGGCCAGGACTCCCCACTTTTACACCGCAGCCTTGATGCCTTTTGCATCAACGCGCACAACGCTTTTGGGGAACCCGGTACAGGCAGGCTGGAATTCCCTCTTTTATTACTCGCGCAGGTTCACCTGCAATCGCCAGCGCCCATCCTGCGGCGCACCGGCCCAGTCGCCCTTCAAGGCACGGGCCGCCACCAACGTCAGCATCAAGCCCCCGTCCGTACGACTGACTCGCCAGTTCACCTCTTTACCATTGAGCTTGAGCTGACCGCTTTGCGGCTTGCCCTTGGCCGCAAACAAAAGCCCTAACGTGCCATCAACCCACTCCCCATGCAGCTTGGGCTCATCGCTGAACCACACCACCAAACCGTGCGCTTGTACCTCTATTTGTTGCAGATCAATCGGATCGGGCGCGGTTAAACGCCCAATCATCATGCCGACCATCATGCCGACTATCGCCAAAGAACCTAAAACTCGTGGCCATAACTTCGGCCGCGGATCCTCTTCAGGCGTAGAATGCTGCCCATCTTTAAGTTCGGAGCCGTGCATGTTTCACGTCATCCTTTTTCAACCAGAAATTCCGCCGAATACCGGCAACATTATCAGGCTGTGCGCCAATAGCGGCTGCCACCTGCATTTGATCGAGCCTATCGGTTTTGAGCTGGACGACAAGCGCTTGCGCCGCGCCGGTCTCGATTACCACGAATACGCGCCGCTTAAACGCCACGCAGATCTGGCCAGTTGCCTTGAAAGCCTGGGCCACCCGCGCCTGTTCGCGTTTACCACGAAAGGCTCGCGGCCGTTCCACGATGCCCAGTTTGCCGAAGGCGATGCCTTTATCTTCGGCCCTGAAAGCCGTGGGCTGCCGCCTGAAGTGCTGGATGCGCTGGATGGCGATCACCGCCTGCGCCTGCCCATGCGCGAAGGCTGCCGCAGCCTAAACCTGTCCAACACCGTGGCCGTGGCTGTTTACGAAGCCTGGCGCCAGTTGGGGTTTAGATAACAGCGGCGACAAGGACATGCAGCTTGCCCATAAAAAAAGCGCCTTCATGGCGCTTTTTTTGTGTCGCTTCGACCATTACTGAACAGTCGGAGCACCTTCTTCTTGCATGCGCTGCAGCTCTTGCGCGTACAGGGCATCGAAGTTCACCGGAGCCAGCATCAACGCTGGGAACGAGCCACGAGTTACCAGGCTGTCCAGGGTTTCACGGGCATACGGGAACAGGATGTTCGGGCAGAAAGCACCCAGGGTGTGGCTCATCGAGGCTTGATCAAGGTTTTTGATCAGGAAGATGCCAGCCTGTTGCACCTCAGCAATAAACGCCACTTCTTCCGCGTTTTTAACCGTCACAGACAAGGTCAGCACCACTTCATGGAAGTCGCCTTCCAGTGGTTTTTGACGGGTGTTCAGGTCCAGAGCAACACTCGGCTCCCACTGCTGACGGAAGATGGCCGGGCTTTTCGGCGCTTCAAACGACAGGTCGCGTACGTAGATACGCTGCAGGGAGAATTGTGGAGCAGTGTCATCATCGCTAACGGCAGCGGTGTTCTGTTGGTCAGTCATCACAGATCCTTGTTAATCATGGGGCTTTTAGAGAATGAGAGTCAGACGTTCAGAAGCGCATCCAATTTACCTGCGCGCTCCAGAGCAAACAGGTCATCGCATCCACCGACATGCTTATCGCCGATCCAGATCTGCGGAACCGAAGTACGCCCAGCTTTCTGGGCCATCTGGGCACGCACCTGTGGCTTGCCGTCGACCTTGATTTCTTCGAAGGCAACGCCCTTTTTCTCAAGCAGAGCCTTGGCTCGCATGCAGTAAGGGCAGTAGTCGCTGGAGTAAACGATGACCTTGGGCATAGTTACTTCACCACTGGCAGGTTGTCTGCGCGCCAGGTGGCGATACCACCCGACAGCTTGGCTGCGTTGAAGCCGGCTTTGAGCAGCTCACGCGCGTGAGTACCGGAGTGCTGGCCAGCAGCATCGACCAGAATAATGGTCTTGGCCTTGTGCTTCTCCAGCTCGGCAATGCGCGCCATCAGTTTGTCTTGCGGGATGTTCAAGGCACCCACGATGTGGCCGGCAGCAAAGTCTTTGGCCGGGCGAATATCAATCACCACACCTTCGTCGCGATTGACCAGGCCGGTCAGTTCGCCGGTGCTGATGCTACGACCGCCTCGGCTCACCTCATGGGCGATCAACAACGCCAACAGGATGACAAACGCGCCAACAAGCAGATAGTGAGAAGTGGCAAATGCAATCAGGTGATCAACCATCAGAAGGTTCCAGGGCGGTAAAATGTGGGCCAGTATACACAGCCACCTTGGTCGGCCAAACCCCGCCCGGCGGTGACGTCACATGAAGTTCGCTTTAAACTGCGCGTCTTCTTAATACCTTCTATTAAACCAGCCACGAGTGGGATCTATGACTACCACGCCTAAACCTTTGGTCCTGATCATCCTGGATGGCTTCGGTCACAGTGAAAGCCACGAATACAACGCCGTTTATTCGGCCAAGAAACCGGTGCTCGATCGTCTCACCGCGAGCATGCCGAACGGCCTGATCTCAGGTTCGGGTATGGATGTCGGGCTGCCGGACGGCCAAATGGGCAATTCCGAGGTCGGCCACATGAACCTGGGCGCCGGCCGCGTGGTGTATCAGGATTTCACCCGCGTCACCAAGTCGATCCGTGATGGCGAGTTCTTCGAGAACCCGACCCTTTGCGCCGCTGTCGACAAAGCTGTCGGCGCGGGCAAGGCCGTGCACATCATGGGCCTACTGTCTGATGGCGGCGTTCACAGCCACCAGGACCATTTGATCGCCATGGCTGAGCTGGCGTTTAAACGCGGCGCTGAAAAAATCTACCTGCACGCCTTCCTAGATGGTCGCGACACACCGCCAAAAAGTGCCGCCTCGTCGATTGAATTGCTCGACGAAGCCTTTAAAGACCTCGGTAAAGGCCGGATCGCCAGCCTGATCGGCCGTTATTTCGCCATGGACCGCGACAACCGCTGGGACCGCGTAGCCCAAGCCTACAACCTGATCGTCGATGGCAAAGGCGAGTTCAACGCCGCCACCGCTCAGGAAGGCCTGGAAGCCGCTTATGCGCGTGGCGAAAGCGACGAATTCGTCAAAGCCACCACCCTCGGTGAGCCCGTGAAGGTTGAAGACGGCGACGCTGTAGTCTTCATGAACTTCCGCGCCGACCGTGCCCGCGAACTGACCCGCGTTTTTGTGGAAGATGACTTCAACGCATTCGAACGCGCTCGCCAGCCAAAACTGGCCGGTTTCGTGATGCTGACCCAATACGCCGCCAGCATCCCGGCCCCAAGCGCATTCGCGCCCGGCAGCCTGGAAAACGTGCTCGGCGATTACCTGGCTAAAAACGGCAAAACCCAGCTGCGTATTGCCGAAACCGAAAAGTACGCCCACGTGACGTTCTTCTTCTCGGGCGGCCGCGAAGAACCGTTCCCGGGTGAAGAGCGCATTTTGGTGCCGTCACCGAAGGTCGCCACTTACGACCTGCAGCCGGAAATGAGCGCTCCCGAAGTCACCGACAAAATCGTCGATGCCATTGAGCACCAGCGTTACGACGTGATCGTGGTCAACTACGCCAACGGCGACATGGTCGGCCACAGCGGCGTGTTCGACGCCGCCGTTAAAGCGGTGGAATGTCTGGACCTGTGCGTAGGGCGTATCGTTGAAGCCCTGGACAAGGTCGGCGGCGAAGCCCTGATCACAGCTGACCACGGCAACGTTGAGCAGATGGAAGACGAGTCCACAGGCCAAGCGCACACCGCCCACACCTGCGAACCCGTACCGTTCATCTATGTCGGCAAGCGCCCGCTCAAGGTCCGCGAAGGCGGTGTGTTGGCTGACGTTGCACCGACTATGCTCAAGCTGCTGGGCCTGCCACAGCCTCAAGAGATGACCGGCAAGACCCTCCTGGTCGACGCGTAAGGCTGGTATAGCCGCTGCCGCCGGCTGCGATGGGGCGCTTAGCGGCCCTGCTTTATTGAAGGGCCTTTGGCCCTTATCGCAGCCGGCGCCAGCGGCTACACAGTTCTGAGCGCAGCGGATCCACAGCCACAATTTCACCTTCATCCATTTCTTATAGGCAACGATGGCGGGCATACTAGGCCGTCTCGTTCCCCCAGGTGTCGCCCGCCCCATGCTCCGCGCCCTTATAGCCCTAGCCCTCACATGCCTGCTGCAACCGGCGTTTGCCGACGAGCGCGCGCAAACTCAACAACAGCTGGACGCCACGCGTCAGGACATCAGTGAGCTGAAGAAGCTCCTCGGTAAGCTCCAGGAAGAAAAAACCGGCGTCCAAAAAGACCTGCGCAGCACCGAAACTGAAATCGGCAAGCTGGAAAAACAGGTGGAGGACCTGCAAAAAGAACTAAAAAAGAGTGAAGGCGAGCTGCTGCGCCTAGATAGCGAGAAGAAAAAACTCCACAGCGCAAAAATTGAACAACAGCGTCTGATCGCCATTCAGGCCCGTGCCGCGTATCAGGGCGGCCGCCAGGAATACCTCAAGCTGTTACTCAATCAGCAAAACCCCGAGAAGTTCGCCCGAACCCTCACCTATTACGATTACCTCAGCAAAGCCCGCCTGACCCAGCTCAAGGGGTTTAACGAAACCCTGCGCCAATTGGCCAACGTGGAAGCTGATATCAATCTGCAACAAGCGCAACTGCTGACACAAAAAAGCAGCCTGGACGCCCAGCGCGCCGAGCTCGACAAAGTACGCGCCCAACGCCAGCAAGTGCTGGCCAAACTCAACAACGACGTCAAAGACCGCGATCAGAAACTCCAAGCGCGCGAGCAAGATCAGGCAGATCTGGCTAAAGTCCTCAAGACGATTGAAGAAACCCTCGCCCGTCAGGCCCGCGAAGCCGAAGAGGCACGGCAAAAAGCGCTGATCGCACAGCAAGAAGCCGAGAAAAAACGCCAGCGCGAGGCTGAGTCGGTTGCCACCGACGCCCCGCGCAAACCGGTTAAATCAACACCGGGTGCCTTGGTTTCAAGTGCGGGCGTCTCTTATGGCGGACCTTTTTCTCAGGCGCGAGGCAAACTTCCTTGGCCTGTTGATGGTCGATTGCTTGCGCGCTTCGGAGAAAGCCGTGGCGACGATGCCCGTACCAAGTGGGACGGGGTGATGATCAGCGCCAATGCGGGCACCCAGGTGCACGCGGTGCATGGAGGTCGCGTGGTGTTTGCCGACTGGCTGCGCGGCGCAGGCCAACTGGTCATTCTGGACCACGGTAATGGTTACTTAAGCTTGTATGGCCACAACCAGACGTTGCTGAAGGCCGCCGGAGACGTTGTTAAAGCTGGCGATGTGATTTCCACCGTGGGCAACAGCGGTGGGCAAGCCACACCAGCGCTGTATTTTGCTATTCGTCAGCAGGGCCGCCCCAGCGACCCTGCACAATGGTGTCGCACTCAAGGATGAGTCCATCACCTTTAATACGTAGGAGTTCGTTCAACATGCCGCACTTGTCCCGCCTCAACTCGCTGGCCCTGACGATCGCTCTGGTGATTGGCTCGCCACTGGCACTGGCTGCCCAGCCAGTCGCTCAGCCTGCGGCCGCCGTCAGCACCAAGGCTCCGCTGCCGCTGGAAGAGCTGCGTACATTTGCCGAGGTCATGGACCGCATCAAGGCGGCGTATGTTGAACCCGTAGACGACAAGACCCTGCTGGAGAACGCCATCAAAGGCATGCTCAGCAACCTTGACCCGCACTCAGCGTATCTGGGGCCAGAAGATTTCGCAGAACTGCAAGAAAGCACCAGCGGTGAATTCGGCGGGCTGGGCATCGAAGTCGGCTCTGAAGACGGCAATATCAAAATTGTCTCGCCCATCGACGACACCCCGGCCAGCAAGGCCGGGATTCAGGCGGGCGACTTCATCGTCAAGATCAATGGTCAGCCCACGCGTGGCCTGAGCATGACCGAAGCGGTGGACAAGATGCGCGGCAAGATCGGGCAGAAAATCACCCTGACCCTGGTGCGCAATGGTGGCGCACCGTTCGACGTGACCCTGACCCGCGCCAACATTCAGGTTAAAAGCGTCAAAGCCCAACTGCTTGAAGACGGCTACGGCTACATCCGCATTACCCAGTTCCAGGTCAAGACGGGGGAGGAAGTCGCCGCGGCGCTGGCCAAGTTGCGTAAGGAGAACGGCAACAAGAAGCTCAAGGGCATCATCCTTGACCTGCGTAACAACCCTGGCGGCGTGCTGCAATCGGCCGTTGAAGTGGTTGACCACTTCATCACCAAAGGCCTGATTGTCTACACCAAAGGCCGCATCGCCAACTCCGAACTGCGTTTCTCGGCCACCGGCAAAGACCTCAGCGAAGGTGTGCCGCTGGTGGTATTGATCAACGGCGGCAGCGCCTCGGCTTCGGAGATCGTCGCCGGTGCTCTGCAAGATCAAAAACGTGGCGTGGTGATGGGCACCACCAGCTTCGGCAAAGGCTCGGTGCAAACCGTGCTGCCGCTGAACAACGATCGTGCGCTGAAAATCACCACTGCGCTGTACTTCACCCCCAACGGGCGCTCAATTCAGGCTCAGGGCATCGTGCCGGACATCGAAGTAAACCGCGCCAAGATCACCCGCGAGCAAGACACCGAGTACTACAAAGAGGCCGACCTGCAAGGTCACCTCGGCAACGGCAACGGTGGTGCAGACAAACCTAGCGGTTCCGACCCGAAAGCCAAGGCCATGCCGCAAGACGATGACTACCAATTGAGCCAGGCCCTGAGCCTGCTTAAAGGTCTGAGCATCACTCGCGGCAATTAAAGTGCGTTTCTGGTCTGTCATCGCCCTGCTCTGTTGCCTGTCCGGTGCCGCTCATGCGGCACCGGCAAGCAACACAGACGTTCCCCGCAAGGCATATCTAAGCCTGATCATCGACGATCTGGGGCAAAACCTGCCGCGTGATCGGCGCGTGCTCGCCTTCCCCGGCCCCGTCACTACCGCCGTCATGCCAGACACCCCACACGCTGCCGAATTTGCCCGCGAAGCGCACAAGGCCGGCAAAATCGTGATCCTGCACATGCCAATGGACCCCGCTACCGGGCCATTTGCCTGGCACCCCGACTTGCCCCTTGAAGAGCTGGCCAAACGCCTGGATGCCGCATTCAAGGCTGTGCCCTACACCAGTGGTATCAACAACCATGAAGGCAGCCGCATGACTGCCCAGCCGCAGGCAATGGCCTGGTTGATGGGCGAGTTGCAACAGCGGCACAAATTCTTCGTCGACAGCCGAACCAGCGCGAACACGGTCGCGGCGGCCCAGGCGCAAAAAATAGGTCTGGCCAGTGTTTCGCGGGACGTATTCCTCGATAACGTACGCACCGAAGAAGCCATCACCCAGCAGCTCAACATCGCGATCAAACACGCGCGCAGCCACGGCTCGGTGGTCATGATCGGCCATCCTTACCCGCAAACTCTCGCCGTTTTGGAGCGCGAGCTGCCCAAACTCAAGGCGCAGGGCGTCGACTGGATTGATATCAAGCAGATGATCGGCGTACGCAGCAACCAGGCGATGGATGCGCATGGCACGAATGGGGTTTATCGCTGAATGACCTCTGTTGGAGCGAGCTTTTAAGATCAAAAGATCGCGCGCAAGCTCGCTCCTACAAAGGTATGCGGTTTAGAGGTAGCGGGCGCGGATTTTGTCCAGCTCGCCTTCGGCCTTGAGCTGATCCAGCGCGGCCTGCAATTTGCTGACCACGGCGTCAGGCACTTGCTTGTTCAACGCCAGAAACAGCTCAGCCTGATTAAAACGCAGCACCGTCTTGAACCCTGAAATACCCACCTGCCGGGCCAAGAACTGCCCCGCCGGATCACCCGTGGCCCACAGGTCGATCTGACCGGCCTGCAGCTTCCTGGCGTTGTCCTGGTCACGTAACACAATGACCGGCGCATACCCCTGCTTCTCCAGGAACATGGCGATCACATCATCCTTATAAGCACCTATTCGATAGGGCCGCGCTTGCTCAAGCGATGTCAGCTCAATGGGGCTATTGGTCCGCGCCAGCAGCACCCAGTCGTCCGGGCCAAGCGGGCCGACCCACTTGAACAGATCTTCACGCTCAGGCACCCGCGCAGTCACAAACACCCCGTAGTCGGGGTTATCCAGCGCCAGGTTGTAGATACGCTGCCAAGGGAAGCGCAAGGTCATGCTGTAGTCGACGCCTGCGCGCTTGAACGTTTCACGCAGAATATCGACGGCAATGCCTTCGAGGTTCTGGTTCTGCGCAAAGTTCTTACCGTTTTTGGCCATGTTGTAAGGCGGGAAATTTTCAGTCAGCAGCACCAGCGATGGCCGCTCGGCCGGGACCGCAAACACGCTGCTCACCAGCAACATCGTGCAACTGGCAAGCAAGAGACAAAGACGCTTAAACATAATGTTTACCCAAATCCATGGTGTGCAAAGAGTGCCGTGGGCTTGCCATGCTGTCCAGTAGCCTTTGGACGTATGGCCGGGTTGGGTCAAACGATAAAGCATCAGCGCCCATTGCGGGCGCTGAAAGGCCAGGCTATTAGCGCACCACAATCCCGCGCTCAGCCATGTAAGCCTTGGCTTGTGGCACGGTGTATTCGCCAAAGTGGAAAATACTCGCCGCCAGCACCGCGCTGGCGTGGCCTTCGAGGATGCCATCAGCCAAATGCTGAAGGTTGCCCACCCCCCCCGAAGCGATCACCGGAATGCCCAGCGCATCGCTGATCGCACGGGTCACGCCCAGGTCGAAGCCGCTTTTCATGCCATCCTGATCCATGCTGGTCAGCAAGATCTCGCCGGCGCCCAGGCCTTCCATCTTCATGGCCCACTCAACGGCGTCGAGTCCGGTTGGCTTGCGCCCGCCGTGGGTGAAGATTTCCCAGCGCGGGGTTTCGCCCGGCAACGAGACCTTTTTGGCATCAATCGCGACCACGATGCACTGCGAGCCGAAATGCTGCGCCGCCTCGCCGACAAACTCCGGGTTAAACACCGCAGCGGTGTTGATCGACACCTTGTCGGCGCCCGCATTAAGCAGGTTTCGGATGTCTTGAATGCACCGCACGCCGCCGCCCACGGTCAGCGGGATAAACACCTGACTGGCCATGCGCTCGACGGTATGCAGCGTGGTGTCGCGGCCATCGACGCTGGCGGTAATGTCGAGAAAGGTGATCTCGTCAGCACCTTGCTCGTCATAGCGACGGGCGATTTCTACCGGGTCGCCCGCGTCGCGGATGTTCTCGAACTTGACGCCCTTCACGACCCGGCCGTTATCCACGTCCAGGCAAGGGATGATGCGTTTGGCCAGCGCCATGCGGTTCTCCTCAGGCCTTGTAGCTGTCGCAGAAGGCCTGAGCCTCAGCCACATCCAGCGTGCCCTCATAAATCGCGCGGCCAGTGATTGCGCCCACGATGCCCGGCGCCTTGGCGTCCAGCAGGGCTTTGATATCGCCCAGGTTATGAATACCGCCCGACGCGATGACCGGAATACGGGTGGCCGCTGCCAATGCTGCGGTGAACTCCACGTTGCAGCCCTGCATCATGCCGTCTTTGGCGATGTCGGTATAAACGATGGCCGAGACGCCGTCCGCTTCAAAACGCTTAGCCAGATCAATGACTTGCACGGTGCTGACTTCAGCCCAGCCGTCAGTGGCCACGAAACCATCCTGTGCGTCCATGCCGACAATGATTTTGCCGGGGAAGGCACGGCACGCTTGTGCCACGAACTCTGGGTTTTTCACCGCTTTGGTGCCCAGAATCACGTAGCTCACACCCGCCTTGACGTAGTGTTCGATGGTTTCCAGCGAGCGGATCCCGCCACCAATCTGGATCGGCAAATGCGGGTAACGCTTGGCAATGGCCGTGACCACGTCGCCATTGACCGGCTGGCCTTCAAAGGCGCCGTTCAGGTCAACCAGGTGCAGACGACGGCAACCGCCTTCTACCCATTTGGCAGCCATGCTCACCGGGTCATCGGAGAACACCGTGGAATCTTCCATACGGCCCTGGCGCAGACGTACACAGGCACCGTCTTTAAGATCGATAGCGGGAATAATCAGCATGCTTTTTCCTTCGTCAAAAGAGCGGCACGTTCTAGCTTCAAGCGGCAAGTTAACAGCGTGATCGCAATCCGTTTTTTCTTGTCGCTCGAAGCTTGAAACTTGCCGCTGACCTAATTCTTTTCAAGCGCCCACACATCGCTTTCGATGCTTTCGAACCTCTCTTTGAGGTGCGCCTGCACATCGAAAATCGCGCGATTGTAGTAATGCGGCGCGATTTCGCGGGTGAACAGCTCAAGGATTTCAGCCGCTTCGAACGAACCCAGGTCCAAGTCGAAACGGTCTTGCATAAAGCGTTTGATCTTGCTGTTGGCCTCGTTCTCTTGCTCGGGGGTGAGCGTGAGAATCGGCGGCTTTTTACGGGGCGCCATTACCAGCGCCCGTCCCAGGCCACGAAGTTTTCCAGCAACTGCAAGCCGTGGGTATGGCTCTTCTCGGGGTGAAACTGCACCGCGAAACGCGATCCTTCGGCCAGTGCGGCGGCGAAGTCGACGCCGTAATGCCCGCCACCCACCACTTGGCGGGGGTTGCCCGCCGCGATGTAGTAGCTGTGCACAAAGTAGAAGCGGGCCAAATCAGGGATGCTGTGCCACAGCGGGTGATCGACCTTCTGTTGCACTTCGTTCCAGCCCATGTGCGGCACTTTCAGATGCTCGCCGGCTTCATGCAGGTCTTTGCCGAAGAACTTCACCTGGCCCGGGAACAGACCGATGCAATCAACGCCGCCGTTCTCTTCGCTGCTGTCGAGCAAGGCTTGCATGCCGACGCAGATCCCGAGAAACGGGCGATCCTGGCTGACTTCACGCACCAGCGAGTCAAAACCCAAACGACGGATCTCAGCCATGCAATCGCGAATCGCGCCAACCCCTGGAAACACCACGCGGTCAGCTTCGCGAATCACGTTAGCGTCACTGGTGATCAGCACCCGACCGGCACCGACGTGTTCGAGCGCCTTGGCCACCGAGTGCAAGTTACCCATGCCGTAGTCGATAACCGCCACTGTCTGCATCAGAGCACGCCCTTGGTCGATGGCATTTGCCCTGCCATGCGCTCATCGAGCGTAATCGCCATGCGCAGCGCGCGGCCAAAAGCCTTGAACACGGTTTCGATCTGGTGGTGAGTATTGGTGCCACGCAGGTTGTCGATGTGCAGCGTCACGTTGGCGTGGTTCACGAAGCCCTGAAAGAACTCCTGAAACAGGTCAACGTCAAAGCCGCCGACGGTAGCGCGGGTATACGGAATGTGCATTTGCAGGCCTGGACGGCCGGAGAAATCGATCACGACACGCGACAACGCTTCATCCAGCGGGACATAAGCGTGCCCGTAGCGGGTCATGCCTTTTTTATCGCCGACCGCTTGGCTGAAGGCTTTACCGAGGGTAATCCCCACGTCCTCGACGGTATGGTGATCGTCGATATGCAGGTCGCCTTTGCACTCGATGTCCAGGTCGATCAGCCCGTGCCGGGCGATCTGGTCGAGCATGTGCTCAAGAAAAGGCACACCGATATCAAATCGGGCCTTACCGGTACCATCCAAGTTGATCGAGGCTTTGATCTGGGTTTCCAGAGTATCGCGCTCGACTGACGCCTTACGTTCGGCCATCACCAGCTCCGCAAAATCATTGGGCGAAAAAGGTGGCCATTATAGGCACGGGTCAGGCAAACAGAAACATTAAGGGTGATGTGACTGACAGAGTGAATGCAGCGATAGTCATGTAGTCGCTGCCAGAAGGCTGCAATAAGGGTCAAAGGTCCTGACCGCCACCACGAAAATACGACCCCTTCGGGCTCGATCGCAGCCTTTGCCAGCGACTACAAGGGCACCGCAACAAGCGCGGTGCCCTTTGGATCAATGAAACAACACCGCCGTTTTCTGCACCGTCACCCAAACGCCCCACAACAGGGGAATGCCCACTGCCAGCCAGGCGGCAATAACCAACGGCATACTGCCCGGCGCGGCGCTCCACTCCAGCGAAGTCGTGGCATCGGCGCCTTTGTCATGCCCCAGCGCCTGCTCGGCCGCGAGCTGAGCATCGGTCATGAAGTATTTGTCGGCCACCGGACGCACCAGCAAGTTGCACAGGAAGCCCAGCACCAGCAGGCCCGCCAGGATGTACAACGTGATGTCGTAGGCCGCCGCCCGTGGAACGCCGATGCTCAACTGATATTCACGCAGATAGTTGACCAGCACCGGGCCCAACACGCCCGCCGCCGCCCACGCGGTCAATAGACGGCCATGAATGGCCCCGACCATTTGCGTACCGAACAAGTCCGCCAGATAAGCCGGCACCGTGGCAAAACCGCCGCCGTACATCGACAAGATGATGCAAAACGCCGCCACAAACAGTGACACGTTGCCCAAATGGCCCAGGTTAGGAATCATCGCGTATAACGCAAAACCCAGCGCAAAGAACACAAAGTAGGTGTTTTTACGCCCCAGATAGTCGGAGAACGACGCCCAGAAGAACCGCCCGCCGATGTTGAACAAGCTCAACAAGCCCGTGAAGCCTGCGGCAATCGCGGCGATTTGCGCCAGTTGCGCGGCATCCAACTGACTGAACGTCAGGCCGTTACCCAACAACTTACCCGCGAACACTTCCTGCAACAGCGGCGAAGCCATGCCCAAAATGCCGATACCGGCGGAAACGTTCAGGCACAGCACCAGCCACACCAGGGCAAACTGCGGCGTTTTCCAGGCCACACTCACGTGCACATGGCGCTGAGTGATCATCGCGTTAGCCGTTTTTTTCGCAGGGGCGGTCCAGCCCTCTGGCTTCCAGCCAGTCGGCGGCACGCGGTACGACAAAGCCCCACCGATCATGAACACGAAGTAAATCGCCGCCATCGCCACAAAGCTTTGCCACACGCCCACGCCATCCGGCCCGGCAAAATGGTTCATCAGCGCCGCAGCCAACGGCGCGCCCACCATGGCCCCGCCACCGAAGCCCATGATCGCCATGCCCGTGGCCATGCCGCGTTTGTCCGGGAACCATTTGATCAGCGTCGACACCGGCGAGATGTAACCCAAGCCCAGGCCGATCCCGCCAATCACCCCTGAGCCCAGCCACATCAGCCAGATCTGGTGGGTATAAATGCCCAGAGCCGAGATCAGCAAACCGCCGCACCAGCACAGTGCCGATACCACACCGGCCTTGCGTGGCCCCGCATGCTCAAGCCAGCCGCCCCACACGGCCGCCGAGCAACCCAGGAAAATGAAGAACAGGGTGTAGATCCAGCCGAGCATCGAAATCGGCCAGTCGCATTGCGACGAGAACACTTGCGCGATAAAACTCATGTCGGGTGCACAGGCAACCGGTGCGGTCACACCCACTGCCTTGGACAATGGCAGCCAGAACACGGAAAAACCGTAGGCCATGCCGATACACAAGTGAATGGCCAACGCCGCTGGCGGAACCAGCCAACGGTTGAAGCCGGATTTAGCGATGATGCGCTCTTTGGACAAGAACGCAGGCTGTGAGGCAAGGCTGCCCGCAGCGGTGCTGTTTGTCATGATTGTCTCCCCCCATGGATGAAGTGTTTTTCCAGACACGCTAAACCCCCGACTTTGACGCTTTGCAGCGCGAGTCATTTTGTTGGGCTCAGTTCATGGCGCGAAAATGCGCGGCTGAAGGTGTGGAAAACAGACGAAGATTACCATTTCAGCGTAGGTCAAAGCCCCAACTGATGCGTTGATAAATAACCAAACTGATCCGGCACGATCCACCGCCCAGTCGGTTGGCGCGTGGGGCTATACTCTGCGGCTAAATTTCAAACTCCCATCACACAGACTTACAAGGACTCGCCCATGAAAGCGTTCGGCAAAATCCTGGGTCTGGTGCTTCTCGGATTGTTGCTGATCATCGTGGCGCTGGGCTTTGCCCTGAGCCATCTGTTCGACCCCAACGATTACAAAAACGAGATCCGCCAGATAGCCCGTGACAAAGCTCACATTGAGCTGACTCTCAATGGCGACATCGGCTGGAGCCTCTTCCCCTGGCTCGGCCTGGAGCTGCACGACGCCAGTGTGGCGACCCTTGCAACCCCGACCCAACCTTTTGCCGACCTGCAAATGCTGGGCCTGTCTGTGCGCGTACTGCCGCTGCTGCGCAAAGAAATACAAATGAGCGATGTGCGGGTCGAAGGCCTGAACCTGCGCCTGACCCGCAACAAAGATGGGCGCGGCAATTGGGAAGACATTGGCAAACCTGCGCCCGCCGCAGTTGGCACCGAAACCGCGGCGCCCGACAGCACCCAGCCTGCGCCTGTCACGCCAGAAACCGCCAGCCAACCGCTCAAACTCGATATCGACAGCCTGACCGTGAACAATGCCCGCGTTGAATACAACGACGAGCAAAGCGGCCAGCAGCTCAGTGCCGAGAGCATCCAGATGAGCACCGGCCCCATTCACGAGGCCACCAGCACCCCGGTCAAACTGACGGCTTTCCTGGGCACCAACAAACCCGTGATGCGGGTCAAGACTGAACTCGCCGGCAAGCTGCGCTTTGACCGCGTGCTTAAGCGCTATCAATTCGAAGACATGAAGGTGGTGGGCGAAGCTTCTGGCGAGCCGCTGCAAGGCAAAACCGTGAACTTCTCCGCTTCCGGCCAGCTTTTGGTTGATCTTGCTGCGAACGTCGCAGAATGGAGCAGCTTGAAGATTTCGGCCAACCAACTGCGCGCCATTGGCGAACTCAAGGCCAACAGCCTGGACACCACCCCACAGGTCAGCGGTGGCCTGTCGATTGCCCAGCTTGACCTGGCCAAGTTCCTCGACAGCGTTGGCCAGCCCTTGCCTGCCATGGCGCCGGGCAGCCTGAGCAAATTCGAATTGGTCACCCGCCTGTCCGGCACGCCCACCAGCGTGAGCTTTGACGACCTGAAGTTGAATGTCGATGACAGCACCTTCACCGGGCACATCGCCGTTGAAGACTTCGCCAAACAAGCCCTGCGTATTCAGCTCAAAGGCGACACGTTCGACGCTGATCGCTACCTGCCACCCAAATCGGCGCAAGCCAACGGCGCCGCCGCTCGCCAGGCCGAAGTGCAAGGCAGCGAAGCCAGCGCGCTGACTGCATCAGGCGACAGCCCGCTGCCAGAAGCCCCGACCAAAAGCGGCTGGAGCACGGCCAACATCATCCCCGTGGCTCGCCTCAAAACCCTGGACCTGAATGCTGACATCAGCTTTGGCCAACTGACCCTCAGCAAGCTGCCGATCCAGAATGCAGCGCTTAAAGCCAACAGCAAAGACGGCGTGCTGACCCTCGAAAACCTGAGCGGCGGCCTCTACAAAGGCACTTTCGCAACCAACGGCAGCTTGGACGTACAACCCATCCAGCCGCTGGTAAAACTGCAAACCCGCATCACCAATGTTCCCGTGGAAAAGATCCTACAGAGCCAGGGCCAAAAACCACCCGTGACCGGCCTGCTGACCCTCAACAGCAACGTGACCGGCAGCGGCAACAGTCAGAGCGCCTTGATTCAAAGCCTCAATGGCACCGCCAGTTTTGCGCTCAACAACGGCGTGCTGCTCAATGCCAACATTGAACAGCAACTGTGCAAGGGCATCTCCATTCTTAACCGCAAAACCCTGAGCGGCGCCCCGCTGGCCAAAGACACCCCGTTCAAGGAGCTCAAGGGCAGCCTGGTGTTCCGTCATGGCGTGGCCAGCAATCCGGACCTGATCGTGCGTATTCCCGGCCTGAGCGTAAAAGGCAACGGCGACATCGACCTGCGCGTGCTGGGCATGGATTACCGCATCGGCATCACCCTGGAAGGCGACACCAACCCGATCCCCGACCCGGCGTGCCAGGTGGGCAAAAACTTTGTCGGCCTCGAACTCCCATTGCTCTGCCGTGGCCCGCTGGAACTGGGCGCCAAGGCGTGCCGTCTGGACAAGGACGGCCTGGGCAGAGTCGCCGCCAAAGCAGCGGGCAACAAACTGAGCGAGAAACTTGAAGAGAAACTCGGCGACAAAGTCAGTCCAGAACTCAAAAACGCGCTCAAAGGGCTGTTCAACCGATGAGAGATGAGCAATTCGCAAGCGCCGTGCTGGACTGGTATGACCATCACGGCCGCCATGATTTGCCCTGGCAACAGGGCATCACTCCCTACCGGGTGTGGGTCTCGGAAATCATGTTGCAACAGACGCAAGTCAGCACCGTGCTCAACTATTTCGACCGGTTCATGGCTTCTCTGCCCACCGTCCAGGCGCTGGCTGAGGCCCCCGAAGACGAAGTGCTGCACCTGTGGACAGGGCTGGGCTACTACACCCGCGCCCGCAACTTGCAGAAAACCGCGAAAATCGTCGTCGAGCAATACGGCGGCGAATTCCCGCGTGACGTCGAAAAACTGGTCGAGCTGCCTGGCATTGGCCTATCCACTGCCGGTGCGATTGCCAGCCTGAGCATGGGCCTGCGTGCGCCGATCCTCGACGGCAACGTCAAACGGGTGCTGGCACGCTATACCGCGCAAGAGGGCTACCCCGGCGAACCCAAAATCGCCAAACAGCTGTGGGCCACCGCAGAACGCTTCACGCCCCATGACCGGGTCAACGCCTACACCCAGGCAATGATGGACATGGGCGCCACGCTCTGCACCCGCAGCAAACCCAGCTGCCTGCTGTGCCCGCTGCAAACCAGCTGCGAAGCACACATGCTCGGCCTGGAAACGCGCTACCCGATCCCCAAGCCGCGCAAGACCATCCCGCAAAAGCGCACGCTGATGCCAATGCTGGCCAATGCCGAGGGTGCAATTTTGCTGTACCGCCGCCCCTCGACCGGTTTGTGGGGCGGACTGTGGAGCCTGCCCGAGCTGGACGACCTCAACGACATCGAGCACCTGGCGCTGCAACACGCGCTGACCCTGGGCGCACAGCATGAACTGCCCGGCCTGACACACACCTTCAGCCACTTCCAACTGGCCATCGAACCCTGGCTGATCCACGTCAAGGCGTCGGGTCATCACGTGGCCGAGGCCGATTGGCTCTGGTATAACCTCGCCACCCCGCCGCGCCTGGGCCTTGCTGCCCCGGTCAAGAAGCTGCTCAAACGAGCCGCCGACCTATTACACGCAGGAGAGACCTCATGACCCGTACCGTTATGTGCCGCAAGTACAAAGAAGAACTGCCCGCCCTTGAGCGCGCTCCATTCCCGGGCACCAAAGGTCAGGACATTTTTGACCACGTCTCGGCAAAAGCCTGGGCTGACTGGCAAAAACACCAGACATTGCTGATCAACGAAAAGCGCTTGAACATGATGAACGCCGAAGATCGAAAATATTTGCAGGGCGAGATGGATAAGTTCTTCAGCGGCGAAGAATACGCCCAAGCAGAAGGCTACGTTCCGCCGAGCGAATAAACCCCGGTTTTAAAGGGTTTGACCCGTAAGCGACGGTAATAATTAAAATTTTTTGAAAAAAGTGTTTGACGGGTCATCGAAAAAAGCTTCTAATGCGCCCCGTTGCCCAGATAGCTCAGTCGGTAGAGCAGGGGATTGAAAATCCCCGTGTCGGCGGTTCGATTCCGTCTCTGGGCACCACATTCAGTTTTGAGGTGGTGTCAACACCACCTCAAAGCACACAAAAAACCCGCCTAGTGCGGGTTTTTTGTTGGGCGCGATTTATACCCGGCGGCGCCACCTCTCTTGGCGATTGCAAAGAGATGGGGTTCAATCCTCTCTTCAGCCTGCAAAGGACACACGTTCATGTCATCGCCCAAAAAACAGCAAAAGAATGCGCAGCGGGCCAAGTCCAAAGCCAAGCAGAATCGTGCTGGCAAACCGGCCAAAGCATCGGCCGCGACCTTGATCGACAACCCGTTCGATGACGTCAAAATCGACCTCAGCACCTTTAACTTTCAGGACATACTCGACAACGGCTTTGACCCGGCCGATTACGACGACTTGTTCCAGGTCATGAAAGCCGCCGAAGCCATCAACCTGCAAACGATGTGCACGGTGTTCCTGCAATACCCGGTGCTGGAGCTGGTGATCTCAGAAGAGGAAGAAGAGCCAGCCACTGACTTCTTGATGGGTCTGTTGATCGAATACCGCATCGCCATCCATGGCGACGACGAAGACAGCGCCGTGGCCTGGATAGAAACGCCGGCCTTCCAGAAAGCCTACGTCGAAGCCTCCCGCGTGTTGCAAGAGCGCAATACACGGAGCGGGCACTGACCGCAGCCCTGACTCAACCCGTCAGCCGGGCATTCACTGAGCCCGCTGCTGACGGTTATGTGTTGGGCGGGTTTGAATGGCGCCACCCTGATCACGATCCAACCCGCGCCGTGGTCATCATCAACGCGGCCACCTCCGTGCGCTGCACCTACTACTCGCGCTTTGCCGATTACCTGTTCAGCCATGGGCTGGACGTGATGCTGTTCGACTACCGAGGCATCGGCGCCTCACGTACCGGCTCGCTGCGCGGCTTTGACGCCTCATGGTCGGATTGGGGCGCACTCGACTTTGAAGCCCTGCTCAAGCGCGCACAGCGCCACTGCCCCGGCCAGCCGATTGATGTGGTCGGCCACAGCTTTGGCGGCTGCGCAGCAGGGCTGGCAGCGTCGGGGCCGGTGATTCGTCACGTGGTGACCGTAGGCGCGCAATTTGCCCACTGGCGCGACTACGCCTGCGCCCAGCGCTGGCACATGCTCGCCAAATGGCACGGCGTGATGCCACTGCTGACGCGCGTGTGCGGCTACTTTCCAGGCAAACGCCTGGGTTGGCTCGAAGACACCCCGGCAGGCGTGGTCAAAGACTGGTGCAACCTGAGCACACGCTATGAGCGCCTCCCTAGCGCACGCAAGTTGGCCGCCCTGCCCTTTTCATCCATCACCGCCAAAACTCTCGCTATCAGCCTTAGCGACGATCCTTTCGGCACCGTGGCGGCCATCGAGCGCTTGCTGAGTTACTTCAGCGCCAGCCCGCGTACGCATTTGCGCATAACCCCCCAGGAAATCGACGAAGAAGCCATCGGTCATTTCGCGTTTTTCCATAGCCGTTTTGAAAGCACCTTGTGGCCGATTGCTTTGCAATGGTTGCGACACGGGGAATTGGCGGCGGGTATGCCAGGGCGCGTGATCAGCCGCCAGCCCTGAAAAATACGCGTGTGTGGGGGCTGGCGAAGGAGTCCATCAGGATCACCTGGCGATCAAGCAAGAAACCTCACTTAAGCGAAAACGGCCCATTGATCTTCAGCGGGTCGCGCACCCTTGGGGGTTGTGCACCCGCGTGCTGGACGGTGGGTTCTTCGCCAGTTTGTTCGCAGGTCGACGCGGGCGCGGCAGTAATTCGCCACCGCAGTTAGGGCACAGTCCGCCTAGTTTCTGCTCTACGCAAGTCGCGCAAAAGGTGCACTCAAATGAGCAAATCCGCGCCTGAGCGGACTCTGGCGGCAGTTCGCAATCACAACATTCGCAATTGGGGCGTAATTCGAGCATGAGCACCTCATCGTCATCAGAAAAACTTTCCTCTTTGCATTTAAGACGCTTCCTGCAAAAAGCCAACCGCTAATTACCCATGGCAAATTAATTGCACTTTTTCGATCCTGTGAATTCAGATGCTTATGAGCGCTGACTCAAAAGCGCACACAGAGAGCCCTGTAACATTGCATGCCACATGAACTTAATAACCCTTGCGCCCCTTCGGTTCTTGCCGAGCTGCGTGCGGGTACTCATTCCCTGCATGTTGCCCTTGAGAAACGTCTGCCATTTTTCTCGGACCGCCTTGATCTGCCGCTCTACAGGCGCCTGCTGGCAGCTTATTTCGGGTTCTATCAGGCGATAGAGCACTCACTGCAATGCAGTGCTTGGGTCCCGCCAGGCTTTGATCTTCACGCTCGGCTCAAGACCCCCGCACTGGAGCAAGACCTGCAGGCCCTAAACATCAATCCTCAGACGCTCGCGCTGTGCCCATCGCTGCCGGCATTGCACAGCCAAGCCAGCGTACTCGGGGTTTTATATGTACTGGAAGGCGCCACCCTGGGTGGCAATGTCTTGCGTAAACAGGTGGCTGAACACCTCGCGCTGGATGCCCACAACGGATGCGCCTTTCTTTACGTTTATGGCGAAGCCACCGGCCGCAACTGGAAGTCATTTCTGGACTTTCTAAACGCAGTGCCGCTGGACGCCCAGGCACGCACTCAAGCGGTTGAAGCTGCCTGTTCCACGTTTAGCTGTTTCGAGCAGTGGCTCGAACGCCAGGAGGTGCTGTTATGAATCCACTCGACACCCAAGCATTCGAAACCTTGTTGGCCAATTGTGCCGACGAGCCGATTCGCTTTCCGGGCGCCATTCAGCCCCATGGACTGCTGCTGACCTTGTCTGAACCGGACCTGCGCATCCAGCAAATCAGCGCCAACGTAGAAACACTGTTCGGTCTGTCGCCTGCCGCCTTACTCAATCAGCCATTGTCGATGTTGACTGGCCCGCAAGCCGAAGCCGTCGTGCAGCTGGCCGCGGATTTTGTCGAGCACGTCGATGCGCCGCCTTTAGAGCTGAGCCTGCAAGGCATTGACTACGAAGGGTTGCTGCACAGAGACAAAGGCATTTTGATTCTGGAGCTTGAGTTAAAACCCGATGACGCTGAACGGATGGGCACGATGGCCAAGGTGCGCAACCTGAGCCGCGTTTTACAACGCCTGCAAGCCGCCAAAACACTGCCCGCACTGTACGACATCTGCGTCGCCGAGATTCAGGCGCTGACCGGTTACGACCGGGTCTTGATCTATCGTTTTCAAGAAGAGGGCCACGGTCAGGTCATCGCTGAGGCATCGGCGCCGTCGATGGAGCTGTTCAACGGGATGTTCTTCCCGGCCTCTGACATTCCGGAGCAGGCGCGCGAGCTGTATCGCACGCACTGGTTGCGCATCATCCCCAATGCTGACTATCTGCCGGTTGAACTGGTGCCCACCCTGCGCCCCGACACGCAGCAACCGCTGGACCTCAGCGCAGCAACGTTACGCAGCGTGTCGCCAATTCACTGCCAGTACATGAAAAACATGGGCGTGTTGTCGTCCATGAGTATTTCGTTGATGGATGGCGAGCGGCTGTGGGGGCTGATCAGTTGCGGTCATCGCACCCCGCTGCACGTGTCGCACGAGTTGCGCATGGCCTGCCAAACCATCGGCCAAGTGCTTTCACTGCAGATCAGTGCCTTGCAAACCCTGGAAATCAACCGCCAGCGCGAAGCCAAAGTGGACGCCTTGGTGCGCCTGAACGGCGCCATGGTGCAGAGCCCGGAAAACGTGTTTGACGGCCTGGCGCAAGAACACAAGCTGTTGATGGAACTGACCCAGGCCAGTGGCGTGGCTATTCTCGAAGGCAACGTGTTGCACCGGTATGGCCAATGCCCGCAACCTGATCAGATTCGCGACCTGTACCAATGGCTCAAACACGACCACGCTGCGGTGTTTTCCACCCACAGCTTGTCGACGCTGTATGCGCCAGCGGCCGTGTACAAAGACATTGCCAGCGGTCTGTTGGCCATGAGCCTGCCCAAGCCTGTGGATAACGCTGTGCTGTGGTTTCGTACCGAGGTCAAAGCAAGCATCCCCTGGAGCGGCGACCCGAAAAAACCGATCACCCTGGAGCCGAGCGCTAAAGGCTTGCGCTTGAGTCCACGCACGTCGTTCGAGTTATGGAAGGTCGAAATGGACGGCATCTCCAATCAATGGAGCCACGGCGATCTCTTTGCGGCCAACGATCTGCGACGTTCGGCGCTGGAAAATGACCTGGCGCGTCAGGTTTATCGCGAGCAGCAAGCGGTGCGCGCTCGGGACGAACTGGTGGCGGTGGTGTCCCACGACTTGCGCAACCCCATGACGATCATCTCGATGCTCTGCGGGATGATGCAAAAAACCTTCAGCAGTGACGGCTCGCATGCCTCAAGGCGCATCACCACGGCCATCGACACCATGCAACAGGCCAGCAGCCGCATGAATATTCTGCTGGAAGACTTGCTCGACACCTCCAAGATCGAAGCGGGCCGCTACACGATCTCTGCGCAATCGCTGGACGTGACGCAGATCTTTGAAGAGGCGCTGTCATTACTCACGCCCCTCGCGACCGAAAAGTCGGTTGAGCTGAGCTTCCACACCGAACCCGACCTGCGCATCAACGCCGACCCGGAGCGACTGTTTCAAGTGCTGTCCAACCTGATCAGCAATGCAATCAAGTTCACCCCGGCGGACGGCAAAATCGTGGTGGCTGCCATGCCCCATGGCAGTGACATTGTGTTTAGCGTGCGTGACTCCGGAAAAGGGATTCCCGCAGAGCAATTACCCCACATCTTCGAGCGCTACTGGACGGCAAAAGAAGGCAACGCCTCTGGCACGGGCCTTGGGCTGTATATCTCGCAAGGCATCATCAAGGCCCATGGCGGCCAGATGCTAGCCGAGAGTACCCCGGGCGAAGGCAGTGAGTTCCGTTTTACCGTACCCAGAGTCGAGTAAGGGTGCCGTGATCCATGCCGACAAAAAAGGCCGCCCTCTCGAGAGAGGGCGGCCTTTAGGTTGGACTCAACATTGAGGGGCCTTCCTGGCCTCAGTTAAGTACCGTTGCCCCCGCGTTCTCGATACGACGACGACGGGCCACCAATAGGCCCGCCGCCACCACCAGAATGCTCAACAAACCAGTGGCCATGATTTCAGCCTGATGCTGTGGCTGGAACAGCATGATGGTCAAAATAGCCACGATAAACACGATCACAGCCCACGTCAGACCTGGGAACAACCACATTTTGAATTCGATTTTCTCGCCTGTGGCCACGCGTTTTTTACGCATACGCAGTTGCGAAACAGCGATCACTAGGTACACCAACAGGGCGATGGCGCCGGAGCTGGCGAGCAGGAATTCGAACACAGCGGCAGGTGCCACGTAGTTGGCGAACACGGCCACAAAAGCTGCGCCCGTAGACATCATCACCGCCCAGTAAGGCGTGCCGCTGGCGTTTGTGCGCTTGGCAGCCGCCGGTGCGTCACCGCGCTTGCTCAGGGAGAAGAGCATCCGCGAGGCGGTGTAGAGCGCCGAGTTCAGGCAGCTGGTCACCGCGATCAAGACCACGATGTCGACGATCAGTTTGGCATTCGGGATGCCCATGCTGACGAGCGCGGTCTGGTAAGAACCGACTTGCGCCAGACCCGCGTCGTTCCAAGGCACCAGCGCCACAACGATGAAGATCGACACTAGATAGAACAAGCCAATGCGCCAGATCACCGAGTTGGTGGCCTTGGTGATTTGCTTGCTTGGGTCTTTGGATTCCGCCGCCGCGATGGTGACGATTTCAGTGCCCATAAACGAGAACATGGTAGTCAGCATGGCGGCCAGTACGGCGCCCATGCCATTGGGCATAAAGCCGATGGTGTCGACCAGATGCGAGACGCCACTGACTTGACTGGTTGGCAGCACGCCGAAGATGGCCAGCGCACCCAGAACAATAAAGCCCACAATCGCCAGCACCTTGACCAGGGCGAACCAGAACTCAAACTCGCCGTAGTTCTTGACGCTGAACAGGTTGGTCACGGTCAGTAACAAGGTGATGACCAGGGTAAATACCCAAATCGCAGTACCCGGAAACCAAGCATGCAGGATGGTGCCGGCAGCGACGGCTTCGAGCGGGATGACCAATACCCAGAACCACCAGTACAGCCAGCCGATGGTAAAACCGGCCCAATGCCCGATGGCACGGTCGGCATAAGTGGAGAATGAACCGGTGTCCGGCGAGGCGACGGCCATTTCGGCCAGCATGCGCATCACCAGCACCACTAACGTGCCAGCTGCGGCGTAGGCCAGCAGCACAGCGGGGCCCGCCTGGGCAATCGCGTGCCCTGAGCCGACAAACAAGCCGGCACCGATGACGCCGGCGATTGACAACATGGTCACATGTCGCGGCTTAAGCCCTTGCTCCAGACCGTTAGAGGTTTGTGTATTGCTCATTGGGACTACCTTTGCAATGAAAGCCATTCCGAGCGCCGCGCTTGATTACCCTCTCGTAAAAAGTAACCAACGGGGCGTTTAGAATTATTTACGCAATAAATGAGCCAAAATGTGACACACGCACGGTTTACGCGGGCTGCAACGCATCAAGGCTCGATTGGCAACCTATTGAGAGTAATGGCTTTTTGCCAATTTGTTACCGTAACACTCAGTTACAGGATGTCACGCGCACCAAAAAAAACCAAAAATTCCCATATAGCCCAAAACCAGTGCACATGTTTGACCTTTAGTAGGTTCGTGCTTCCAACACCGGGCTAAAACTGGCACCATCGCGACCTTTTTTACGCGACACCTGTCTGGCCGCACGGCAAAACACAGGGTCGGTTGTTGTCGGCGCGACAGTCAGCTGTAGCGATGCGACAAACGACCACTCTTCTGCCTTTGCGCCTATGGGGCGGCTGGTTGCCTTGGCGACCCTATGCTAGCTTGGCCATCGCCAGGAAGGCCCCCCAATAGCAGGATCGCACCCGAACACAATGAGGACCGCACATGGCTTTGGCCACGCCCGCGCTTGAAATCCGCAACTTGCATAAACGCTACGGAGAGCTTGAGGTGCTAAAAGGTATCTCGCTGACCGCACGCGACGGCGACGTGATCTCGATCCTGGGCTCCTCCGGTTCCGGCAAGTCCACTCTGCTGCGTTGTATCAACCTGTTGGAAAATCCGCACGATGGCCAGATCCTGGTCGCCGGAGAAGAGCTCAAGCTCAAGAAAGCCAAAAATGGCGAACTGGTTGCCGCCGATGGCAAACAGATCAACCGCATGCGCAGCGAACTGGGTTTTGTGTTTCAAAACTTTAACCTGTGGCCGCACATGACCATCCTCGACAACGTGATCGAGGCACCGCGACGCGTGCTGGGTCAGAGCAAGGCCGAGGCCATCGAAGTGGCCGAAGCGCTGCTGGCCAAGGTAGGCATCGCTGACAAGCGTCATGCCTACCCTTCTGAATTGTCTGGCGGCCAGCAACAACGCGCCGCAATCGCTCGCACCTTGGCCATGCAACCGAAGGTCATCCTGTTTGATGAACCCACATCAGCGCTTGACCCAGAAATGGTCCAGGAAGTACTAAGTGTGATCCGCGCGCTCGCCGAAGAAGGTCGCACTATGCTACTGGTCACCCACGAAATGGGCTTTGCCCGTCAGGTGTCCACTGAAGTCGTGTTTTTGCACCAAGGCCTGATCGAAGAGCAAGGATCGCCTGAACAGGTTTTCGATAACCCGGTTTCAGCGCGCTGCAAACAATTCATGTCCAGCAATCGCTAACGGAGCAATACGAATGCAGAACTATAAAAAACTTCTCCTGGCTGCTGCCGCCACCTTGGTGTTCAGTGCTAATGCCTTGGCTGTTGAAAAACTGAAAATGGGTATCGAAGCGGCCTACCCGCCGTTTAACGGCAAAGACGCCAGCGGTGCCGTTGTAGGCTTCGACAAAGACATCGGCGACGCGCTGTGCGCCAAGATGAAAGTTGAATGCGTGGTCGCTGTTTCAGACTGGGACGGCATCATCCCTGCGCTTAACGCCAATAAATCCGACTTTATTATTTCCTCGTTGTCGGTGACTGATGAGCGCAAGCAAGCGGTCGACTTTACTGATCGTTATTACTCGAACATGCAGCAATTCATTGCCCCGAAAAACGTCGATTTCAAATATGACAAAGCCTCGTTGAAAGGCAAAACCATCGGTACGCAGCGCGCCACCCAAGCCGCAACTTGGCTGGAAGAAACCTATGGCGATGACATCACCGTCAATTTGTATGACACCCAAGAAAACGCCTATCTGGAACTGACCTCGGGTCGTGTCGATGCAATCCTTGCCGATAAGTACGCCAACTATGAGTGGCTGAAAAGCAAAGAAGGCCAAGACTACGAGTTTAAAGGTGAGCCCGTTCAAAAAGACGAAGTGGCCATCGCTGTGCGCAAAGGCGATCCTCTGCGCACCAAGCTGAACCTCGCCCTCAAGGAAATCATTGAGGACGGCACGTACAAGAAGATCAACGACAAGTATTTCCCGTTCAGCATCTACTGACCTGCCTGACCGGTGCTGCCTTGCGCAGCGCCGGTCCCTAGCAAAGCCTGCCTAACCCATGACTATCGACTTATACGGATTCGGCCCGCTGCTGGCTGCTGGCGCGCTGATGACCGTCAAACTGGCACTCAGTGCGCTGTGCCTGGGCCTGGTGCTCGGGTTGCTCGGTGCACTGGCCAAAACATCGCCTTACAAGCCACTCAAATGGCTCGGTGGCGCTTATTCAACGTTGGTTCGCGGCGTGCCGGAACTGCTCTGGGTGTTGCTGATTTACTTCGGTAGCGTCAATGCGGTACGTGGCCTCGGCGAACTGATCGGCATGCCCGAACTCACTCTCAGCGCCTTCGCTGCCGGTGTTATCGCTTTGGGCCTGTGCTTTGGCGCGTATGCGACCGAAGTGTTTCGTGGCGCCATTGTGGCCATTCCTAAAGGCCACCGCGAAGCGGGCATGGCACTGGGACTGTCCAAGCCGCGGATTTTCACCAAGCTGGTGCTGCCACAAATGTGGCGTATCGCGCTGCCCGGTCTGGGCAACCTGTTCATGATTTTGATGAAAGACACCGCGCTGGTCTCGGTGATCGGCCTGGAAGAAATCATGCGCCAAGCGCAAAACGCGGTGACCTTCACCAAACAACCCTTCACCTTCTACATGGTGGCGGCCGTGATGTACCTGGGCCTGACCATTTTGGCCATGGGCACTCTGTACGTGCTTGAAAAACGCGCAGCGCGCGGCTTCGCGAGGAGAACGTAATGGTGTGGGAGCTTTTCCTCAAGTGGCTGCCCAAGCTGATCCAGGGTGCCACCCTGACACTGGAGCTGACCGCCCTTTCCGTCATCGCCGGTTTGATTCTGGCGATTCCGCTGGGCATCGCCCGCTCCTCAAAGCTGTGGTACGTCCGCTCGCTGCCTTACGGGTACATCTTTTTCTTTCGTGGCACACCGCTGCTGATTCAGCTCTTTTTGGTCTATTACGGCCTGGGGCAGTTTGAGGTGGTACGCGAAAGCGTCTTGTGGCCATACCTGCGCAGCCCGTTCTGGTGTGCGGTGCTGACCATGACCCTGCACACCGCCGCTTATATCGCAGAAATTCTGCGGGGCGCCATTCAGGCCATTCCACCGGGTGAAATCGAAGCCGCGCGTGCCCTGGGCATGTCACGTTTCAAAACCCTGGTGCACATCATGCTGCCGCGTGCTGCGCGCATCGGCCTGCCTGCGTACAGCAACGAAGTGATCCTGATGCTCAAGGCCAGCTCCCTGGCGAGTACCGTGACCTTGCTGGAACTGACCGGCATGACCCGTACCATCATTGCCCGCAACTACCAGACGGTGGATATGTTCTTGATCGCCGGGGTGATCTACCTGGTCATGTCGTTTGTACTGATTCAGGGTTTTAAGCTGCTGGAGCGCTGGTTGCGCGTCGATGCCTGCCAAGGTCGTTAAGCCTCGGGGCGAGCCATTGCTCGCCCGCTTTGAGGCGTTGGACACGTTCTTGCGTGAGCACCAGCACCTGTGGCGCCCACGGCCCTTCACCCAACTGAAGATGCCGTGGGAAGCCCAACACCCCGAGCTCTCTGAGTGGTTGCGCCAGCGTTCGTTGCAAGACGCTGAAGACAGCCACAACCAGCCCCACGCTTTGGACGCACCTGCGCCCTTTCCAGAACTGGCGGCCACCTCGTTTGCCCTCTGCGCCATTGACCGTTTACCCGTCCACGCCTTGTCGCCAGCCGCACCGCGCTTGCAGGTGGATGTGCCCGGCCGCAAATGGCAGCAAATCGAAGCCTTTGCCCAGAGCCTGAGCTTTAAACAGGCGCCCACTCACTGGCTGGACTGGTGTTCGGGCAAAGGCCACTTGGGGCGACGCCTGCTCAATGCCGAGCAACAACTGACGTGTCTTGAATACGACCCCGCATTGATCGAGGCAGGCCAGGCGCTGAGTCAACGTCATTCGTTGAACGCCCGGCATGTGCAGCAAGACGTGCTCGCTGCCGACGCCCCGTTGCAAGTGCAACCCGGCATGACCCCGGTGGCTTTACATGCGTGTGGTGACTTGCACGTGCGCTTGCTGCAACTGGCCAGCGCAGCAGGCTGTGCACAACTGGCGATCTCGCCGTGCTGCTACAACCGTATCGGCAGCGCGCAGTATCAGCCGTTATCCACAGCAGCCAAAGCGTCACCGTTGCAGTTGTCGCGCGAAGACCTGAGCCTGCCGATGAGCGAAACCGTGACCGCGGGCAGCCGCGTACGGCGCCAGCGCGATGAGTCAATGGCGCGGCGCTTGGGGTTTGATGGGCTGCAACGGCAGTTGCGCCAGCGTGATGAATACTTATCCACACCCTCGTTGCCCGGCACGTGGTTGAATAAGACGTTTGCGCAATATTGCGAGGACTTGGCGGCGCTGAAAAACTTATCCACAACCGGTCAGGAAGAGTGGGCAGCCCTTGAGGCCGCGGGCTGGGAGCGGCTGGCTCAAGTGCGCAATCTGGAGTTGGTACGTGGCCTGTTTCGTCGCCCGCTGGAGCTGTGGCTGGTGCTGGATCGGGCGTTGTATCTGCGCGAGGAGGGTTATGACGTGCAGGTGGGCGAGTTTTGCGACAGCCACCTCACGCCGCGCAATCTGATGGTGATTGCGCAGCGCTGTGGATAACGTGTGACCTACGACCCGCGGTACGTCGAGAAGCCGTAAGGGCTGAGCAGCAACGGGATATGGTAGTGCTGGTCCGCATTCTTCACTTCAAAAATCACCGGGATTTCCGGGAAGAATGTCTCGTGTCCGGTTTTCTTGAAATACTCGCCGGTTTTAAACACGACCCGATACTCACCGGCTTCAAACGCTTGCTTGGCCGGGAACAATTCGCCAATGCGACCTTGCTCGTTGGTGACGCCCTGCGCCAGCGGCTGCCAGTTCTGGCCTACGTGTTTTTCCAGGGTCACGTTGACGCCCGGTGACGGCAAGCCGTTTTCCAGGTTCAGCACGTGCACGCTCAACGGGTTACCTGCTGCCAGCGCGATACTCGAAATAGCACTCAGGCTCAGGGCTGCCAGGGTGGTTCGTAACATATTCATCAGTCATCCTCTGGGGTTAATTACGTTGTGTGGCCAAGCCAATTTGTTGAGCTGCGCTAATGGCGCAGCCTTCGTCTTGCTCAGCGCCGCCCGCACCGGCCACGCCGATAGCGCCCACCAATTCACCGTCAGCAAACAACGGCACGCCGCCGCCCAGCAGCAATAACTCTGCGATGGAGTTGAGGTTGGAGGCTTCGGGGTTGTTGCGGGCGCGTTCGGCAAACTGCCGGGTTGCTGTCTTGGTCGAGAGTGCGGTGTAGGCCTTGCGCTGGCTGGCCAGCAGGTTGTGCGGCCCCACCCCTTCCGGGCGCATCGCAACCAAGACGTTGGCGCCACGATCCAGCACGCTCAGCGCGCCGGTGCAATGCTTAAGCGTGGCGTCGGCCAATTGACGGGCCGTGGCCAAGTCCAGATCGGCATGGCGCGGTAAATTGGGCGCTGCCTGAGCGGCGCCGGCAACGCCAACCGCAGTCCACAACAGCAAGGTTTTCAGCATCATGGGCAAGCTCCTGTTCGAAGGACACCACCTTAACCAGCTACCTCCGTCAGAACCCCGTCAGTTGAATTACAAGTTTGTAATAGGCAACTTCACAGAAGACGCCTAGCCTGTGAGCACGATTGATCGAGGTGTGCGATGCGTTTGTTAGTGGTTGAAGATGAAGCCAAGACGGCTGAATTCCTGGCCAAAGGCCTGAAAGAGTCAGGTTTTGCGGTGGATGTGGCGCTGAACGGGCTGGACGGGCGCTATTTCATTGAGCAGCAGGAATACGACCTGATCATCCTGGATGTGATGCTGCCGGGGCTCAATGGCTGGCAACTGCTGCAACTGATTCGCCAGCGCGGGGCCACGCCGGTGCTGTTTTTAACCGCCAAAGACGCTATTGAAGACCGCGTACGCGGCCTTGAACTGGGCGCTGATGATTACCTGCTCAAGCCCTTTGCGTTTGCCGAACTGCTGGCCCGCGTGCGCACGTTGCTGCGCCGTGGCCCAATGCGCGAGGCCGAGTCGTACAGCATTGCCGACCTTGAGATCGACGTCCTGCGCCGCCGCGTCAGCCGGGGCGGTCAGCGCATTAGTCTGACCAACAAGGAGTTTGCGCTGCTGCACTTGCTGGCCAGCCGCCAGGGTGAGGTGCTGTCACGCACCTTGATCGCCTCCCAGGTGTGGAACCTCAATTTCGACAGCGATACCAACATGGTCGAAGTCGCCGTACGCCGCCTGCGCGCCAAGGTCGACGATCCGTACATGCCCAAACTTATCCACACCGTGCGCGGAGTCGGCTATCAGTTGGACGCGCCCGATGAGTAAATCCATCGCCTGGCGCCTGGCCCTGGCAATTGCCTTGACCTGCGCGCTGGTGCTCAGCGCTGTCGGCGTATTTCTGTACCGCTCGCTGGCCTCGGAGCTGACCTTTCGTGACGATATGGCGCTCCTCGGGCGCCTTGAGCAAGTGCGTGCCCTGCTGCACGACAGCGGCAGCCTCGAAGCCCTGCAAGAGCGCCCGCGCCTGTATCAAAACATGCTCGGCAATTTGGACAGCGTACTGCTGGTCAAGCGCGGGGATGGCAGCCCGGTGATCACCATCAACCCGCGCCAGCTCGCCTTGCCCACCCTGGAGCCTGTGGCTCAAGCACGTTTGCCCAAGCGTGCCGATGTTCAGACGCTGGGCAACATCGCTCTGCTGACCGGCACTGCTCAAGGGCCTGCGGGAGAACGCCTGAGCGTGACGGTGGGCAAATTGCTTGAAGAGCGCGAGCAGATGCTCGCCAGTTACCGCCTGCGCTTGTACATGGCCGTCGGGTGTGGCGCCTTACTCGCGTTTGGCTTTGGTCTGTTGCTGTTGCGGCGCGGCCTCAAACCGCTGCGTGAACTGGCGCAGGCCATGCGTGGCATAAACCCGCGCAGCCTTGATCAACGCATGCCCGTCGACCACGTGCCCACGGAATTGAAAGAGCCGGTACAGGCGCTCAATGCCATGCTTGCGCGCCTTGAAGACAACTTTGCGCGGCTGTCTCAGTTCTCGGCCGACCTGGCCCATGAAATCCGCACCCCACTGCATAACTTGCTGGGCAGTAACAGCCTGGCGCTGAGCCAACCGCGCAGCCCAGTTGAATACCAGGAAGTATTGGCGTCCAACATTGAGGAATACGAGCGGCTCAATCGCATGGCTGAAAGCCTGATGTTTCTGGCGCGGGCCGAACATGGGCAACGGCCCTTGCAGCTGCAAACACTGGATTTGCAGCGCGTTGGCGATGAACTCTGCGATTACTTCGAAGCCCTCGCGGATGACCGCGAACTGCGGCTCGACAACCAGCTCAGCGGCACGCTGAACGTTGATCAACACTTGCTGCAACGGGCACTGGGTAACTTGCTGGCCAATGCCGTGCGCCATGCAGAGCCGGGAACCCGCTTGAGCCTGCGGCGTCGCGATGACGCCGAATATTGCTGGGTGGGCGTGCATAACGTGGGTTCGCCGATAGAGGCGCAGCATGTGGATAAGTTATTTGACCGGTTTTACCGGGTCGACCCGTCGCGCGCACAACCCGGGGATTCGGGTGGGCTGGGGCTGGCGATTGTGAAGTCGATCATGCAGCTGCATGGCGGTGAAGTGCGGGTCCAAAGCGATGCTGACGGAACCCTGTTCGAGCTGGGGTTCGCCCGGCACCTCTAACGGGGGTAGCGGGCTATGCGTTGTTTTCTAACTCGGCAATACGCGCCAGCAAGGCTTGGCGTTCAGCGCGCTCTTGGGTGATGTCGTCGATCACGCTGATCAAGTGCTCGGGACTGTTGTCGTGTGAGTTGCGCTGCAACGAGGTGCGCACGTGGGCCCAGATGTAGCGCCCGTCTTTGCACAGCAGGCGTTTTTCGAGGTCGTAGTTGCTGATGTCCCCGTCAAGCAAGCGCTGGAGCTGCTCCAGGTTGGTTTGCAGGTCGTCGGGGTGAGTGATGTCTTGAAACGTCAGCGCCCGCAGCTCTTGCTCGCTGTAACCGAGCAACTGGCACAGGCTGTCGTTGACGCGCCGCCAGCTACCGTCCAGATCGACGTAGGCGATGGCGCCACACGCGAGTTCAAACAATGCACGAAACGCTTCTTCACTTTTGCGCAGCGATTGCTCGGCGGTTTTGCGGGCGGTGTTGTCCATGCTGATGCCGATCATTTTTACCGGGCGCCCGGCGTTATCGTTCAGTGGCATGGCTCGCGATGAGATCCAGCGCATCTCGCCATCCGGGCGAAAAATACGGAAGTCATATTCGTAAGGCGTGTTGTTGGCGAAGCATTCGCGGTACAGCTCGTTCATGACCACTTCGTCTTCGGGCAATACGTGCGGCCAGAAGTCTGCGTTGCTGTTGACCTGCCAGCCATACACCCGCTCAACGTTGGCCGAATAGAAGACTTCGTCGGTGATGAGGTTCCATTCCCACGTCACGATCCCGGCGTTCTCTTGGGCCAGGGTCATGCGTGCTTCGCTTTCCATGATGTCGGCGATGTATTTGCGCCGCACATCGGTCATCGGCAGTTCTACCGATGTCGCCCCCTGAAGGTCTTGCACCGCCTGCTCGCCATAGCGCAGCCACACCCAGTTGACCTTGAACAGGTCAGCCAGCTTACGCAGGTTGCTGTAGTCGATTTCACCACCACGGGTCCATTTGTGCACCGCTGTGCGGGAGATGCCCAAGGCTGTCCCGACCGCTTGCAGGGTCATTTTGTGGTGTTCGAGCAGCTCCTTCAGGCGAAAGGCAAAGCTATCTTCGGTCATGACATTTCCGTGATCATGGGAGTCGCAGGGCGGTCGCGATTATACACACACGCCTGCGACCCTCGGTCCGATCACGGAATACGGCTTACAAATCCAGAACCAGACGCTCGCCACGGGCACGTGACACGCAAATCATCATGGTTTGCTGGGAGGCTTTTTCTTCGTCGCTCAGGTATTGGTCGTTGTGCTCGGCTTCGCCTTCAAGGATGCGCGTTTCACAGGTGCCGCATACGCCTTCACGACACAGGCATTCCACGTCGACCTTAGCTTTTTCGATGGCCTTGAGGATGCTCATGCCTTCTTCGACGTGCAGTTCCTGACCGGATTTAGCCAGCACCAGGGTGAAGGCGCCGCCGGTGATTGGCGCAGCCGCGAACTGCTCCCAATGCACGCGCTCATCCGCCAGGCCCAACTTTTTACCGGTCGCGATAACGGCATCGATCAACGGCTTGGGGCCACACACATACACATGCGCGTCGCTGTCGAGGCTGCCCATCAACTCGGCCAGATTCAGCGATTGGCCCAGGCTGTCGACGTAGGTGCGCGTGCGGTCGGCATGCGGACCAGCACGGAGTTCGTCGTGAAACGCACCGTGCTCCGGGCTGCGGAAGGCGTAGTGCAGTTGGTAATCGGCGCCCGCGTCACGCAGTTCGTGCAGTTGCGACAGGAACGGCGTAATGCCAATCCCGCCCGCGATCAGCACGTGTTTGCCCGCCTTCGGGTCGATGGCGAACAGGTTATTGGGGGTCGAAATCATCAGCTCGGTGCCGACGTCGACGTGTTGGTGCATAAAGGCCGAGCCGCCTTTGGATTGCTCTTCCAGGCGCACGCCAATCTGATAACTGGCGGTCTGGCGCGGGTCGCTCATCAACGAATAGGCGTTGCTGTGCTGACGGCCGTCGGCGTCTTTCATCTGCACGATGATGTGGCTACCGCCGGTGAAGTCCGGCAGCGCTTTGCCGTCCTGACGTACCAGGGTGAAACGTTTGATCAGCGGCGTCACCTGCTCAACACCGATGACACGGGCGGCAAGCATTAGGTATGAGTTGGCCATCGCAAAACCTCTACTGCGGTAAAGGGCGGCACGCGCGTGCCGCCTGATTCAAAACCCGGTGCTGACGGCTCAGACCGCCAGGCACAGGTATTTCAGTTGCAGGTAATCCTCGATCCCGTACTTGGAGCCTTCGCGCCCCAGACCGGATTGCTTGACCCCGCCAAACGGCGCCACTTCGTTGGAAATCAGCCCGGTGTTTACGCCGACCATGCCGTACTCCAGCTTCTCGGCGATCTGCCAGACATGACCAATGTCGCGGCTGTAGAAATACGCGGCCAAGCCGTACAGCGTATCGTTGGCCAGGGCCACGACCTCTGCGTCGCAGTGGAAGCGCACCAGCGGTGCAACCGGGCCAAAGATTTCTTCGTCCAGCAGCAACATGCCTTTCTGGATGTCACCCAGCACGGTCGGCTCGAAGAACTGCTCGCCCAGCGCATGCACCTGCCCGCCCAGCAGCAAGGTCGCGCCTTTACTGAGCGCGTCGTCGATCAACAAGCGGACTTTTTCCACCGCCTTGACGGTAATCAGCGGGCCGATTTGGGTGTCGGCGGCATCACCGTGTCCAACTTTCAGTTCAGCCACTTTGGCAGCGAACTTGCTGGCGAACTGGTCATAGACCGCGTCGTGCACATAGAAGCGGTTAACGCAGACGCAGGTCTGGCCCGCGTTGCGGTATTTGGCAGCAATGGCACCTTCAACGGCGGCATCAATGTCGGCATCGGCAAACACGATAAACGGCGCGTTGCCGCCCAACTCCAGCGAGACTTTTTTGATGCTTTCGGCGCACTGGCTCATCAGCAAACGGCCGACCGGGGTCGAACCGGTGAAGCTGAATTTGCGCACCAGCGGGTGGCCGGTGAGTTGTGCGCCAATGGCAGGCGCGTCGCCGGTGACGATGTTCAACACCCCCGCCGGTATACCTGCACGCTGCGCCAGTTCAGCCAGCGCCAGCGCCGAAAACGGCGTTTCGTTGGCGGGCTTGACCACGATGGTGCAACCAGCGGCCAGCGCAGGCGCGACTTTGCGCGTGATCATCGCCGCCGGGAAATTCCACGGTGTGACGGCGGCGCAAACACCGATGCCTTGCTTGACCACCAACAGGCGCTTGTCAGTGGACGGCGAAGGAATCACGTCGCCATAAATGCGTTTGCCCTCTTCGGCGAACCACTCGATAAACGAAGCTGCGTAGCGAATTTCGCCAACGGCTTCGTGCAGTGGTTTGCCCTGCTCCAGGGTCATGATCCGGGCCAGGTCGTCTTCGTGTTGCAGCATCAGTTCAAACCAACGACGCAGGATCTGCGCGCGGTCTTTGGCTGTGCGTTCACGCCAGGCAGGCAATGCCGCGTCCGCAGCTTCGATGGCACGAATCGCTTCTGTGCCGCCCATCAGCGGCACATGGCCCAGCAGTTGGCCTTGGGCCGGGTTGGTCACGTCGACCGTTTGGCGATTGTCGGCATCCGACCAAACGCCAGCGATGAACGCTTGTTGGCGAAACAATTGGGGGTCTTTGAGCTGCACGCAGGACACTCCTCTTAATGGGCTAAGCCGCCGCAACCAGGCTGCGGCGGCATCGGGATCAGTCGTCCAGGTGGGCCACGGCGATCAGGTTGTGGAAGTGCGCAATGCCGTGTTCGCTCATGCCGCTGCGCTGACGGTCAGCCATGATGCGGCCCTGGCCGCGATAGCCACGCGATTGCAGGCCGCGCTGCACGCTTTCAACCAGCCGCAGGTCTTCTGGGCGGAACACGTCGCGGTACCACTCGATCAGCGATTGCTGTTCTGGGGTGATCTCTTTGTTGAGGAAGTAGATGTCGTAGTGCTGCATGGTCACGCCAGCGCTGACCGGAAACTCGTAGATCACGGTCATGAAATTGCCACCCGGTGGCGCGTTGAACATGGTGCACGGCCAGACCCAGAAGCCGCTGAAGGACGGATCTTTGATCGATTCGTCGAACTTGAAGGATTTCTCCGACGACTTGGCGTGACCAAACTGCAGCGACCAGTTGCCGTGCAGGGTGTGCCAGTACTCGTCCACGCTGACCGAATCGGCAAAGCCTGGGTGAGCCGGTGCGCAGTGGTAGCACTCCAGGTAGTTATCGACGATGGACTTCCAGTTGGCCGGGGTGTCGCTGACAAAACGCGCCGCCAGGTGCAGGTCATCCACGACTGGGCAGGCTTCACGCAGACGTGCTTGAAGGCCCGGCAGTTGGTCTTCAACCGTGCCGGCTTGGTTGTTCATGTTGATGTAGATAAAGCCCGCGTACTCTTCAACGCGCAGCGAGACCAGGCTGGAGTTTTCTTTGTCGAAGTTGACCACGTTGTCGCAGTTGCGCGCATGTGCCAGTTCGCCGTCGAGCTTGAAGGTCCAGGCGTGGTACGGGCAGGTAATCACATTTTTGGCTTTGCCACTGCCGCTCAGCAACTGGTGGCCACGGTGCGGGCAAACGTTGTAGAACGCCCGCAGCACAGCGTCACGACCTCGTACAACGATGATGCTTTCGCCGATCACTTCGCGGGTGATGTAGTCGTTGCTGTTGGCAACTTCGCTGCGGTGGCCGACACAAATCCAGGTGTTGGCGAAGATCTTTTCTTTTTCCTGCTCGAACACGTTCTGGCTGGTGTAGTAGGACGCCGGAATGGTGTGAGCTTCATCCGCGTTGGAGCAGAAGTCAGCAGGCAATTTCACGATTGTGTTCATCTTGTCTCTCTCAAGCAATTAAGAGGGCTGTGCATGACGCCCTGTATCAGGCTGTTCTTATGTAACCAATGAATAACAAGAAACCAATGGTTAACAGCTCGCGCAAAAAAAATCGCTCAGGTCCCGGCACCGTGGTGCCGGAGCCTGCGCGTGGTTCACTCAACAGCCATTAACTCAGGCTGCGGGTACCGCCTTGGCTTTAGGCTTGATAGCCGGCACTGGCGTCGCGGTTTCAAACGAGGCGACGTAATCCAGGTTATCGCCACGGGCCACGGCCTCTTCCTCGATCAAGTACGCCGGCATGGCGCCGTAGTCCTTGAACATCCAGGTCAGGAAGCCATAGATCTTGGTCAGCAGAATGACCAGGAACGGAATGGCGGTCAGTACCACCGCGGTTTTCATGGTCGACAACGAGACCTTGGCAAACAGCATGGCCAGCGGCACCAGCGTCAAGGCGATGCACCAGAACAGACGGTGCGTGGGCGACGGGTCCTGGCCTTCCTGCATATTGCGGGTGCTGGTGGCCGCCACGGCGTAGGCCGCTGCGTCCATGTGCGAGGCACAGAACACCGCCATGATGAACAGGTAAACGCCGAGGAAGATCTGACCGAACGGCAAGGCATTGAGCAGCATTTCTACCGCCGTTTCACCGCCCTGCTCCGTCAGGATGCGCGGCACATCGATAGCCCCGGTGATGAACTGGTGCATGCTGTAGCTTTCCAGCGTGCCGAAGAAGAACCAGCAGCCAAAACTGCCGCCCATCAACATCGCCGCGACCACTTCTTTCATCTTGCGGCCCTTGGACACACGGGTCACAAACATCGCAACACCCGGCGCGTAGGACACCCACCACAACCAGTAGAAAACCGTCCAGTTGCGGGTGAAGGCACCGTCACCTTGCGGGTCGGTAAACAGGCTCATGTGCACGTAGTTCTGCATCATCAGGCCAACAGAATTGGCAGTGTTGTTGATGATGAACTGCGTTGGGCCAACGACCAGCACCACGGCGGCGAACACCAGTGCGCCAATACACACCATCTTCGACAGACGCTGCATGCCACTGGCAATGCCGATGTAGGAACTGAGTGAGAACACAATCGCCACGATGCCAATCACGATCAATTGCGTGGTGAAGGTGTCAGGCATGCCAGTGAGTGCCGACAGGCCACGGGTCAACGTGGAGGCCGTGAGCACCAGCGATACGGTCAAGGCGCCAAACATGGTTAGCAGGAACACCAGGTCGACGATACGGCCGACTGGGCCTTGCGCTTTGAAGCCGGTCACCGCCTCGACGATCGAAGACAGGCTGAGGCCGCTCTTCTTACGCACGTGGAAGTGATAAGCCATCGCCAACGACGACAAGGCATACAACGACCAGGCACTGATACCCCAATGGAAGAACGAGTAGCTGACGCTGTAATCCAGCGCTTCACGCGAACCTGCAGCAATGTTCAGACCAGGCGTCTGGTAGTAATACGCCCACTCCATCACACCCCAGTAGAGCGTCGACGACCCCATACCTGCGCAGATGAACATGAACACCCACGTGACGGTCGGGTATTCAGCTTTGCCGTTGCCCAAACGGATGTTGCCGTACTTGCTGAACGCGATGTACAGCACCACCAGGGCGCAGCAGAAAACAAACACTTGCACCGAAGTGCCAAACGTACGAGAAGCCAATTCAAACAGCATATTGGCGGTGATCTCGGCTTGTTGCGGGTAAACGGCAAGGCCTACAACAGTGACCAGTACAGCAATCAGGCTAGTCGATATCAAAAAGACATCTTTTTTATTGTTATTGGACATTTAAGTCTCCAGAGAGAGAGTTTTTTCTCTTACTGCATGGCTCTACGTCAGCATTTACAGCTGCTATGGACTCCTTTCACATCGTCGAACCAGAACCGTTAACCATAGGTTTACACATATCTTGCGGTTAACAATATGCGATGAAATGTAAGGCTTTGCAACTGAATTTGTTGTTATTTCCGATACATTAAACAGCGGATTTCACACGCCAAATAGCCCGCGAAAGCCCCCGTTTTCAGAGGGTTTCGCAGGCATGTGAAGCGTCTATTTCGCGGCGTTTATGCGCGCTGTGCGATCAGCTCACGCCAAGGCAGCCGCGATGGCCTCACCGACTTGTTGAGTCGATGCCTTGCCACCCAGATCCGGTGTTTTCGGACCACTGGCAATCACGTCCTCGATGGCCCGCAGAATTCCATCGTGAGCGGCTTGATAGCGCTCATCACCTTTACCCAAAAATTCCAGCATCAGCGCGCCCGACCAGATCATGGCAATCGGGTTGGCAATGTTTTGCCCGTAAATATCCGGCGCCGAGCCGTGAACCGGTTCGAACAGCGACGGGAAATTACGCTCCGGGTTGAGGTTGGCCGACGGCGCGATGCCGATAGTGCCTGCGCACGCCGGGCCCAGGTCCGACAGAATGTCGCCAAACAGGTTGGACGCCACCACCACGTCAAAACGGTTGGGTTGCAGCACGAAACGCGCGCACAGAATATCGATGTGCTGCTTGTCCCAGCTGACCTGTGGATAGTTCGCCGCCATGGCTTCGGTGCGTTCGTCCCAGTACGGCATGCTGATGGAAATACCGTTGGACTTGGTCGCCGAGGTCACGTGTTTGCGCGGACGCTCTTGGGCCACTTCGAAAGCGTACTTGAGAATGCGGTCCACACCGCGTCGGGTGAATACCGACTCTTGCAGAACAAATTCGTTTTCGGTGCCTTCAAACATGCGCCCGCCGACCGAGGAATATTCGCCTTCGGTGTTTTCGCGGATCACCACAAAATCGATATCACCCGGCTCGCGACCGGCCAGCGGGCACGGCACACCCGGGAACAGACGCACAGGGCGGATGTTTACGTACTGATCAAAATCGCGACGGAACTTGAGCAGCGACCCCCACAGCGAAATGTGATCCGGCACTTTGTCGGGCCAGCCCACCGCACCGAAGTAAATCGCATCAAAGCCCTTGAGCGTCTCAAACCAGTCGTCCGGCATCATCTGGCCGTGACGCTCGTAGTAATCGCAACTGGCCCACTCGATGATTTCAATCGACAGATCGAGGTTCCACTTTTTGGCCGCCGCTTCCACAACGCGCAGGCCTTCTGGCAGTACTTCGTTACCAATACCGTCACCGGCAATGGCGGCAATTTTGAATGTCTTGCTCATGGGGGCGAACTCTTGAAGAGGGAAAGTGAGCCCATGGTATAAAGCCGCCAAAGAAAGATAATCAGGCGAACTGATGATGGATAAGACACGTTTTGTGAATAATCTGCCTAACCTTGAAGACCTGCGTGTCTTTGTCATCGTGGCCCGGCGTTCAAGCTTTGCAGCAGCAGCCAGCGAACTGGGCGCATCACCCGCCTACGTCAGCAAACGCATTCAACTGCTGGAACAAAACATCGGCGTGCGCCTGCTGCACCGCACCACCCGTCGCGTGGCCGTGACCGACGACGGCGAGCGGGTCTATCGCTGGGCGCTGCACATATTCGATGCCGTTGAGCAAATGAGCGACGAAGTCTCGGCATTGCACCAAGAGCCGCGCGGGCAATTACAAATCATCAGTAGCTTCGGCTTGGGGCGTCGCCATGTCGGCCCCGCGCTCTCAGAACTTTCGCAGCGCTACCCTGCGTTGGACATCCGCTTTGACATGTTCGACCGCCTGGTGGACCTGATCGAAGAAGGCTTCGACCTCGACATCCGCATTGGCGACAACATCGCCCCCAACCTCATCGCCAAACTGCTGGCCACCAACGCCCGCGTCCTGTGCGCCAGCCCCGACTACCTGCAACGCCACGGAGAACCGCGCACCCTGGCCGAACTCGCGGGCCATGAATGCCTGGTCATCAAAGAACGCGACCACCCCTTCGGCCTGTGGCGCCTGCAAGGACCGGAAGGCGAAGAAAGCGTCAAAGTGACCGGCGCCCTGTCGGCCAACCACGGCGAAGTCGTCCACCAATGGGCGATTGATGGACGAGGCATCCTGCTGCGCTCCTATTGGGACGTACGCGACAGCCTGGAAAGCGGTAAATTGGTGCACATCCTCCAAGACTACCGACAGCAGGCAAACATCTGGGCCGTGTACACCGCCCCGCTGGCAAACTCCGCCAAAATCCGCGTCACCGTCGAGTATTTGCGCCAGTACTTCAGCGAGCGCCATCCGGCTACACCCCTGCGTTAACGCGGATCGTGAAAATAGTCTGTTATCAGGGGTTTACAAGCTAGAACATCCGGGTATACTCGTCGCCCATAACGCCGGTATAGCTCAGTTGGTAGAGCAACTGACTTGTAATCAGTAGGTCCCGAGTTCGACTCTTGGTGCCGGCACCATACAAGGTTCCATAGAAAGCTTTCAAAATCTCTGGAACCTCCGAAAAACCCGCCTTCTGGCGGGTTTTTTCGTTTTGGCGTTCCGTCAGATTCCGTCAAAATCTGTTGGATTCCGACCGTTTTAGGGATAGATATAGGGGTAAGGTCATTCGATAAAGGGAGGAGTACCCTTATGTCGCGCACCACTGCACCACTCTCCGATTCGGCTTGCCGCGCAGCCAAGCCCACCGACCGCGCCTACAAGCTTTTCGACGGCGACGGCCTCTACCTACTAGTCCAACCCAATGGCCGTAAAGGCTGGCGTCTCAGGTATGTAAAACCTGATGGACGCGAAGGACTGACTTCGTTCGGCAACTACCCGGTGGTCGGTCTCGCCGATGCGCGCCACAAGCGCCTGGAGCTCAAGCGGATGTTGGCGGAAGGCGTCGACCCCATTGAGTCCAAACACCAAGCCAAGACGCAGGCCGCAATCCAAGGCCGAACCTTTGAAAGCGCGGCCCTGGACTGGCACAAAGCGATGTCTGCCAAATGGGCACCGGGCCATGCCAAGACGGTTCTGAGCCGCCTCAAAACCCATGTCTTTCCACTGATCGGCGCTCGCTCTATTGTCGATTTGGATACCCATGACCTGATGCAACCTTTGGAAGCGATCCAGGAGCGCGGCACAATTGACGTAGCTTTAAGGGTACAAAACTACCTGCAAAGCATCATGCGCGAGGCGAAGCGTGCTCGACAGATCGCGGCAAACCCTGCCTCCGACCTTGAAGGTTTGATCAAAGCCCCGAGGGTTGTTCACCGCCCAGCGTTACCCTTATCGCGTCTGCCTGAATTGCAGGAGCGCATTGAGGGTTATAACGGCCGCGTACTTACCCGGCTGACGGCCATGCTCTCGCTGCATGTGTTTGTCCGCTCCAGTGAACTGCGCTTTGCCCGCTGGAACGAATTCGACCTCAAGCGCGGCACCTGGGAGATTCCCGACACTCGTCCCGCGTTGGACGGCGTCCCCTTTTCCACAAGGGGTACAAAAATGGCCGGGGATATCCATCTTGTACCCTTATCGCCGAAAGCCGTGGCCCTGCTTGAACAGATCCACTTCCTCACCGGTAAATTCGACCTGGTGTTTGCAGGTGATACCAAGCCCTGGAAACCCATGTCTGAAAACACGGTGAACAGCGCGCTTCGAAAGATGGGCTACGACACCAAAACCGAAATCTGCGGCCATGGGTTTCGTTCGATGGCCTGCAGCGCACTGATCGAGTCAGGATTGTGGTCGGAGACAGCCATTGAACGGCAGATGAGCCACAAGGAGCGCAACAACGTCCGCGCCGCTTACATCCACAAGGCCGAGTTCATCGAGGAGCGCAGGCTGATCATGAACTGGTGGAGCCGGTACCTGGAGGCCAACCGGCAGGAGCATGTCACTCCACACGAATTCGCCAATCAGACCGGAACGAACGTCACTCGCCTAAAAGCAAAACGTGGCGCAATTGAGTAAGCGCCCAGTCTTCATATCTCAGTGATCCGCTTGTCCACGCGGGTCCATCCAAGCGGGGCTGCAAAGCCGCCCTGCTTGGATGGACCTCACTTAAAAAATCTAAAGCCCACGCAACTGTCTGTGGAAAACCACTGATTTCCACCGGTGGATAATTTCATCCACAGCCGCAGAACTCTCTAAAAATCGAGCCTTGACCCTGCCTATCGTCGAGCGTAGAAAAGATCGTGCAAGCGCTGTCGTTGACAGCAACCCAGGTAGCCAGAACCTTTAAGGCTACGCCACACCGTGGTGGTTCTCCCCCAAGTGCGATTAGCGTCCGGCGGTTCGCACGGTCACGACGATGTGATGGATGCCTACTTTTACCAGTGTGCCCACTGCGGCAACTCATCCTCTTTCATAGCTGCCCTGCAGCAACCTATCCGCTTGGCCATTTCCTTGCGCCAGCCTGCGCCCGTCTCTTTCTCCCGGAAAGAGACGGGCGTTCCTACCGCTGCTGCAGCCCAACTCGTACAAGGCTTTGCGGCATTCCCCCTAGTGACAATCGGCGTGACAAACACCGAAGTCGCCAGCAATAGCGATGCAGATGATGGTGCCGCAGCCCACGGAATGGACTGCACCTGACTGACAGTCAGGCATGCCCCGGTCATCGCTTCACTGCCTTCACCCGACTCAGGATCTCGCGGCGCCGGTCTCGTCAGCCAGTGCAGCCTCCACCCGCCCACTTCCTCGGAAGTGTTCAGGAGGCCAGATCATGAGATGCCCAAGCTCCCGGTCGTAAGGAGCCGCCAGTCCCGCGTTAGTGGACAACCCTCACAGGTCGCAGGGGCCTTGATCCCTGATAACACTCAACATCCGTGGCGGGATGACGTGGGGAAGGTTTTAAAAGTTTTGGCTTCGAGAGGAGTTCGATCATGGCACTGGTAGGTAAACGCGACGGGCGCAATTTTGGCTATGGCCGGCAACTCAGTTATGCCGGTCCACAAGCATTGCGCGATCTGTTTGGCGGCGGGCACTACGGCACGGTCAAGGCACACAGTGATCGCTGGCAGGCGTTTGTACGCTGGTGTCGGTCGGAGGATGGGCCAGGGTTAAACGATGCGCGGCAGATTGATCGGCAGACATTGTTGGACTATGCCGGACATCTGCGCCAGCAAGTTGAACAAGGTGAGCTCGCCATCGCCACCGCGCAAAACCGATTGTCCAGCGTGAACCGAACCATGGCCGCGCTTCGCGGTGATCAGAATGTGAAAGTGCCAAGTCCGAGCAAGACGCTGGGAATGCGGCGGACCAGTATTCGTCGCTCGGTGCCGCAAGGCCAAGACCGCGCACACGTGAAGCGGATCGTCGACGTGCTCTGCGAACACCAAATGCCGCGCGCAGCAGCCATTGCTCAGTTGGCGCGAGCCACCGGCATGCGCTTGCGCGAGGCCATTTTGGCGGACCTTCCGCGCCTGCAACGCGAAGCTGAGCAACTTGGCAAGATCAACATTCAAGACGGTACCAAAGGTGGTCGCTCGGGCGCATCGGCGCATCGTTGGGTTACGGTGGATAATCACACCCGTGACGCGCTGGCATTTGCCCTCCAGGTCTCACCTGACGGTAGCCACAACCTGCTAGCACCGGACGAAAACTACCTCGACTTCCAACAGCGAATCGTCCGTCCTGCACGGGTCATCCTCCATCAGCACAACCTCAAAGGATTTCACGAACTGCGGGCAGCCTATGCGTGTAATCGCTATGAGCAAATCACCCTTCATCTCGCCCCCATCAACGGTGGCAGTTGCTACCAACTAGACCGACACCTTGATCGCGAGGCCAGAGTACAAATCAGCTACGAACTGGGGCACGGCCGTATCGACGTGGCCTCGACTTACATCGGTAGCCGAGCATGAGCAAGGGATTCGATATGGAATTGTTCCTGGCAGGCGTGATGACCGGCTCGCCCGCTACCCGTCAACGTCACCTTCGTCAAGCGATGGCCATCCAAACCGCAATCGCTGCTCGCTGGCAACGAAATAATCCGTGGACCTGGAAGCGAAAACATCTTGTATGGTTCTTAAATCACTCGCTAAACCTCAAAACCGAAGCGACTCGTTATTATTATAGGCTAACAGTGAAGTTGATCGCAGAACGGCTCAAAAAATCATGGCTCGAGTCATAAGTATGTAGTACGAAGATGCTGGACATACCTTTAATTTCACTCCAATAAATGAACCAGGCCTCTCAGCTTGAGGTGAAAAATAGAACTAACAAAACACACAAGTAACAATCAGCTCTACTGGTTCGAGATTCTGATCAAAGTCCCAATTCCTCCGAGAAGAAACTCCCCCTCACAGAAAGCGAGCCATCATTCAGAGTCATCCGCTTGACGTCGAACTCAAGCCGGCAAAGCAGTGATTCGCTTTCAATGGTGAAGGTATCACCTGATTGGGTAGCTATGCCCAACTGACGGAGAGCATCCAGCGGCGCCACGAGGCTACTTTCTTTAGCTTTTACAACATGGGCCACATCCTTCTTTACATTTTCGTAATTAGACACTAGCCGCTTCACTATCATTGGCAACTCCGCACCATACACTTGTTCCGCATATTTCCAAATTGTATTATCCATAATCCCTCTACATCTTGACTACCCAATGAAACCCACCAACTCAATACCGTTACCAAGTAGAGTATCGAAAAGCACGCACACTATCACCAATGAACTTCGGCTAAAATAAAACACCACAGACAAAACTAGCCAACTAACAAGAATTAATCCATGAAAGCATCAGACACTCATCTTAAATCATATGAATCAACTGATACCAGAGCCCTCATGCGTTTAACACCGCCTCAGGCTCGTCTTCTTTGATCATATCTCCGGAGCAGACGGTCCGCCCACTGCAATTGCATTGATTAATTTTCATATCAGAAAAATGGATGCGTTATGGTTAGCGGAACCAATCTAGCAATTTCCCCCATACGCCTTTCTCTACTTCGTGCGGTGCAGACTCAACCGGCTCTTGCATTTCTTTTTGTGGGAGCGTCACCAACTCTGCAGACTTACCATAAAACTGAGCCTTGGCTGATTTGTCGCGTCTTTGCTCCGCTTCGATCTTAGCTTTATCCCAAGATCCTGCTTCTATAACGCGGTTACCCTTAATCACATAGTGCGACCGGCACGGTAGATTCCAGTTACCTACAGAAGGCCAAAGAGAAATGGTTTCACCATCAAAAGTTAACTTCCAATCTGTAGGCGTCAGCGGTGTCACTACCTCTTGACCACAGCCGCAACAGCAACTATGGACCACGGTTCCGTACTCCATCGACACATACAGGATCCCGGGATCTAACGCCCTAGGGACGCTCTTCACGAAGAGAGGTGTAAGTTGCCTATGACGCATCATACAAAATCTCCGTTTAGAAGCATGTTCCCGTCGGTTGTGTACGAACAGTGGTGTTCCTTGTCTAGATCGCGGTAAAAACCGCGTAGTTTTTTCCACTTAATGACGGCTAGTGCAGCGTTCAGCATGTTCAGGTCGGCTACCTGAATGTTGGACGCATACACGTTCTCACCCCCCCCGCCCTCGAAAGATACACGCTCCCGAATATGGGAACGCATATCCGGCGTACTGGCTGTCACCCGCAAGATTCCTCCTAACGAACCGTTGACGAGCTCAAGTCCCATTCCTACGTCTACAAAGGACACTCCCATTTCTTCCAGTTTCTGCATTGCCAAGCGCTTAGGCTCGCCTGCGTCCATGCAGAGAAAAGCAAAGGTGACTCCCTCTAAGAGATGTACAGTACCTGCATCGATTTGCACCGCATGCGGCACAATCTGGCGGTGCATTCTTGAGTAGATCTCAGCAAAGTAATCTACCTTCTTTGGAGCCTCTCGCAGTGTCTCGATCGACGGGGCGCCAGGTGCGCGGAATGCGTTGTGTTGCAGAAAGTCATCGCTGTCGATGAGCCGGATCTCACGAACCGGCGTCTTCGCTACTTGGTCTAGGACATAAGACCCGGTGCCTCCCACTCCAATGATCGCTAAGCACTCACCTTCGAGGCGCGCCGTCAGAGCCCCTATACCCACACGGTCTGACGCAGTTTCCACGTAATTAAATGGACTGTCCTCATCAGTGTCTGGCTGCCTGAACACACGCGATGTAGTGCCGGGTTTGAGAACCGCAGCGGGCCCAGCGATGATCGCCGCGTAGGTCGCCATTTTCTGATAATAGTCTTGGTAACCCTCCGGGCCAGGTTTGCTGGACAGCATGTACTGGGCAGTAAGCGTCGGGGCCGCAGGGACAGCTCCGGCAGAGATACCCTCGATGGTGGTTCCATCAGCATTGCAAGGGAACTCACCTTCGAAATGCACCGTGTGCGGTTCTGGCTTTTGGGTGACGTCCCCAGAAAGACACAGAGTGGAAATGATTGTGCCCATTTTCACCTCCCGCATTGAAGTAACGTATGGCACTTCCCGCATTACAAGAAGCCCACCTGTAATTTGTACAAAGTACCCATCCTCGCGCAGGCGTTGAAGGTCTTGATTAAGATTGAATAGTGCGGCCGACATTGAAAATGCTCCCGTTCTTGATCTCGACAAAGCCGCCAGCGGCCAGTTCACCGCTGTGGGGCTTGGAAGCCACTTTGCGATAGGTAATTGAATACTTGATATTCGGCGCTGGGGCTTCGCCTGGATAAGCAATTGTCACGAGTTGTTCGAAGCTCAGGCTAGTGTCCGTAACTTCGACCTCGTGGCCGTTGACCACAATCTCAAATTTCGGTTTGCGCTTAGGCGCGGTAACAAAGTGCTCCACGCCAGGCACCGTGAGATCCACGGCCTCGCCTACTTCAATCTGACGGTCTTCACCACCACGGATGACTAGAAACACAGCTTCGGAATCTCCGGGGTTCGCTAGCGTGTATAGCGCGGCGCCGGAAATAGCTGGCTTGCCCCAAGAAACCTGGCTATCGTTGACTGTGAGTTTGAAATCACGATCGGTCTGGAAAGCCACGAAGCGCTCTGCGCCATGGCCCCGCAGGTCGAAGGGCTCGTCGAGCCGCAAATCTTCAAAATCCCCTGCCTCTAGAATGGCGAACAAACTGTAATCGTCTCGAGCGCTTAACCCGGCAGCAGCCAAAATTTGACGGCCAAGTGGTATCGGGTCGCTTACATCCAACGCGCGAAAGTTGAGATTCTCTTCCGCAAAAAGGATGCGGTAGGCGCGAGCCGGGTACAGGCCACGACCTTCGCGAATAGCCTCGCCTAAATCGTCAAACTCTAGAATATTATCGGTTTTCATTTTGCTGACCTTTACGGTTCAGCCAGACCCAGTGTCCGGCTTTACCTAGTCATCGGTGTAACAAAAACAAACCGGTAAATTATTTTAGAATTTTTTGTGAAGTGGTCCTGGAGGGGTAGGGCCACACACAAAAAAAGCAGGGCAGGCGGGGCACACTCGCGATGATGGCTCAGCACGAAACACTCCGGTGCGGATGGTTTCGAATGAAGCCGCAAGCTTGGAACCACCTCCTTCCAGTTGCTTGGGCGTGAAGACTACTGGATGGACAGCTCCATCGGACAGATACACATACTCCACCTTGGCATGCGGATAGCTCTGTCGTGCGGCCAACAGAAATGCTATTGCCCCAATACCGGTCAAGTCACTCGTTCTGGAGTGGCCGGTACGTATTCGCCGAAACGTAAGGCTCTTATCAAGCCCCACTAAGACGTCGTCGGGAAAGACAACAATTTGCTCTCCTCCAACAGTTAAACTCATACCAGCCGGGGGCTGGATAGCATATCCCTCTCGGATCGAAGCGAAAAAGCTCATCATCCCTTTGGCCAGCTCAAGATAGTCCCCCACATACCCATGCTCCGCGAGCCCAGAGGAGGAGAAGATCTGAGTCAGATAATTGGCAATAGATTCGGGGGATGGGTCGCGTCCCTGGACTATAGACTTGACCGCAGTACGCATCGCATCGTGCATTTGCATGAACGGCGTAGGGGCACGCTTGCCACCCACCTGTAACACATAGGTATAGAAGAATCGACGCTGGCATGAGTGGTATAGCGAGATCTCATGGTCGGCTAGGCTCAGACCGCCATCCACCACCAACTCAATTGCCGCGTCCTCAGACGTTTTAGGCACTGTCCGTGAAAGCTTGGCGCCACCTATATCAACGTCAGTACCCAGCCGACTGATGAACTTCGACAATGCTCTCTTATGGCCAATGGAGTTTCGAGTGGCTGCGTACATGAAAATCCGATCTCTGGCTCGTGACAGCGCAACGTAAAAAAGGCATTCCTGCTCTTTTTCATGCTCCCGCCGATGCTCCTCTCCGGCTTCGACACCAGCACCTTCGATCATATTCGACGGAGGCGGACAGCTAAGGGGGGGGACCGCTCTAGGCAGCGTGCCGGCGTTCAATCCTGGCAGATGTACCACGGGAAACTCTAAGCCTTTGGCCCCATGGATCGTCATCAGCCGCACCGCGTCGACGCTTTGCGCCGCTGCGGGTAGCTGTCGAAGATCTCTATCGTCGCCCAGCCTAACCAGACGCCGAATACGATCCAGCAATCGCGAAATCGGGAACCCCTTGCCGGCGGGCTGTACTTTGACGAAGTTCATCAGCTGCCACGTTGCAATACCTCGCGCCCAATCGGCAGCTTTGGACGATTCCGCTAAGTTTGCTGCTATCCGGGTTCGGTCCAACAACACTGTGGCCATAACGTCCCATGGCGATGCACTTTCATCAAAGCCTTCAAGCGCGGTGGCAACCTTGTCTAATCCAAACTTACTTTCAGGGGAAAGACTATCAAGCGTTCCTCCCAGTGATCGCCAACTCCCAGCAGCTAGGTCGTGCTCCCTCAAGTGGCCTATCACCGCAGCCACGTCCCCTAAAGTCATCTCAAACTCCGGAAGACAGGCTGTCCGCACAAGTCCCATTGCCCGGCGGTCCACCAATAGCGAGACGAGAGACAGAAGATCTTTAACCTCAGGCCTCTCAAATAGGCTCCCTAAAAATAGGACTGGTATGTTGAGCCTCTCAAGCTTCTGCCCGATCTCGGAAAGCTTTTCGTTACCAGTACATAGGACTGCCTGGTCACGGTAGCTGTAGCCTTTGGCGAGCATTTCTGCGATAGCGTCCGCAATGGCCACTACCTGTTGGTCGCCCTGATCCACCTGACGCAATTGCGTAGGGTAGCCGCTCTTCCCCCTATTGGATTCCAGCCCGCTTGCGGCATCACCGACGGCCATACCGACCGCAAAATTGGAGAACGCCGTCACGACCTCGTCCGCAGATCGATAGTTCATCTTCAACCGGCCACGTTCACCGCCCGCGAAGTCTTCAGTCCCGAACCGTTCCATGTTGAAGCTAGAAGCGCCGCGGAAGCGATAGATTGACTGTTTCGCATCCCCTACGACCCACAAACTTTTCCCGTCGCCGCACAGCGCGGACAATAGCCTAACACTGCTCCGATTAACGTCTTGGTACTCATCAACTAAAATATGGTCGTAAGTGCCTCGAATGATGCTCCTTACCTCTGTATTATTTTCTAGCAACTGAACCGGCAGGCAGACCAGATCACCGAAGTCGATAGCCCGTGCCTGATGTTTCAGTTGCTCATACACTTCATAGACCTTGGCGACTTCTAGTGCTTTCTCGGCCGCTAACTTGTCCTCGTCGCTGAGCGCCGATGCAAGCATGGACTCGGCAAGGGATTGGTAATCCTTAGCCCCTACAACCTCATCTTTGGCTCGCGAAACAGCCGAAAGGATATCAACGATGATGTTGGTGGGATGGTAGATGTCCCGGTAATGATTGAGTCGGAGTCTGGGGAACTCATTCTCTAGTAACTCGACCGCCTCTGTGCGATCAAGCAAACGAGGGTCTGGGGGAAGTCCAAATTCCGTATGAAAACGCCTGAGAAAGTCCAAACCGAAGGCGTGAAAAGTACCTGTCCACATAGCCGCTGCGGCTGCCTTGTCGACGCAAGCGATACGTTCTGCGATTTCACCTGCCGCCTTATTCGAGAATGTCAGCACCAAGATGCGGCGCGGGTCGACGTTATCTGCTAAAAGCCTCTCAAGACGGGCAATCAGAGTTTGAGTCTTTCCTGTACCCGGCCCGGCCTCCAGCAAGTACGCGCTTCCCCTATGACTCGCTGCTATCTCCTGCAACTCGTTGAGTTCGCGTTCTTGATGCTCGCCAGACATGGCTGAGATAGCGGGAAGCAGTAGTGAATCGAGCAACTGCTGAGCCACTACATCGAAGGGGGCACCTAACCTTGCGGCGATTTCTGAAGCTGTCATGCCACTTTCAAGGTGCAATCTCCGGACTACCGACCTGGGTAACAAGAAGTCGCGAGCAAATAGATCCATCTGAACCTCTCTGCGCTGTCGCCTCCCGTAGTCCACCACTCGCTCAATCCCAACAGGTGACGCCTCTGCAGTCCGAGCTGGCTCAATGCTGTACGGCGTAGAGTCTTTGCTGTCCTCGACATCGTCCCCAAGTTCTATGTGACCTATTTCGTGAGCAACGAGAAAAGCCATTTCAAACTCGCTTTCACCCCGTTCATAAAGGATGAGGCCTTCGTCGCGCACAAAGGTCGCCCGGCCACCATTGAGGACAGCTGCGCCTTTGCTCGTAGACTCAGCATCCAGATTGCGGCGCTTTACCTCAGCCAATGCAAACGTCAGTGGCTTCCAAGGATCATCGCCAGCCACTACCGCCTGGTTGTGTAGGACTTCGGCAACCTTGCGGGCGATTTCTATACTGTCCATCTCAGACGTCGTCCGCTAAAAGCAACTCGATTTGCTCATCCGACTGACCGGCGTCACGCAGCAATTGCTCGAACGTCACTCGAGCGGCCTCTGAAGGTTTACCGTCAGCCTTGTAGCTTCTCGCCTGTGCTTGCGGAGGTAGGGAAAGTGAGCCCTGTAAGTCCTGCACGCTGCTTCCCAGTAAACCAGCGAGTTTAGTCAGAAAACGCGTCGGGATGGACGCGACAATTACGGCTCGCTCACGAAATGCAGTGATTACCTGTCGAGGCACATCGAGCGTTTGAGCAACTTCGCGCAATTTTGGCACCGACAGATCAGCAAACAAGTCGGTTACGGCCTTGGTCGGAGCGCTTTGGATACGAGACCACGCTGTGTCGATCCGCATATGGTCTTCCATCGACAAAGGGCTTTCATCCTGAATGTCGAACCGGAATATTTCCTGGGAGAGATCTACCAGCTGCGGCGCGTATTCGGGGTATTCTTGCAGATACCGCCGCAATGTCTGCCCGTCAGCATCATGCTCCATTGCGAACGATTCGAGCACTTGATCAAGGGATAGCTTGGGGAGATGAGTGGACATTATTTCTCTCCTCGGGTGATAAGCATCCGTATCCGGGAAAAAGCCATGTCACGGTGATTCCGAATGGTTTTCTCTGATTTCCCGAGCGACTTAGAGATGGTCACCGTGCCAGGATCATTTGAGTCGATCTGAACTCCTTGGCGCAACATTTCGATAATCCTCTGCTGCAATGGTGGTAACCCATCCATCGCTGCATCCAAGCGAGAGCGGTAAATATAGTCGTCAAGGACCGTTGTATCGAAGGGATCATAAGAGCCTACGGCCTGCTGGACCTTGACGTCGAGCTCTCCGCTTTCCTCCTCAACCCCCAATTCCGTGTTGCGATTGTCCTCCTTCCAAGCCTTGTCCTGAGCATCAAGCTTCAACCGTGCAAGGCCACCATTGAAGTTAATTTCGAAAAAATCCAAACGCTCCACGTACTCGGCGCGCTCTTGAAGCAGCAGAGTCACGAGTTTGTCGTAGACTTGTTCAAAAATCTGGCTCCTGACAAGGGAAAGCGATCCATCCGGATTTTCTACTCTTGGCATTACCCGTCGTACTCGCTCGGCGAGCACCTTAAAAAGCTGCTCAAAAAGCGCTTGGTCATTGATCCGACAGCTTCTTCGCACAAAGTGCAAAATGCACTCAGTGGGAACGTAACTTGGTTCGCCTTTCGGTAGCCGCGTCCGACTTACGAGATCCGCAGCCGGAATGTCGTCGAGCTCGCCCAAAGCTCTTTCAATGTCAGGAAACCGCGTGTAGAGGCTTCCGTCAGGCTTCTGTTTGCACAAAGGAACAATCAAAACAAACTCCCTTTAAATTTTGGTGCTCGCCGAAGCAGCCAACCTCGCAGCCACCACGCTAGGCCTAGCCCTAGGATGTCACAATAGCATCACCGCTTGACAGTCCTGCCCCTTCGCCAAGTTCATCAGGGTTCACCACAGACAAACGAAGGGCGAGAGGCCTTTCCTCATCTAGAGGGTAGCTTTAGAGGTAGAAACGAATATTCACCTTCATAAAAATCATTGCCGGCAAATAGTTAAAGATAAATTCGACTCCTGGTGCCGCACCATACAAGGTTCCATAGACAGCTAGTACAGTCTTTGAAACCCCCGAAAAACCCGCCTTCTGGCGGGTTTTTTCGTTTTAGGGTCTGCCGGATTCTGCTAACCCCCCCTCTATCGCGCACCACAGTTGCGCTCTGCGACGCAGCTTGCCACTTGGCAAAACCTACAGACCGCGCACGGCGATGAGTTCTACCCTATCCAGTCCAATCCCATGGCCGCGTCGGTGCATCAAGGCAACTACCGTTTCATGCTGCGCTCGTAAGCTGCCAGGACAGTTCGCTCAGATTGCACCAGGTAGGCATCCAGCATGGTAGTCGCGTCGCCTGCTCGGCCCTCTTCAACGCATCTAAGTATCGATGCGTTCATATCGAGGAACGGCAAGTGCAGAAATTGGGGGTCGTTGAGAACCCCAAAGGCCAGCCGCAATTCAGCCGAAATCTGCCCATAAAACACCTGTAGGCGCGGGCTGTCTGCCAGTTCGACAATTGATTTGTGAAAACTCATGTTGGCGGTGCCGACCGCTACCCAGTCTTTCGATTCCCGCGCACGCTCGCCTAATTCGACAGCCTCACGCATGTGCAGGGTGCCTGGGTGCTGGGGGTAGGCTTGGGCGATGGCCTTGCACTCGATGAAGCGGCGCACCCGGTAGATGTCGATGATCGAGGCCATGTCAGGTTCTGCAACCGTAACGCCGCGGTTAGGTTCGTGTTTGAGCAGGCCTTCGCGCGTCAGCACCCGGAATGCCTCTCTCAATGTGTTGCGCGAAATGTCGAGGCTTTCTGCCAGTGCGGCTTCTGAAAGGCGTTGGCCGGGCACGAGTTCGCCCTCGACCAGCATTCTGCGTATTTCTTGAGTGATGGTTTCTCCCAGTGTTCGGGGAAGGGTGGGAGAGGCGTCGTTCATAAGAGATCCAGGATGAGGAAAACCACAGGGTTATTCCATCAGAGCTTAGTGCGCGGCACAAGGATGCAGCATGCACCGTGCTTCATTAAGTAGCACTGCAAGCACTTGAGGTAACAATTTCGTGCTTTTACATCAGTCATCAACTGAGGATTGTTCAACAATAAATCCTTTATCCACCTACATTGCAGTGGTGATCCTTGAGTTTTGGCATGCTCATTGCTCAGTCGAGTTATCTCTCACCGTAGGAATGATGCCGTGACAACGACCACTCTAGAGTTCACAAAGACGCGGCGGGCGTCTTTAGTCGCCGCCATCTTTATGATGGCAACCTCCGCTATCGGGCCGGGGTTCATCACTCAGACCGCTACGTTTACGGCGAAGATGGGTTCTGCATTCGCGTTCGGCATCCTGGCGTCGATCCTGATCGACTTCGTTGTGCAGATGAATATCTGGCGAATCGTCACCCTGACCCGCATGCGCGCCGCAGAACTGGCCAACAAAGCGATCCCTGGCAGTGGTTACCTGCTGGCGGTACTGGTGATTTTCGGGGGCCTGGTGTTCAACGTCGGCAACATTGCCGGTGCCGGGCTTGGTCTGAACGCGTTGCTCGGCCTTGACCCTAAGTGGGGCGGCGGTTTGAGCGCACTGCTGGCCATCGGAATATTTTCCTCCCACCGCGCCGGTCTTGCCGTTGACCGTATGGTTGTTTGGCTAGGCGTGATGATGATTGGCCTGACCGTTTTTGTTGCCTTCGCCTCGAACCCGCCGTTGGGTGAAGCGCTCTATCAGACCGTACTCCCTGACCAGATCAATTTCGCCACTATCACAACGATTGTCGGCGGCACTGTGGGTGGCTACATCACCTACGCTGGGGCACACCGCCTGCTGGACCGGGGCACCACCGGCGAAGAAAACCTTGCGGTAGTTACCAAAGCAGCTTTGAGTGGCATCTTCGTCACCGGCATCATGCGTTATGTGCTGTTTCTGGCAGTCCTCGGTGTGGTTGCAAGTGGTGTGATCATCGACACGTCGGGTCAAGGTGCCAATCCAGCAGCCCAGGCCTTCCAGGCGGCGGCTGGCCAGTTCGGCCTGCGAGCCTTTGGACTAATACTCTGGGCCGCAGCCATCACCAGTGTGATCGGTGCCGCTTACACTTCCATGTCCTTTATCTCGGTATTCAAGCCGAACATCTCCGAACGAGGGCGTAACCGCGCCACGACGATATTTATTGCCGTATCGCTGCTGATCTACCTGATGATGGGTACTGCGCCAGCCGCACTTCTGCTGTTCGCAGGCGGTTTCAACGGCCTGATCCTGCCAATCGGACTGAGCCTCTTTATCTACGTAGGCTGGTGCCGGTCCGACATGATGGGCGGTTACCATTACCCGCGCTGGCTGCTGGTCCTCGGAGCCCTGACCTGCCTGCTTACCTGGTATATGGCGATCAAGTCCATTGGTCCGATCTTCGCATTCCTGAATGTGGTCTGAGCCAGATAGAATCCGAGGAGTCAAAAAATGCCAAATATAGATATCAATAGCGACCTGGGTGAAAGCTTCGGCGCCTGGAACATGGGCGACGATGCAGCGATGCTCGACATCGTGACCAGCGCCAATGTCGCCTGTGGTTTTCACGCCGGCGACCCGGCGGGCATCCTGCGGACACTCAAAGCCGCTGCCGCAAAGAACGTCATGATTGGCGCTCACGTTTCCTACCCGGACAAGGTTGGCTTTGGCCGCCGCAACATGGACGTGGCCAGCGACGAACTGACCGCCGACGTGATTTATCAGATCGGTTCGCTGCAGGCCCTGGCCAAGGCTGCTGGGACCTCGGTGCGCTACGTCAAACCTCACGGAGCCTTGTACAACACTATCGCTCACGACCGCAGACAGGCGATGGCGGTGATTGAGGCGATCCGCGCCATTGATCCTACGCTGGTGCTTGTCGCTCTGGCGGGCTCCCCCCTGATTGAGCTGGCCCGTAGCGAAGGTTTGCAGTGCGTCGCCGAGGCCTTTGCTGATCGGGCGTATACGCCACAGGGCACTCTGGTTTCGCGGCGCGAGCCCGGGGCCGTTCTTCACGATCCCGAGCTCGTGGCCCAGCGCATGCTGCGTCTGGTTCAGTCAGGCTCCATCGAAGCCATTGATGGCAGCCTCGTCAGGATAGAGGCCGACTCAATTTGTGTGCATGGCGACAGCCCCGCCGCCGTAGAGATGGCCCGCGAGCTGCGCCGCGTACTGGAACAAGCCAATACCTCTTTGCAACCCTTTGTCGGGGAACGCCCATGAATGCCTTTGATCGAGCCCGTCAGAATGCCATCGCCGCAGCCCGCGAGGCGCGAGGCACTTACCGCAACGGTCTGGTTACCCCCACGGCAGGTGTTGCACCAGGCATGACCCAAGCCAACCTGATCGCCTTGCCCCGCGATTGGGCCTACGACTTCCTGCTCTACGCGCAGCGCAATCCCAAAGCCTGCCCGGTTTTGGATGTCAGCGACGCCGGCAGCACGACCACCTTCCTGGCTGAAGGCGCAGACCTGCGAACCGACATCCCGAAGTACCGCATCTGGCGCGATGGCAAGTTGGCAGAAGAAGTCAGCGACGCCACCCAAGCCTGGGCTGAACACGACGACATGGTCGCGTTTCTGATCGGCTGCAGCTTTACCTTTGAAACCCCGCTGCAAGAAGCAGGCATCGAAGTGCGACATATCACCGATGGCTGCAATGTGCCGATGTACCGCACCAACCGCGCCTGCCGTCCGGCCGGGCGGTTACATGGCGAAATGGTGGTTTCCATGCGTCCGATTCCGGCTGATCGCGTGGCCGAGGCCAGCAGTATCTCCGGGCGCTACCCCTCGGTACATGGCGCGCCAGTCCATATCGGCGAGCCAGGGCGACTGGGTATCAACGACCTGAGTCGACCCGATTTCGGCGATGCCGTAAGCATCAAGCCGGGGGAAGTTCCGGTTTTCTGGGCCTGCGGTGTCACCCCTCAGGCAGCAGTCATGGCATCAGGCGTACCCTTCGCCATTACCCATTCGCCGGGCTATATGTTCATCACCGACGTGCCTGACAGCACTTACCACGTCTAGGAGTTCCCTGTGCGCTTTCTACCGGTCAACCTGGACGTCCTGCTCGTCGAATTGAAAGATCTGGACGAAACCCTGGCCTTGTTCGACGCCCTGACGGCGGAGCCAATTGCGGGTGTGGAGGAGATCGTTCCTGCCGCACGCACGCTATTGATCCAGTTCCGCCCCAGCACCATCGAGCGTCAGGCGCTGGTCAACCGCATCGCTGGCCAAGACCTCAGCCAGCGCCGCGAGGGCGAACACCGTCGGGTGGAAATCCCGGTGCATTACAACGGCGAAGACCTCGACGAAGTCGCGACTCTGCTGAACATCAGTCGTGCAGAAGTCATCCAGCGTCACACCGCTCATGACTACAGCGTGGCGTTCTGCGGTTTTGCGCCGGGCTTCGCGTACCTGACGGGCGGCGCCGGGTTCCAGGTGCCTCGTCGGCAAACGCCGCGCACTCGCATCCCTGCCGGTGCCGTGGCGTTGGCGGGCGACTTCAGCGGTGTCTATCCCAAAGCCAGCCCTGGTGGGTGGCAGATCATCGGCGTCACGCCGTTGCAGATGTGGGACCTGAACCGCGCCGAGCCTGCCCTGCTGCGCCCAGGCTATAAAGTACGCTTCACCGACGCCGGTCCATTGCCTGCCAGTGGCCTGCCGCTACCTTCGACGCCAGCACGTATCGGCGCCACAACAGGAACGTATCTGGAGATCACCAGCCCAGGCCTGCATAGCGTCTTGCAGGACATGGGCCGCCCCGGCCAGACCGGCCAGGGCGTATCCCGCTCCGGCGCGCTGGACCTGGGTGCTCTGCGCTCGGCCAACCGCGTCGTCGGCAACCCTTCGGACATGGCCTGCGTGGAATCGGTACTTGGAGGCCTGAGCTTCATTTGCCATGGCAGTGCCTTGATCGCCATCACCGGCGCGCACACCCCGGTCACCATCACCAACGCCAGCGGCCTGCAATGGCAAGCCAGCAACTATCAGCCCATCGAGCTGGAAGCGGGCGACCGCGTGAGCCTGGGTTCGCCCAAGGCTGGGTTGCGCAGTTATCTGGCAATCCGTGGGGGTTTCGACGTCACGCCGGTGCTCGGCAGTCTGTCCACCGATACCCTGGCGCAGCTAGGTCCTGCAGCTCTGGCAGTTGGCGACCGACTGGGCTTTACCGCCCCGGTCACCGGCACCAGCGTATCCCTGAACGAAGCTCCAGCCTTTGAGCTGCCGACCACCGCCAGTATTGTCACCCTCGATGTGGTGATGGGGCCGCGCACCGACTGGTTTACCGAAGACGCCATCCAGCGTCTGAGCACCCAGCTGTGGCGCGTCACCTCGCAATCCAACCGGGTCGGTATCCGTCTGGCCGGCGATACACCACTGGAGCGCAGTCATCATCAGGAGTTGCCCAGCGAAGGCACTTCTGTTGGCGCGATCCAGGTTCCAGCCAGCGGCCAACCGGTGCTGTTCCTGGCAGACCACCCACTGACCGGTGGTTATCCGGTGATTGCCTCCGTTGCCAGTCACCATTTGGATTTGGCAGGACAGATACCAGTCAATGCACAGATTCGCTTCAACCCGCTGGATGTGTTTGAAGATATGCAGCCCAGCACCGAAGCCTCTTTTTCAACTGCCGATGCGAAGAACCATTCATGAAAAAATTATTGATCGCCAACCGTGGTGAAATCGCCGTCCGCATCGCTCGCGCTTGCCGCGACTACGGTGTGCAGTCGGTTGCCGTCTATGCCGACGCAGACATTGACGCGCTGCACGTGCGCCAGGCTGACGAAGCTTATTCTCTGAATGGCCAACGCCCTGCCGAGACCTACCTGGACATCGAAAAGCTCCTGGCTGTCGCCAAACGCAGCGGAGCCGACGCCGTGCACCCAGGCTATGGCTTTCTGTCTGAGCGGGCCGACTTCGCCCGCGCGGTGATCAACGCCGGGCTGATCTGGGTTGGCCCCAACCCCGAGACCATTGATGTGTTGGGCGACAAGGTCGAGGCGCGCAAGCTCGCTCAGCAGGTCGGTGCGCCCCTGGTGGCCGGTACGCCTGGGCCGGTCGAAAGTGCAGCCCAAGTGCTGGCCTTTGCCGAGCAACATGGCCTGCCAATTGCCATCAAGGCCGCCTTCGGTGGCGGCGGACGCGGCATGAAAGTGGCCTGGCGCCTGGACGAGGTCGCCGAGCTGTTTGCCTCGGCGGTGCGCGAAGCCGAAGCAGCGTTTGGCCGTGGCGAATGTTTCGTTGAGCAATTCCTCGACCGCCCTCGGCACATTGAAGCGCAAATAATGGCCGACAAACACGGCAAGGTGGTGGTGGTCGGCACGCGTGATTGCTCGCTGCAACGACGCAACCAAAAGCTGGTGGAAGAAGCGCCCGCGCCGTTTATCAGCGACGCACAGCGTCAGCGTATTCATCAATCGGCCCAGGATATTTGCGCCAAGGCCGGCTACGTCGGCGCCGGCACCGTGGAGTTCCTGCTCAGCCAGGACGGTACCCTGTCGTTCCTCGAGGTCAACACACGCTTGCAGGTCGAGCACCCGGTGACCGAAGAAACCACCGGTGTCGACCTCGTGATTGAGCAACTGCGTATCGCCGACGGCCTGCCGTTGTCGTTCAGCGAAACGCCGACCCCGCGCGGCCACAGCTTTGAATTTCGCATCAACGCCGAAGACGCAGGCAAAGGCTTTTTGTCCACCCCCGGGCAAATCACAGCGTTTCTGCCGCCCTCTGGCCCCGGCGTACGCCTGGACAGCGGCGTGGTCAGCGGCTCCAGCGTGCCGAGCTCCTTCGATTCGATGATGGCCAAGCTGATTGTCACAGGTGCAACTCGTGAACAGGCGATAACCCGCGCCCGTCGCGCCCTGGCGGAATTCAACATCGAAGGCATCGCCTCAGTGCTGCCGTTCCACCGGGCCGTGATGGACCATGCCGACTTCACCAGCGCTGACCGATTCGACGTGCACACCCGCTGGATCGAGACCGACTTCGCCGAACAGATCACCATCGCCCCACGCAACGCCCCGTCGGGGAACCCAGACGTACTGCGCACCTTCGTCGAAATTGACGGCAAGCGCCACGAACTGGGCCTGCCCGCAGCATTGTTACGCGGCATGAGCCTGAACGCAGCGGGTCCTGCCAGCGAAAGCGCGAGCCCAGGCGATGCAGTTGATCCACAGGCGGTACTGACGCCGGTAGCGGGTAACCTGCATACCTGGGTCGTCGAGGACGGTGAGGCGGTCAGCGCCGGGCAAGTTATCGCCGTGGTAGAAGCGATGAAAATGGAAACTTCGGTTCTGGCCCCCTGTGCTGGCGACGTTCAAGTTACCCAACAATCGGGCCCATACTTTGAAGCCGGCTCGCTGATCGGCCGTATCAAAACAGCTCGTTGATTTAAACGCTTCTTTTTGCAGGCTAAACGCGCAACGGGTTAATAACCCGGTTGCCGCGTGCTGCCCGCAGAAAACTGTAGATGACACTGTGCACTCACAATAACGATAAAACTCAACCCATAAATCTGCCGTTATCTGGAGCATTTAAGAGCATGTTAATCAACAAGGTTTTTACCCTTGCGGGTACCTGCGCGCTGGTTTTACCACTCACGGCATCTGCCGACTTTATTGCCGACAGCAAAGCCAGCGTAGAACTGCGTAACTTCTACTTTAACCGTGACTTTCGTAACGGCCCGCCCACCGCTCAGCGTGATGCAGCGGCAGAGTGGGCGCAGGGCCTCATGTTGCGCTTCGAGTCGGGTTATACCGCTGGCACTCTGGGTCTGGGCGTCGACGCCGTTGGCATGCTCGGTCTCAAACTCGATGGCGGTGACGGCTCCGGTGGCACAGGCTTGCTGCCGGCAGACCTGAGTTCAAAGAACGGCCGCGGCTCGCAGGACGAGTATTCAAAACTTGAGCTAACGGCCAAGGCCAAGGTCTCGGAAACCGTACTGAAGGTCGGCTCGCTGGCCTTTCGCACCCCCGTGGTCTCGAGTAATGACACGCGCCTGTTGCCGGCGACGTTCGAAGGCGCACTGCTCACCTCAAAAGATATTGATAAGTTAGTGCTGCAAGGCGGCAAGCTAGAGCAAATCAAGTTCAACAGCTCCTCAAACTATCAAGACTTCACGGGCAACCGCATCGGCGGCGTCAGCGATGATTTTCGCTTTGCCGGCGGCACCTACAGCTTCAACAAGGCCCTGAGTACAAGCCTTTACTACGGCAACCTGGAAAACGTCTATCGGCAGTACTTTGGCGGCGTGGTCTATGAGATCCCCCTTGCCGCGCAACAGTCGCTGAAGTTCGACCTACGCTATTCGAAAAGCACCGAGGACGGTAACTTCCGCGCCCTAGACAACCGCGCAGCCAACGGCATGGCGTCTTATACCCTGGGCAGCAACGTGTTCTCGGCGGCCTATCAGCGCATGAGCGGTGATGACCCGTTTCCATACATCGCCAATACCGACCCCTACTTGGTCAACTTCGTCCAGATCAATGACTTTGCCAACGCTCAGGAAAAATCCTGGCAACTGCGCTACGACTACAACTTCGTGGCGCTGGGCCTGCCGGGGCTGACCTTCATGAGCCGTTATGTCAGCGGCGACAATGCCTTGGTCGCAGGCAGCAACAGCGGTAAAGAGTGGGAGCGCGATACCGATATCGGCTATGTCATACAAAGTGGCTCTCTGAAAAACCTCGGCATGAAAGTCCGAAATGCAACGGTCCGTTCAAACTTCGGTAACGACTTGGACGAAACACGCCTAATCGTGAGTTATACATTGCCACTGTGGTAACAGCGATATAAAGCGATGCGGCTCAGCCATCACTCAATACTTTATCCAACGAATAAGCGGCACAGATACATGTACCGGGGCCTGGAACAATGCATTTCAAGCCCCGGGCCCATCACCTGCAACGTTGATACAGGTTTACCGATCAATAATCGAATAAAGTCCGGGATTAGTTGACCACTACAGGGTCCAAGGCGGTGGGGCAGTTCGTAGACGCTGGAAAGATAAAAAAGGCCGTATTTACGAATGGGATAGCCAACACGGAGCGGTTGAAATGTATGACAAACAAGGCAAGCATCTAGGTGAGTTTGACCCTATTACGGGCGAACAAACCAAACCAGCCAACCCCGGCCGAAAAGTAGAAAAATAGGAGTGTTTATGTATCTGTGTATCAGTGGATTCCTACCGGATAATCCCGAAGATGACTCACTTAAGTTTGAGCTTGATCTGAATAGTTCCTTTAACGATCAAATCGCACAACTCCTAGGCCATAGAAGCCTTGACGCGATGGCAGAAGGGGAATGGCTACTCACGGACGGGCAAATAGCACAAATATCAGAGCTCACCAGACAATCACTCCCAACCAATTTGAAGTTGTTTATTGGCCTTGAAACCTGAGCGGCAACGGATATGGCCTATATCAGGAGGGCTGGGTAAGAGGGGGCCAGATTCTGAGGGATTTCCCAGTCGCTCAACCAGCGCTTCAGCGCCGCGCACCAATCACCGTCTAAACCCCAAACTCACGCAAACAGCTGTCGCCAGAAACCCCGAGCGCGACGCGTAACGGTGATCCTTGCTGACGCGCTCATCAAAGCGCAGCAACAGATTTTCGGGTAGGGATGCGTTAAATCGGACCGACTTCCCAAGGTAAAGGGGGTCAGATCGAAGCCAACCACCGCCCAAATCCCGCCGACATAATCTGGATTATCCAAATGTGCATCCACATCCTTAGCCTGTGAAAGCCCACGGCCGTCCGCAACAACAGCTTCCAAATGCAAAGCCAGCACCTCCAGCACGTTTTCAGGGCTTGTGAAAAAGTGCAGCCAGCAGAGAAGCAACCTGGGACATCAGGCACCGTGCCGCTGAATTCGAAATCTGCATCTTTGTATATAACAACTGGAAATTTCACGATCGGAATTCTCCATTGAGACCTGCGGATTTGAGAATGACGAGACAAGCTCGCGCCTACAAAAGCGATGCGTCTTAAAAGGTGTTAATCCCCTCCACAGATGACCTCACGTCATCTACCCCCTGAAAATCCATCCTTTGTCAGCCCCCTGTGCCGTGCCCTCTAATTGTTGAAAGCCAAGTGACTCGATCACTGATTTCAACAATAAAAGCGCTTCCCGGAGATCCTCCTATGCACAGCGGTCCCACTCTGTTGCTGGTGTTGTTTTGCGCCATCGCATTGATCGTTTTTCTGATCGTCAAAGTGCGCGTCCATGCCTTTTTAGCCCTGACAGCCGCCAGCTTTGTAGTGGGAATTGGCTCCGGTATGCCGCTGGTGAACATTGTTTCGGCGTACGAAGCCGGTGTCGGTGGAACCCTTGGGTTTCTGGCAACAATCATTGGCCTGGGTGGGATTCTGGGCAAGATGCTGGAGGAATCCGGCGGTGCAGAGCGAATCGCTCACACGCTGTTGAACGCTCTGGGTAAAGAGCGCGCCTCGTGGGCGATGATGCTGGTGGGCTTCATTGCCGGCATCCCGGTGTTCTTTGAAGTGGGTTTTGTGCTGCTGATTCCACTGATTTATGTGGTCGCTAAAGAGACCAAAATCAACCTGCTGTACCTCGGTGTGCCGCTCGCCGTGTCGCTGATGGCGGTGCATTGCATGTTGCCGCCGCATCCGGCTGCGATGGCGATTACCGGGATGCTCGGAGCCGATGTCGGCAAGGTGATTATGTACGGCCTGATCGTTGCGCTGCCGACGTCGATTATTGCCGGGCCGCTGTGGGTCAAGTGGGTGTGCAAGACGCAAGCACCTGCCGCTCAGGAAGCGTTTCTGGAAGAGCATTGCGAAGATCGCAAGACCCGCGAATTGCCAGGCCTTGGTGTGACGCTGCTGACCATTTTGCTGCCGTTGATTCTGATGGTCGGCAAAAGCCTCGCAGCAGGGCGGCCTCATGAATCTGCGGCCTTTAACGTTATTTCATTCTTGGGCACGCCGCTGATCGCGCTGTCGATTGCCGTGGTGTTCGCTTACTGGGCGCTGGGTCTGCGTCGCGGCTTGTCAATGCCCGCATTGCTCGCACTGACGCAAAAAAGCTTTCCGCCACTGGCGAGCATTTTGTTGATCATCGGCGCCGGTGGCGCGTTCAACGGCATTCTGGTCGACAGCGGCGTGGGCAACGCACTGTCCGGCTCACTGACGCAATTGAACATGAACCCTATCGTATTAGCGTGGCTGGTGGCCGGCTTGATGCACTTCGCGGTGGGTTCGGCCACGGTGGCCATGATCAGTGCTGCGGGCATGGTATTGCCTATGCTGGGGGCTCACCCCACGGTGAGCAAAGAGATTATCTGTATTGCTATCGGGGCGGGCGCCATCGGCTGGACTCACGTCACCGACTCGGCCTTTTGGGTGGTCAAGGAGTACCTGGGCGTGTCGCTCATCGACGCCTTGAAGAAGTTCACCCTGGCCACGGTACTGGCTTCGCTGATCGCACTGGGGCTGACCCTGCTGCTGTCGCACTTTGTTTGATTTAACCCGCATTTTGCGCCTGATCGTTTAAAAGGGACCCGCCATGATTTTGGGAAGAACACTTGAGAGCTGGTACACCCGTTACCCGCTGATTCGCCAACTGGTGGCGCTGCAACCTACCACGTGGTTTAACCCCGGCGTGGCGCCGGTCGCACAGGCCATAGGTGACGTGGGGCTCACTGCCGCTGACGTTGCCGATGCCAGCGCTCGGCTGAGCCGTTTCGCGGCTTACCTGCAACGTGCGTTTCCCCAAACGGCGGTCAGCAACGGCATTATCGAGTCGGACATCGTGCCGATACCGCACCTGCAATATGAGCTGAGCAAGCGCTATGACCAGCCCTTGCCCGGTGCGATGTGGCTCAAGCGTGATAGCCATTTGCCGATTTCAGGCTCGATCAAAGCCCGTGGCGGGATCTACGAAGTGCTCAAGCACGCCGAAGACCTAGCGCTGGCCGCCGGGTTGCTAACCCTCGATGACGACTACGCGTTGCTCGACAGCGATAAAGCACGGGCCTTTTTTGGGCAGTACAAAATTGCCGTCGGCTCAACGGGCAACCTCGGCATGTCGATCGGCATCATGGGCGCCGCATTGGGCTTTCAGGTGACGGTGCACATGTCGGCCGATGCGCGGCAATGGAAAAAAGACACGCTGCGTGCGCATGGCGTGACGGTCATTGAATACGCCTCTGATTACAGCGTGGCCGTTGCTCAGGGCCGCCAACAGGCAGAGGCCGATCCGACCTGCCATTTCGTCGATGATGAAAACTCGGTCAACCTGTTCCTCGGTTACTCGGTGGCCGCCGAGCGTCTGAAAACGCAGTTGGCGACAGCCAACATCCCCGTAGACGCGCAACATCCCTTGTTCGTGTACCTGCCTTGCGGAGTGGGCGGTGCGCCGGGGGGCGTGGCGTTCGGCCTAAAGCTCGCGTTCGGTGATGCCGTGCACTGCATCTTCGCAGAGCCGACTCACTCACCGTGCATGCTGCTGGGTGTCTACACCGGGCTGCATGACGAAGTCAGCGTGCAAGACTTCGGCATTGATAACGTGACGGCGGCTGATGGCCTGGCCGTGGGTCGTGCGTCAGGCTTTGTCGGCAAAGCCATGCAACGTTTGCTGGATGGTTTTTACACGGTCAGCGATGAAGAAATGTACAGCCTCTTGGCCTTGATGGAGCGCACCGAAGGGTTGCGTCTTGAGCCTTCGGCGCTGGCGGGCGTACCTGGTATTGCCAGGGTGCTGGCTGACCAGCAAGACTATTGGCAGCGCGCAGGTCTTAACCGTCAGAACATGGCGCAGGCCACGCATCTGGTGTGGGCGACCGGCGGCAACAAAGTGCCTGGCGACGAGATGGACGCGTATCTGGCCAAGGGCCGTGAGTTGCTGGGCAAGGGTTGATTCAAGCGCACAACCGGATGTGGCAAGATGCACGTCTTGCCACTTGCGGAATGTTTAGCTAGGGAAAACTGCCGTGCTCAACCTTCCTCCGCGTATCAGCTCCAGGCTCAACAGCAGCCAATTTGCCAACCTGCACACCTTTCTGGTCGCCGCCCGGCACCTGAGCTTTGCCCGCGCCGCACAAGAACTGTGCTTAACCGCCAGCGCCGTGAGCCACCGCATCAGTCGACTGGAAACGGCGCTGTCGATGAAGTTGTTTCAGCGCCTGACCCGACAGGTCAACCTGACTGACGAAGGCGAGCGCATTTTCGAGATTCTGCAAAGCGCGATGGGCGAGCTGTCCGAAGCGCTAGAGCAGTCATCACAGGCCGAAATTGCCGGGTCCATCGCGCTGTATGTCAGGCCTTCGATTGCTCAATGCTGGCTGGTGCCCCGGCTGGCGGATTTCGTCGACCGTTACCCATTGGTTTCACTCGACCTGCGGGTCGGCAACGACAACGTCGATTTTCGCACCCGCAAAATCGACTTGGCTCTGTACTACGCCAATGGCGAATTCCCCGGCCTCACCAGCTACCGCTTGATGCAAGAGCGACTGGCTCCGGTGTGCAGCCCTGAATACGCGCAACGTCATCGCCTGCAAGAAAACCCGGACAACCTGCGGCACTGCACCACCCTGCACGACTCGCTGGCCTGGGACCACGCCGCCTTTGATGCCGAGTGGTCATTGTGGGCCGAGCAACACCACATGCTCGCGGCCTTGCCCAAACGAACCTTGACCTTCGACCGCTCCGACCTGAGTGTCACCGCTGCCATGAACCATGCTGGCATTGCCATCGGGCGTCAGCAATTGGTGCAAAAACGTGTAGATCGCGGCGAACTGGTGTTGCCTTTAGGCGGTTTCAGCCAGTGCGGCCATTACGACTATTACTTGGTACACCCGCCACTGAACGCCATTCCAAAACGCTTGCAGGTGTTTATGAATTGGTTGCGTCAATGTGCGCAAGAAACAGCCTTATAGGCTGCGATCTGTTGATTTCTGCAGCGCTGTAAATTTCGCACAAAAAAAAACGCCCCAGTCGGGGCGTTTTTTATTCAGATGTCCGGCCTGTCTGTCAGGCCAGTCGCATCAGAAAATGCTGATTGGGTAATCAACAAATACACGTACTTCGTTGCCGCCGACGTTGTAGTCGCTGGCGTTGTTGGAAACACGCAACCACGAACCACGCAGACGCACGCTCAGGTCTTTGACCGGACCGCTTTGTACAACGTACTTAGCCTGGTTGAAGATTTCACGCTCAGTACCACGGCCACGGTCGGAACCGTCGTCGATGTTGCTGCCGCGGACGTAGGCGATGTTGTAGGTCAGACCCGGAATGCCAACAGCACCGAAGTCGAAGCCATAACCCAACTGCCACGAACGCTCGTCTTTAGCGTTGAAGTCGGACCAGTAGGAGTTGGCCAGCAGGATGGTGTTGCCGCCATCGCCCACGCCGCCTGCATTGCGGTAGCCGCCGTACGGGTAGCCGATTTCGCCGGTGCTGCTCTGGTAAGCCAGAATCAACGAGTGAGCGCCGAAAGCGTAGGTGGTTGCCAGGCTCCAGATTTTGTTGTCTGTGCCGTCAACCTGCAGCACGTCACGTGCGTAGTCAGAGTCGACGTGGGTGCGGTAGCCGTTGAAGTCAAACGTCAGGGACTGTTTGTCTTGCAGCGGAAGCACGTAGGTCATGCCCAGGTATTGCTTGCGCAGTACGTCTTCCATCTCGGAGCCGTACAACGAGGCCGAGAAGTTGTCGGTGAACTTGTAGCTGGCGCCGAACACGTTGATGCTTTTCAGGTCGCCACTGTCACGGCTTTCAGCGCTCTTGCGCGATTCAGCAGTGAAACGACCCACGTTGATTTCCAGACCGTCGATCTCTTTGGAGGTCAACAGCGTGCCGGTGTAGCTTTCTGGCATCAGACGCGAGTTATCGTACATCAGTACCGGCAGAGCCGGCATTTGATCGCCGTACTTCAGCACGGTGTTCGACACGCGCAACTTCACGGCAGCGCCGGCTTTGGCGATGTCGCTAGCGGCTTTGCCGTCAGCGTCTTGCTTGAAGAAGTCGATGCCGCCTGCGCCGCTACGACCCTTGCCGCCGTCCAGACGCAGTGCGTAGATGCCGAAAGCATCCACACCCACGCCAACGGTGCCTTGGGTGAAGCCCGAGGTGAACGTGCCGAGGAAGCCTTGGCCCCATTCAGCTTTGTCTTGCTTGTGGTCTTTGTAGTCACGGCTGATGTAGGCGTTGCGCGCCAATACATTGAGGTGGCTGTCTTCTACAAAGCCTTTTGCGTCAGCTTGATCGTTAGCCATGGCTTGGGTAGCACTGAGTACGCCCAGAGCGAGTAGACCTATCCGTTTGTTCAACATTTTATTTTCCTTATTACTGAATAGAGGCGCGCTGTGGGTATCAAGCTGAAACATTGAGTGGTGGTTGCTTCACATAAACAAAAAAATACCCTTACGAGACTCCGCAAGGGTCTTTTCAAAAAGTTGGTGCATGGCTTATCGCCACAGGCGTTGGTGCGGATCCTAGCCGCCGTTAAGGCAAAGTGTCAATTTCGTGAAAATTTTGTTAAGTACGCTCATTTTTCCAACCGTTGATCAACGTGTCAGCCTTTACTCCCCGCCCCCCTCCAGGCCGCAAGCGGAAGCTGAATCAGTTGGGCTTTGAGTGGGTTGCGTGAATCGGGCAAATAGACCGTGAAAACGCTGCTTTTGTGGGTGCGGGCAAGCCCGCTCCCACAAGGCAGTTTGGCGTCAGATCACGCCTTGTGCGGCGCAGGTTGCTGCTGGGTCAGACAGTGGATGTTGCCACCGCCCAGCAGTAATTCACGGCCCGGCACCATCACCACTTCGTGTTGCGGGAAGATGTTTTGCAGGATGACTTTGGCTTGTGCGTCCATCGGATCGTCAAAACTTGGGGCAATGATGCCGCCGTTGACGATCAGGAAGTTCACGTAAGACCCGGCCAAACGCTCCGACGGATTGCGATCCTGGCTACCGGCGACTTTGTCCACGCCATCGCACTCTTCCTGGGTGGCATACATCGGCCCCGGAATCGGCATTTTATGCACCACAAAAGGACGGCCCTTGGCATCGGTGCTGGCGGCCAGGACTTTCATCGCTTCATGGCAACGCACGTAGTTCGGGTCGCGCTCGTCGTCGGTCCAGGCCAGCAACACTTCGCCCGGTGCGACGTAGCAGCAGAAGTTATCCACATGGCCGTCGGTTTCATCGTTGAACAGGCCGTCCGGCAGCCAGATGATCTTATCCACAGCCAGTTGCGCGCGCAGAACGCCTTCGATCTCTTCGCGAGACAGGTGAGGGTTGCGGTTGCGGTTCATCAGGCATTCAGCCGTGGTGATCAGCGTGCCTTCGCCATCGACGTGGATCGAACCGCCTTCAAGCACAAAACCTTCGGTGTAGTAACGCGCAGAACGTTCGATTTCGAGGATCTTGCTAGCCACTTGCTGATCGCGATTCCAGGGGAAGTACAGACCGCCATCAAAGCCCCCCCACGCGTTGAAGTCCCAGTTAACCCCTCTCACTTCGCCGCTGTCGTTGATCACGAATGTCGGGCCGCTGTCACGCACCCAAGCGTCATCGCTGGAGATCTCGACCACACGAATATTCGGTACATCCAGTTGCGCACGGGCATTTTCGTATTGCGCGGCCGATACGCCAACGGTGACCGGCTCAAAACGGGCGATGGCCTTGGCCACGGCTACGTGCGCAGCCTGCGCGGGCTTGCCGCCGAGCCGCCAGTTGTCCGGGCGCTCAGGCCAGATCATCCAGACCTGGGTTTGTGGAGCCCATTCAGCCGGCATGTGGAAGCCGTCAGCGCGGGGGGTGCTGTGCAAAGTAGTCATAACCGTCAGGACTCCAGGGAACCGTCGAAAAGGGGGATGGCAGCAGAAAGAAGACAGACCGCAAACTGTGGACGCTGGTCTGTATTGCGTCAACGCAGAGCGTCTTTATATCCGATAAATATCTACAATAAAATCCATTCATCGAATAAAACCCGCTAGGAATCGTTTTTAAAACAGATATAAATCGATATAAAAACCAAGGCTCCTCAATTTCCTACCGTTTAAGCAGCCGCTACCCGACCGCCCCCACTTGCGCCTCATTGAAGAGCGCCACATGATCTAGGGCCGTCAGGACATAAGGAGTATCCATATGCGCATTCTAGTCACCGGCGGAGCCGGTTTTATTGGTTCAGCGCTGATCCGTCACCTGATCAAGAACACCGCGCACGAAGTGCTCAACCTCGACAAGTTGACCTACGCCGGCAACCTTGAGTCGCTGCAAAGCATCGCAACGGATACCCGCTACGAATTCGTCCAGGCAGACATCGTCGACCAAGCCGCTGTCAGCGCCATTATCGAGCGCTTTGAACCGCAGGCGATCATGCACCTGGCGGCCGAGTCGCACGTCGACCGTTCCATCGATGACCCGTCAGATTTCATCCAGACCAACATCGTCGGCACTTACAGCCTGCTGGAAGCCGCCCGCGCCTATTGGTCGAAGCTGCCAGAACCCGCCAAGGGCGCCTTTCGCTTCCATCACATTTCGACTGACGAAGTGTATGGCGACCTGCACGGCGTCGATGATCTGTTCACGGAAACCACGCCCTACGCGCCAAGTTCACCGTACTCGGCCAGTAAGGCGGCGTCTGACCACCTGGTCCGTGCCTGGAACCGCACCTATGGTTTGCCGGTGCTGCTGACCAACTGCTCGAACAACTACGGGCCGTTCCACTTCCCTGAAAAACTGATTCCGCTGGTGATCCTCAACGCCCTGGCGGGCAAACCGCTGCCGGTGTATGGCAATGGCTTGCAAGTGCGTGACTGGCTGTTTGTTGAAGACCACGCCCGCGCCCTGCTTAAGGTCGTGACCGAAGGCGTGGTCGGCGAGACCTACAACATCGGCGGCCACAACGCACAGAAAAACATCGACGTGGTGCGTGGCATCTGCGCACTGCTCGAAGAGCTGGCGCCTGAGCATCCGCCTGGGGTCGCGCAGTTTGCTGACCTGATCACCTTTGTTGAAGACCGCCCAGGCCACGACCAGCGCTATGCGATCGACGCCAGCAAAATCGAGCGTGAGCTGGGCTGGGTGCCTGAAGAAACCTTCGAAACCGGCCTGCGCAAAACCGTGCAGTGGTACCTGAACAACCTGGAGTGGTGCAAACGCGTTCAGGACGGCAGCTACCAAGGCCAGCGCCTGGGCTTCACCGACACCAAAGACCTGATCGCATGAGCCAGCCCTCGGCACCTTTGAAAATCCTGATCAGCGGTAAAACTGGCCAGGTGGCCATCGAACTGCAAAAGCATCTTGCCGGGTTGGGCGAGTTGATTGTGCTGGGGCGCGACGCGCTGGATCTGAGCCAACCCGAGCAGATCCGTGCTCAGGTACGCGCGCACAAGCCTGACTTGATCATTAACGCAGGCGCACACACCGCGGTGGATCGGGCTGAAAGCGAGCCAGACCTCGCGTTTGCCATCAATGGCACGGCGCCGGGCGTGTTGGCCGAAGAGGCGAAAGCCCTGGGCATTCCGCTGATCCACTACTCCACCGACTACGTGTTCGACGGCAGCAAACCCGCGCCTTACACCGAAAACGATCAACCCAACCCGCTGGGCGTGTACGGCAAAAGTAAACTGGCGGGCGAGCAAGCCATCGCAGCAGTAGGCGGACAGCATTTGATCCTGCGCACCAGCTGGGTGTACTCCACCCACGGCAAAAACTTCCTGCTGACCATGCAGCGTTTGCTGCCGGAAAAACCGGTGCTGCGCGTGGTGGCTGACCAGATCGGCGCACCAACCTGGGCGGGCACCCTCGCGCAAAGCACTCGGGCCTTGATCGAACGCTGGCAAGCCGGTGAGGCCGGGGCCTGGGGTGTTTACCACCTGACCGCTCAGGGCGAAACCTCATGGTTTGGCTTTACCCAAGCCATTGCCGAGCACCTCGCCGCCCAAGGCAAACCGTGCGCAACGCTGGAGCCTATTGCGGCCAGCGCCTACCCGACACCAGCGGTCCGCCCGAAAAACTCGCGCCTTGATTGCAGCCGTCTAGCGCGCGAATGGCACGTCAGCCAGCCAGACTGGCGCGTTGCACTCGACAAATGCGTGGCCGAGCAACGCTGAGACACACACCTCGTGGGAGCTGCCGAAGGCGGCGATCTTGTGATTTTCAAGATCAAGAGCTCGCTCCTACAACTGGCAGTAAGGCCCCTTTCTGCCAATAGTTAGAGATGCGTCCTACATCCACCAGCGCGTTCAACCTTTAGCGTTCATCCCTTTGTGCTGAGGCTGCTTTCTTTGAAGTGAGCCCTTACGTCAGAGGAGTCATGGATATGACCGCACTTACCCGCGTGATTGAACACCTAGTGGACGATTTAAATGCGCAATTTACGCCCAGAGCGCGCGCGGTATGAGCTTCGATAAAAGTCTTGCCACAGTGGTCAATCTGGCTGAAGCCAGACGCGCAGCCAACGCCCGCGAACACGTCGACATCAACAGCACCGTGCAGCAATGTCCGGCCAGCCAGCCGCACATCTTCGTGGTCCCCGTGCGCTACGCCCTCAGCGAAGAGCCTGCCAGCCACTCGGCCTGTCAGCCCGGGGTCGAGCCCAAAAGCCACCCCATGGCAGCCCGTCTTTTGCGCACGGGATTTATCTATGTGTGGCAAGGCAACGGCCCGCTTCAGCGTTATGCGATGGCTGAAAACCACCTGCTGCGCGAACAAGAACTGGAGGACGATGACACCGTCATCAATGTCGGCACCCACAGCGGTATCGCGTTGGACAAGCACCAGGAAGCCTGGATGCTCTACAGCGAAATCCCGCTGAACTCGACCTCCTGCGCGCACCTCAGCGAACCCGAAAATCGCGCCAAGCGCATGCGCCGCCTCGACCTGCGGCAAGTCGCCAACACCCTGCAAGCGCCGCATTGCGTGCCGTTGACAGAAGCCAACACGCTCATGGCCGAGCTGATTCCGAGCACCTATGACTTGGCGCTGGCGATCGACTATCAACGTAACCAACCCGCCCGGCACAAACAGGCAGAGCAGTTGGGCAAAGAAGCTATCAACGATCCGACACCCAGCACGATCAAAGACTACACCGACACCCAGCGTTGGCTCAGTGAGCGAGCCAAAGTTGCTGCGCAGTACCCCCCGGTTCCCGATGACATCCCTGCGCCGGGTGAATGGAGCGCCGTGCCATGGGCACCGACCACGACCCAAAGCCTGATGGAAACCGCCCACACCCAATCACGCGGCTTGTACACCGTACTGGCTTGCCTGGACGATGACCTCGGCGTATTACGCGACATCAACCACGAACAAGAACTCGTCGAATCTCGGCATGAACAGTGGCAAGCCGACAACAACCTGCGGCTGAGTATTGGTGGGTTTGTGCGCAGCTTGATTACAGAAGATCCCGACGAAGTTATCGGAATGCTGATTTACCGCTACCGCGAGCAGGACATCGAACTGACGCGTGAGCAGGCGCAAATGCTGCTTAATGCGCGAACCCGGCTGGAACAACTGGCGAGAGAGCGCTACACCGCCAACATCCGACGCGGCACCACCCACAGCAACGTAGAAGCCGACACCCGCCTGGCTGAAATACACCTGCGCGAACAAGCGGCAGTGGCGCCGATACGTAGCTTTATCCCGCTTCAATTTCACGACGAAGTGCTGCAAGTGGTGCGTGACTACCAGGAAAGCAAAGTCAACAACCTCAGAAATACGCAGACCAGCGATAAGGTCGAGCAATACATCGACCTGCCCGCCATGAACCGGTGGCTAGACCACACCGCCCCGACACACTTTGATCACCTGCAGCAACGACACGAAGCTCTTTATGCCGATCGTGGCACGTACTTGCTGCGACATCACAGTGGCACCTGGTTTGTTGATTTCCACGATAACGAGCACCTTCAATGGCTTGATGAACTGGCCTTGGCCTGCCTTAGTGCTCAATGCTTACGCAAAGTCGGAGCCGAGCAATATGCAGAGTACGTGCGCAGTGCGGATGACGGGGCGTTGCGGCAACTGTTTTCAGGGTGGAGCCCGAGCCTTGATGCCGCGGTAGTGACCGTCAGTCGTTCAGTAGAGTTGGTTGCTGCGCTGAGTATTGAGAATCAGGCGAATGCAGAGCAAGCACTGATCAAAATACTGGGCCCGCAGGGCATGAATATTTTGTCGAACCTCAGAGGTCGGGCCAAAGATGCCACGGACCTCTGGAATATGTTGATCAAGCGATTAGGCGCGTCCTTGCTGTTGCTCGGCAGTGAACCAGGAACACCACTTAAAGGTCCGTGGCTCACTGTCATGATCGCCGCGCGAGTTGGTAGTCAAGTGGGTCTGCGGGTAATCAATGAAAGGGGGCGACAGGTATTCCAGCTGTTCGGTAAAGGCGCCGAAGAACTAACGCAATGGGCCAATAGAACGGGTAAAGCGATTGGTGCAGGCCGCGTGGCGGATATTGTGAACGCACCTGCCGTGCAACAAAGCGGTGGAGTTATCGCCTTGGCGGCGTTGCTGATCAACACTTGGAACGCAAATAAATATTTAAGCCAGGCCGGTGTATTGGAAGGAATGGATGCGCAGCGCCGATACGATACGGCTTCGGCAACGCTGTATGCCGGGGCGGCATTGATGGCGGTGATTGACGTTCAGGTTCGGAAGGGATTTTGGAATAAACAAGGTATTGGCGTTGATAAGATTAAATGGGGTTCTGGGTCTGTTTCGACTCTTACAAGTTTTGGTGGACTAATTGGATCGCTATCATTTGGAGCTGCATTATCGGAGTATTTTTCCTTACAGAAACAGATAGATAGTGCAGTAGGCCATATAGATCCATGGATAAAATTGCAACAAAAGGTTGTTGGCGGGCAAGCAATTATCACAGGCACGCAGGCCCTCCTCGGATACACTTACACCCTAAGAAGTATTGCACCTTTATTTGGGTGGAGCGTGGCGAATTTTCGCTACTTAATCTTCATGGGGCCTGTTAACAATCTGCTGTTAATTTCAGGGGCGCTGTATATGGCTGTCTGGTATATGCGTCAAACACCAATGCAGAATTTTCTCAATTATTGTTGTTGGTCAAAGAAGCGAGCCCACGATTTGTCGCATATATCATCTGACGCACAAGACGAGGAGTTGGACCGCCTATATGAAATTCTCTATTCGCCAAGGGTCAGTCTTGAAAGTGATACACGTACGCGTCCAACGCTAGATCGTCAGGGATTTGCCTATGTAGGGGAAGTGAGTTCACTTACCATCGACTTACCTGGTGCTGAGCCCTCAAGTGTTTATTTGGAGTTAGCCATTATTGGCGACCCGGTGGACACCCTCGCGTGGCGAGAAAAAATAAAAAACAATACGTCTTCTGAAAGAGTTATTCCGCCACAGCCGCAGCAAGATATAGGTGAACATTGGATACGCAGCAGCCATTGTCAATGGATTCCCTATCAAGAAGGCCAAGGTTTAAGGCTCAGTGGGTTGTTCGACATCGTCCCAAATTTGCTGGGTTCAAAGCCCAGAAAAGTGTCGCTACGTTTGCGCTATCGAACGCCCATAACGGCTTTGCTTGGCGCGCAAAATTTTATCGGCGGCAAGGATGGCCTAGCATTCACCTTCACTCCTGACGAAGGCTTAATCGCGCTACGCGACGATCCAACCCCTGTGTTGGATAAAGCTAAAACCCACCGTTTAAGTGCTGAAAAAAACAGCCAATTTTTCCAGCCAAAGAGTAATAAAAAATGAGTCATCCGTCGGCTGGCTCAAGCAAAAAAGGATTGCTCTCGCAGGTGGACTATCTGGCTCCACTACCTATACCTACCGGTGAAGCCCCCACGGATATTCTTAACAATATATGGCGTAAAAATAGCGTTTATATGGATGTTGGGAGTTATGCTATTGGCTCGGCAGTGATGGTTTTGTGGCCAGGCATTTTATTGTTTTTAGGGATGGCATATTATTTTTATGAGACTTTGCCCAATCTGAGTTTTTATATTTCTATCGGGGGCGGGGTCATTGTAGGAATTCCAGTTTTAATGTTGATTCAAGCACTGTTTCAGCCAACACCCTTGCCCGCACGTTTTAATCGTCAGCGCCGTGAGGTTTGCATTCCTGTCAGCGCTACTGATTATTGGATTGTTCCTTGGGAAACTGTCATAGCTAAAGCAACCGAACAGCAATCGATTAGCCAAGCTGGTAGACACACCTCAGGCATATTGGAGGTGACGTTTGAAAACCCTGATCCGCACGCATTAAGCAGCCTTAAATTCTGTACATTCTGCTTTGCTTGCGGTGGGGGAAAGCCTGCAATGGCAGTTTGGGAATGCATGCGCAGTTACATGGAAATAGGCCCCGAAGCAGTAGCCGATGAAACGGCAAGATTTAATCGACCACAAGGCGTGTTGGCTACTTATAAAAAGGTGATAGTCGACGCTGCCAATAAAAGAGGTTGGTTTCTAGCAATTTTATGGGAAGGTTTTTTTGGAATATTCATATTTAATATATTGTTGGTTGAAGTGCTGGAACGACTAAAATTAAACCCGCCACCCGATCTCACATATCCAGACATCATCGAATGGTCCAAACCCCTCCCGCCCGAACAATGGGCCAAGCGCTCCCCAGAGTTAGAACTCGCCATCGCCCAGCGTGAAGCTGAGCTAGCAGCGAGGGCGACGAAATATGACACATAGCTTCAATGTTATGAGCGGTTATTGGGATGAGAATCATGAACAGAAAATTGCCTCTGCTGAAGAAGTACACTCATTGACCATCGACTTGCCTGGTGCTAAGCCTTCAAGTGTTTATTTGGAGTTAGCCATTATTGGCGACCCGGTGGACACTCTCGCGTGGCGAGAAAAGATAAAAAATAACACTTCCTCTGAAAGAGTTATTCCCCCACAGCCGCGGCAAGATATAGGTGAACGTTGGATACGCAGCAGCCATTGTCAATGGATTCCCTATCAAGAAGGCCAAGGTTTAAGGCTCAGTGGGTTGTTCGACATCGTCCCAAATTTGCTGGGTTCAAAGCCCAGTAAAGTTTCGCTACGTTTACGCTATCGAACCCCCATAACGGCTTTGCTTGGCGCGCAAAATTTTATCGGTGGAACCAACGGCCTAGCATTCACCTTCACTCTTGACAAAGGTTTAATCGCGCTACGCGACGATCCAACCCATGTATTGGATAAAGCTAAAATCCACCGTTTAAGTGCTGAAAAAAACAGCCAATATTTCCAGCCAAAGAGTAATAAGAAATGAGTCATTCGTCGGCTGGCACAAGCAAAAAAGGATTGCTCTCGCAGGAAGACTATCTGGCGCCACTACCGATTCCTACGGGTGAATCCCCCTCGGACATGCTTAATATCATCTGGCGTAAAAATGACGCTTATATAGATATAGGAAATTATTCTATAGGCTCCGCAGTAATGTTGATATGGCCGTTGGTTATGCTGACTCTAGCACTGGCATGCTTTTTTCGGGAAATCTTGCCTGACTTCAGTATCTCGATTTTAGTAATAGGAGGAATAATTACGGGCATTCCTACATTAACACTAATTCACGGCCTATTCCTTCCAACTCCCCTGCCTGTACGTTTCAATCGACAACGCCGTGAAGTCTGTGTGCCCATAAGCGAGGGTGAGTACTGGATCGTGCCATGGGAAACCGTTATAGCTATGGGGACAGAGACTTCATCGATCAACCAGGCAGGTAAGCAAACGATGGGGCTGTTGTTGATCGGATTTGATAATCCCGACCCGCAAGCAAGCGTCAATAAAAAACATTACTCAATGGGGTTTAACTGTGGTGGTGGAGCTTCCGCGATGGCGTTATGGGAATGCATGCGCAGTTACATGGAAATAGGCCCCGAAGCAGTAGCCGATGAAACCGCAAGATTCAATCGACCACAAGGCGTGTTGGCTACTTATAAAAAGGTGATAGTCGACGCTGCCAATAAAAGAGGTTGGTTTCTAGCGATTTTATGGGAAGGTTTTTTTGGAATATTCATATTTAACATGTTGTTGGTTGAAGTGCTGGAACGACTAAAATTAAACCCGCCACCCGATCTCACATACCCCGATATCATCGAATGGTCAAAACCCCTCCCGCCCGAACAATGGGCCAAGCGCTCCCCAGAGTTAGAACTCGCCATCGCCCAACGTGAAGCCGAACTAGCAGCGAGGATGGCGTAGTATGATTTTTAATGTTCACCTGATTAGCGGTGAATTATTTTCCTGTGATGACCAAGTATTTGATTATGAGTTCTGCGCAAGATACTCGGTCGGTTTGCAGCCAGGTATCAAACGATGAGTATGCCAGCCGCCGGCACGAGTAAAAAAAACTTGTTTTCGCAGGTGGACTATCTGGCTCCACTACCTATCCCTACCGGTGAAGCCCCCACGGATATTCTTAACAATATATGGCGTAAAAATAGCGTTTATATGGATGTTGGGAGTTATGCTATTGGCTCGGCAGTGATGGTTTTGTGGCCAGGCATTTTATTGTTTTTAGGGATGGCATATTATTTTTATGAGACTTTGCCCAATCTGAGTTTTTATATTTCTATCGGGGGCGGGGTCATTGTAGGAATTCCAGTTTTAATGTTGATTCAAGCACTGTTTCAGCCAACACCCTTGCCCGCACGTTTCAATCGTCAGCGCCGTGAGGTTTGCATTCCTGTCAGTGCTACTGATTATTGGATTGTTCCTTGGGAAACTGTCATAGCTAAAGCAACCGAACAGCAATCGATTAGCCAAGCTGGTAGACACACCTCAGGCATATTGGAGGTGACGTTTGAAAACCCTGATCCGCACGCATTAAGCAGCCTTAAATTCTGTACCTTCTGCTTTGCTTGCGGTGGGGGAAAGCCTGCAATGGCAGTTTGGGAATGCATGCGCAGTTACATGGAAATAGGCCCCGAAGCAGTAGCCGATGAAACCGCAAGATTCAATCGACCACAAGGCGTGTTGGCTACTTATAAAAAGGTGATAGTCGACGCTGCCAATAAAAGAGGTTGGTTTCTAGCGATTTTATGGGAAGGTTTTTTTGGAATATTCATATTTAACATGTTGTTGGTTGAAGTGCTGGAACGACTAAAATTAAACCCGCCACCCGATCTCACATATCCAGACATCATCGAATGGTCCAAACCCCTCCCGCCCGAACAATGGGCCAAGCGCTCCCCAGAGTTAGAACTCGCCATCGCCCAGCGTGAAGCTGAGCTAGCAGCAAGAGCCGCGTGAGAAGGGCTTTCTCTTCGATGTTATGAGTGGCGAATCAGCTTTGCGTGACGATCAGGCAGTCGCGTTTGAATGCAGAGGGCAATGCGCGAGTTATTGGCAGCCCGCGACTACGCGTTATTGATCCATCGGAGTGTCGTCGGCGGAATTTATCCCGTTGAGAGAGCGCTCCTACACCGTTTCGGCGTAGGTATACTGCGCCGTATGATCACGACCCCTTCAGTTCCTCGCAGACCCCGCTGGCGCAGCCTGGCCTTACTGGCGCTGTGCCTGGCACCTTTGTTGTGGCCATTGCAACACTTGGCCGAACGCTATTACCGCAGTGAGCTGGCCGGGCAAAACCGTCAAACCCTCGATCTTTACGTCGCCAACTTGCTGGGTACGCTGCACCGCTATGAGGTGCTGCCGCAAATCCTTGGCGAATTGCCCGCGCTGCGCAATTTGCTCGTCGAGCCGCAAGACCCTCAAGCGCTGGCCACAGCCAATCAGTTGCTCGCAGAAATCAGTAACCAGACCGGTGCTGAAGTCATGTACCTGATCGATGCCGACGGCAATACGCTGGCGACGTCGAACTGGGACAAAGCCGACAGTTTTGTCGGGCGCAACTTCGCTTTTCGTCCGTATTTCAGTGAAGCGATGGCTGGCAAGTTGGGGCGTTTCTTCGGTCTGGGCACCACGTCCGGCAAGCGCGGTTATTACTTTGCCGCGCCGGTGATTGAAAACGGCAAGACAATGGGCGTGCTGGTGGTCAAGGTCGACCTTGATCACACCGAACGCTTGTGGGGCAAAACCCCGGAGCAATTGCTGACAACGGACAACCATGGCGTGGTCATTTTGACCTCGCGTCCCGATTGGCGCTTCAAAGCCACGCGAGCACTGTCGCCGCAAGAGCGTCAGGATATTTTTGCCATCCTGCCGTATCCGACTCGCGACTTGCAGCCACTGAACCTCGACATGAATGCCTGGCTGGTGCAGACCCAGATCATCGACGAGACCGGCTGGAGCGTGAACATTCTGGCGCCCCGGACCTTGGTCGATCGCCCCGTACGCACGGTACTGGCCATTGGTGGCGCCACGTTGCTGGTGGTCATGCTGTTGATCAGTTTGATGATGCAGCGCCGTCGTCACTATCTGGATCGCATTGCTTTCGAAGCCAAGGCCCGCCGCGAACTCGAAGGCCGTGTGGTCGAACGCACCCGCGATCTTGAAGGCCTCAACCAGCGCCTGCGCAAGGAGGTGCTGGAGCGCGAGCACGCGCAGCAAGAACTGGTGCGCGCTCAGGATGATCTGGTGCAAGCGGGCAAACTGTCTGCGCTGGGCACCATGTCGGCCAGCATCAGCCACGAACTCAACCAACCGCTGGCGGCTATCCGCAGCTATGCCGAGAACGCCGAAGTGTTGCTCGATCATCAGCGCATCGACGACGCTCGCGGCAATCTCAAACTGATCAACGAATTGACCGGGCGCATGTCCTCGATCATTGCCCACCTGCGCGCCTTCGCCCGGCGTGATCGGCACGCGCCGGAGAGTGTTGCTCTACAGCCCGCGCTGGACGATGCGCTGGCCTTGCTGGCCAAGCGTCGGCGCAGCATGGAGGTCGAGCTGATCCGCGACCTGCCCGCCGCTACGCTGTGGGTTGAGGCCGGGGAAACACGTTTGCGCCAGGTCTTGGGCAATCTGCTGGCAAACGCCCTTGATGCACTTACAGAGAAAGGGCCGCCACGGCGACTGTGGCTAAGTGCCCAATCCACGGCGGAGGGCGTCACTGTGTACATTCGTGACAATGGCCCGGGCTTTTGCATGGAAGCCCTGGGCCGCGCCGGTGAGCCGTTCTACACCACCAAAACCCGCACTCAGGGGCTGGGCTTGGGGCTGGCCATTTGTGACACGCTGATTCGTGCGTTCGGCGGCGAATTGTTATTCGCCAACCACAAAGAAGGCGGCGCCCTCATTACCCTCCGACTGCGCGCCGGTGCGCCAGGCGTGAGTTTGCAAGCTTGCGAGGACTCTCGATCATGAGCCAATCCATTGATCCGCGCGTTCAGGTCATCTTGATCGATGATGACCCGCACCTGCGCCAAGCACTCTATCAAACCCTGGATCTGGCCGGGCTTAAGGTCTTGCCACTGGCCGAAGCAACGGGCCTTGCCGAGCGTATTCAGCGTGACTGGGCAGGCGTGGTGGTCAGTGACATCCGCATGCCGGGCATGGATGGCCTTGAGCTGTTGGCTCAACTGCACGCCCAAGACCCGGAGCTGCCCGTGTTGCTGATCACCGGCCATGGCGATGTGCCGTTGGCCGTGCAAGCCATGCGCGCAGGGGCCTACGACTTTCTGGAAAAACCCTTTGCCAGCGACGCGCTGCTCGACAGCGTGCGCCGGGGGCTGGCCCTGCGCGCGTTGGTGCTGGATAACCGCAGCCTGCGCTTGGCGCTGAGTGATCGCCAGCAACTGAGCACCCGCTTGATCGGGCACTCCTCGGCCATGCTGCGTCTGCGTGAGCAAATCGGCGCGTTGGCCGCGACCAAAGCCGACGTGCTGATTTTGGGCGAAACCGGCTCTGGCAAAGAAGTCGTCGCACGCGCGCTGCATGACCTGTCGAGTCGGCGCAGCGGGCCGTTTGTGGCGATCAATGCCGGCGCGCTGGCCGAGTCGGTGGTCGAAAGCGAGCTGTTCGGCCATGAACCCGGCGCCTTTACCGGTGCGCAAAAGCGTCGCATCGGCAAGTTCGAATTCGCCAATGGCGGCACGTTGTTCCTGGACGAAATCGAAAGCATGAGCATGGATGTGCAGGTCAAACTGCTGCGCATGCTGCAAGAACGCGTGGTTGAGCGCTTGGGCGGTAATCAGCTGATCCCGCTGGATATTCGGGTCATCGCCGCGACCAAGGAAGACCTGCGCCAGGCCGCCGATCAAGGCCGGTTCCGCGCCGACTTGTACTACCGACTGAACGTCGCCCCCCTGCGTATTGCGCCGTTGCGTGAGCGGGGTGAAGACGCATTGATGCTGTTTCAACACTTCGCCGACGAAGCCAGTGCTCGCCACGGCCTGACGCCCAACGTGTTGCAGCCGGTGCAACGTACGTTGTTACTGCGTCACCGTTGGCCGGGCAATGTGCGCGAACTGCAAAACGTCGCAGAGCGCTTCGCCCTGGGCCTGGAATTGTCTCTGGACAATGGCTCGGACGAGGGCGCCCAGCCGTCGGACCTTGAAGTCTCGGGCAGCTTGAGCGAGCAGGTAGAGCACTTTGAGAAAAGCCTGATCGCCGCTGAACTCGAGCGCTCGCATAGCTCGATGCGCAGCCTGGCTGAAGCGCTGGGCGTACCGCGCAAGACCCTGCATGACAAATTGCGCAAACACGGCCTGAACTTCGAGAGCGGCAGTCACCCCCACACTGATGAACTTGATTGACCTGAACAGGATGCCCCGCATGAATCGCGACAGTCGTTATCTGGAATCCATCCTTCATCACGACATCCCGCTCACACGTGAAATGGGTCTTAAGGTGATTGCCTGGCACGACAAGCAGCTGCGTTTACAACTGCCGCTAGAGGCCAACATCAACCATAAAAGCACCATGTTTGGCGGCAGTCTGTACTGCGGCGCGGTACTGGCCGGTTGGGGCTGGCTGCACCTGAGCCTGCGGGAAGCCGGGATCGAAGACGGCCACATCGTGATTCAGGAAGGCCACATCAGCTACCCGCTGCCTGTGACCCAAGACGCCATTGCGCTGTGCGATGCGCCGGCAGAGGCTGCGTGGAACAAATTCTTGGCCATGTATAAACGCCATGGCCGCGCACGCCTGACCCTGGAAACGCGGATGATCAATGTGCACGGTGGGGACGATGCGGTGCGGTTTAGCGGGCAATACGTGCTGCATCGTTAGCAGCGACTCACCGTGAGAGCTGCCGCAGGCTGCGATCTTTTAACGCTCAACAGATCGCAGCCTGCGCCTGCCCCACAAATAAATCAGCTCTGCGCCAAGGCTAACAAACGCTCACGCCATGGCGCCTTTGCAGGCAAGGCCAAAAACCAGTCATTAAGCAACGATTCGCGCGCCGGGTAGGTGAACGGCTCACCATTGAGTTGCAGCACCACGCCACCCGCACCTTCGAGCACGCCTTGAGCGGCGGCCGTGTCCCATTGCGAGGTCGGCGCCAGACGCGGATAACAATCGGCCGCACCTTCAGCCAACAGGCAGAACTTCAACGAGCTGCCAATGTTGGCCATTTCTAACGAACCAACAGCCGCTTCCAGCCCTGCCAGCAAGCGCTCTTGCTCAGGGCTTGAATGTCGACGGCTGGCAACCACGATCAAGGCCTCACCGGCAGGCGGCGTGTTGCGCACGCTGATGGCCGAAGTCTCGCCAGCCTCTTCACGCCACGCGCCCAAACCCGCGCCGCCGTAGTAGCAACGACCACTGGTGGGCATCGAGACCACACCAAACACCACGCGCCCCTGTTCGATCAGCGCAATGTTGACGGTGAACTCCTCGCTGCCCGCGATAAATTCCTTGGTGCCATCCAGCGGGTCAACCAGCCACCAACGCGTCCAGCTTGCGCGAACGCTTTGCGCGATGTTGGCGTCTTCCTCCGAGAGCACCGGGATGCTCGGGTCCAGCGCAGTCAGGCCGTCGAGCAAGATGTGGTGGGCCGCCATATCGGCCGCCGTGACCGGCGAATCATCATCCTTGGCGGTCACCGCTACATCCATGCGCCAGAACGGCAGAATCGCGTCGCCCGCACGGTGCGCGAGTTCGATGACGGGGGCCAGCAAGGGATGCGCAACACTCACGACTGGAACACTGCGCGCTGGGTCAGCAGATCACGCACCAGGTAAAGCGCGGCCAATGCACGGCCTTCGCTGAACTGCGGGTTTTGCACCAGGTTCGACAAGTCGCGCAAGTTAACCCGATCAACCCGCATCGGTTCAGGCTCATCGCCTTCCAACCGCTCTTCATACAAATCAGTGGCCAATACCACCTGAATTTTTTGGCTCATGTAACCCGGAGACAACGACAGTTCGGTCAAATGCTCAAGCTGACGGGCGCCGTAGCCCGCTTCTTCTTTGAGCTCACGCTCAGCGGCAGCCAGCACGTCTTCGCCCGGCTCGATCAGGCCTTTGGGCAACGAGAGCTCATATTCGTCAGTCCCGCCGCAATATTCTTCGACCAGGATGGCGTGTTCGTCGTCGATCATCGCCACGATCATGACTGCGCCATAACCGTTGCCACGCCCCACCAACCGTTCGTAAGTACGCTCAACGCCATTGGAAAAGCGCAACTGCACTTCTTCGACCCGAAACAATCGGCTACTGGCAACAATTTCACGGGCAAGTACGGTGGGTTTTTGGCGCATAGCGGCTCCTCAATATGAACGGGTTACTATACCCCGGCTTTTCCGATTGTCTGAGTCGGATGTTTTTCTACTGCGGGAGAAGTTTTGCATGACAGCGTTACCTTGGCGCGACATTGATACCGTTCTGCTGGACATGGACGGTACGCTGCTCGACTTGCACTACGACAACCACTTTTGGCTGGAGCACCTGCCGCAGCGCTATGCCGAACTGCATGGCATCAGCCGCGCCATGGCGGATCTGGAGCTGACGCCGCTGTTTGAAAACAATGCGGGCCAGTTGAAGTGGTACTGCCTTGACTTCTGGAGCCGCGAGCTGGCTATCCCGGTGCGCGAGCTCAAGCTGGAAACGGCGCACCTGATTGCCCTGCGCACCGATGCCGATACCTTTTTAGCGGCGATCAAACAGGCTGGCAAGCGGGTGATTATGATCACCAACGCGCACCGTGATTCGTTGTCGCTGAAACTGGAGCGCATCGAACTGGCGCCGTATTTTGAGCGCCTGATCAGCTCCCACGATTACGGCTTCCCCAAGGAAAGCCCGGCGTTTTGGGATGCCTTGCAAGCCGACATTGGCTTCGACCCAAGCCGCAGCCTGTTTATCGACGACACCTTGCCGATTCTGCGCAGCGCCCGCGAATTTGGGGTAGGCCATTTGTTGGCCGTCAAACAGCCCGACAGCAAAAAAGCCCCCAAAGACACTGAAGAGTTTGAGGCATTGGAGGATTATCGCGAATTGCTGGAAGGCCTTTGAACACCACGGCACCACCAATCTTGGAAGTGGGCTGGCTGGCGATAGCATCGACGCGGTTGTTGTGACAAACCGCATGGCCTGCATCGCGAGCAAGCCCGCTCCCACAAGCGTGCGTGGGTTTACTCAGGAATACGCAGCGTTTGCCCTGGGTAGATTTTGTTCACATCCTTGAGCAGCGGTTTGTTGGCTTCAAAAATCTTGTTGTACAGGTTGGCATTACCGTACACCCGAAGCGAAATCGCACTGAGGGTGTCGCCTTTCTCTACCACCACAAATCTGGAGGCCACTACCACCGGGCCGGTGACGGTGATGTTGTCTTCAACACTGGCCACACCCGCAATGTTGCCCGCCGCCAGGATGATTTTTTCTTTCTCTTCTTGAGAGGCTACCTCGCCGCTTACCGTTATCTTGTCGCCGTTCACTTCGGCTTTGATATTAGGATTACCCAGCCCCACCTGTTCCACGTGCTTTTTAAGCTCGTCACTGGCATTGGCATTACCCGGTGTCAGCAGGTCGATCAATTTTTCGCCAGCTTCTTTCACAAAGCTAAAAATACTCATCAGTCACGCTCCTAGGGTTGAGATATCCAGATCCGTAAGCGTAGACCAACATTCGCGGAGCCACGATGGACATCAAGCAGCTGAAATTCCTGATTGCCCTCGATGAAACCCGGCATTTCGGTCAGGCCGCTGCCCGCTGCCATATTACTCAGCCGACCTTGTCGATGCGCTTGCGCAGCCTTGAGCAGGAACTTGACCTGCAATTGGTCAATCGCGGTCAGCGCTTCGAAAGCTTTACCGCCCCCGGAGAGCGCGTGCTGGCCTGGGCCCGGACGGTGTTGGCCGCCTACGATGGCCTGCAAGCCGAAGCCGCCGCCTGGCGGGGCAATCTGATTGGCACATTGCGTCTGGGTGTGGTGCCGCTGTCGAGCTTTGATCCGCTGCCTCTATTGCAGCGCCTGCATCAGGAACATCCTGAATTGCGCTTTGAGTTATCCGCACTCAGTTCCGAGCAGATCCTTGAACAGTTGGCCAGCAACCAGCTGGACGTGGGTGTGTCATACCTGGACCGCCTCGACCATGAGCGCTTCGACTCCCAGGCGCTGGGTGAAACCCGCATGGGGCTGCTTTACGACCAACGGCACTTCGACTTTGGTGAGCAACCCTTGAGCTGGGAGGCATTGATTGAACTGCCACTGGGCCTGCTCAGCGGCAGCATGCACTTTCGTCAGTCCATCGATCACAACTTTCACAGCCGAGGCCTGACGCCGCATCCGTTGTTACAAACCGATGCCGTTCATCAACTTCTGCAAGCGGTGCACGGCGGCTTTTGCTGTGCGGTGATGCCCTTGGACGGCGGGCTGCAAGCACTCACGGACGACTTGCGCCTGCACCCCATCGAAGACGCTAAAACCTTGGCACGGCTGGGCTTAATCATGCGCCGCGAGGCCCCGCGTTCGGCATTGGCCGAGGCCTGTTTCGCGCTGTACCAGCAATCACTAAACCCCTCTTGATCGACAGCATCTATCAATAGATCAACGCTAGCGATTAGACGCGACAGAGTGTCGCGCCTAGGCTTAGGGTCAGATCACCCGTTGGTAATGCCCTATGAACGCCAAGCGCCCCCTGTGCGCGGCGCCCGCCACAACAACGCCCGCGCCATCTGCCAGCCAGACGTATCACTACGTCACGCTCGACCACAGCTGCGTTGCTGAAACAGCCTTGGCGGAAGAAGTCGCCCTTGCGATTGCCTATAACGGCATCAGTCAGGCCGTGATGCTGGTCACCCCCACCGACCTTGAAGACTTTATTGTCGGGTTCAGCCTGGGCAGCGGGATCATTCATCACGCCAGCGAAATCTACGATCTCAAGCTCACGAGTTCAGGCTCGGCGCAGTATGCACACGTCGAAATCGCCAGCCGGGCGTTCTGGAACCTCAAACAACAACGCCGACAACTCGCGGGCACCAGCGGCTGCGGTTTGTGTGGCGTCGAAGCGGTCGAGCAGGCGCTGCCCGACCTTGACGTACTGCCCGGCGCTGCGTTGCCGCCCGCTCAATGGCTCGACGGCTTGCGCCAGCGCATCAGCGCGTTTCAGCCGCTGGGCCAACACTGCGGCGCCGTGCATGCGGCTGTTTATATGGATGGCAAAGGCGCATTGCTGATGGGCCGCGAAGACATTGGCCGACACAACGCCCTCGATAAATTGATTGGTGCATTGGTGCGCCAGAACATCGATCTGACCGGCGGTGCAGCCATTGTCACCAGCCGTTGCAGCCTTGAACTGATTCAAAAAGTGCTGCGTGCCGGGATTCAAACCCTGATCAGCCTGTCCTCGCCTACTGGCCTGGCACTGCAATGGGCCCGTCGCCATAACCTCAACCTTATTCATCTGCCGCAAAAAAGCGCGCCACGGGTTTACAGCCCGGTGCAGGAGATTCAACCATGAGCACTCATCATCAAGCCGACAAACCCCCAACGCCGCGCTATAAGCCCTATACCGGCCCGGCGGGTGGCTGGGGTGCGCTGATCAGTGTGGCTCAAGCGTGGTTGACCAGTGACAACGCGCTGAAAAACCTGCGCATGATGCTCAAGACCAACCAGAACGGCGGCTTCGACTGCCCCGGCTGCGCATGGGGCGATTCGCCGGAAAGCGGCCTGGTCAAATTCTGCGAGAACGGCGCCAAGGCGGTGAACTGGGAAGCAACCAAGCGCCGCGTGGATGCTGCCTTCTTCGCCAAACACAGCGTGAGTGCGTTGCTGGAGCAAAGCGATTACTGGCTCGAATATCAGGGCCGCCTGACCGAGCCGATGCGCTACAACGCCGAGACCGACCATTACACGCCGATCAGCTGGGATGCCGCCTACGCCCTGATCGCCAAGCATTTGCTGAACCTGTCGAGCCCCAACGAGGCCGAGTTCTACACCTCGGGGCGCGCCAGCAACGAAGCGGCTTATCTGTATCAGTTGTTTGTGCGCGCGTTCGGCACCAACAACTTCCCGGACTGTTCGAACATGTGCCACGAGGCCAGCGGCGTGGCGTTGGCACAAAGTATCGGGGTCGGTAAAGGCACCGTGACCTTCGACGACTTTGAACATGCCGACGCTATTTTCGTGCTCGGTCAGAACCCCGGCACTAACCATCCGCGCATGCTCGAACCGTTGCGCGAGGCCGTTAAGCGCGGCGCTCAAGTGGTGTGCGTCAACCCACTCAAAGAACGCGGGCTCGAACGCTTCCAGCACCCGCAGCACCCGCTGGAAATGCTGACCAACGGCGATCGCCCGACCAACACTGCTTACCTGCGCCCGGCCCTGGGCGGCGATATGGCGCTGTTGCGCGGCATGGCCAAGTTCCTGCTGCAATGGGAGCGCGACGCACAGGCCGCAGGCGAGCCGGCCGTGTTTGATCACGCCTTTTTGAATGAGCACACCTCTGGCGTGCTCGATTACATCTCCAGCCTGGACGCCACAACCTGGGAGCACATCGTCGAGCAATCAGGACTCACCCTGGTCGACGTCGAACGCGCCGCCCGCATGTACCTCAAAGGTAAAAACGTGATCATGTGCTGGGCGATGGGCATCACCCAGCATCGCCATTCGGTACAAACCATTCAGGAAATCGCCAACCTGATGCTGCTGCGCGGCAATATTGGCCGCCCTGGCGCAGGTTTGTGCCCGGTACGCGGCCACAGTAACGTGCAAGGCGACCGCACAATGGGCATCAACGAACGCCCTCCCGTGGCCTTCCTTGACTCGCTGGAGCGCCGCTTCAAATTCAAAGTCCCGCGTGATAACGGCCACAACGTGGTTGAAGCGATTCACGCCATGCTTGAAGGCCGGGCCAAAGTGTTTATCGGCCTGGGTGGCAACTTTGCCCAAGCCACGCCAGACAGCCCGCGCACGGCCCAGGCGCTGCGCAATTGCGACCTGACCGTTCAAATCAGCACCAAGCTCAACCGCAGCCACCTGATGCATGGCAAAGAGGCGCTGATTTTGCCGTGCCTGGGCCGTACCGACATCGACATACAGGCCGAAGGTCCGCAGGCGGTGACCGTTGAAGACTCGTTCAGCATGGTCCACGCCTCTAATGGCCAACTGAAAGCGCTGTCGCCTAACATGCACTCAGAGCCTGCAATCATTGCCGGGATTGCGGCTGCCACACTGGGCACGCATCCGATTGACTGGAACTGGGTGGTAGCCGACTACGGGCGCATTCGTGACTTGATCGCCGATACCATTCCCGGCTTCAAGGACTTCAACACCCGTGTCCAAAACCCGGGCGGTTTCTACCTGGGCAACTCTGCGGGTGCTCGGCAGTGGAACACCCCGACCCAGCGCGCCAACTTCCGGATCAACGAATTGCCGCAAGACCTGGTGGATGCCCGCACGCGTGCCACTGGGCAATTGCCTGACCTGATCCTGCAATCGATGCGCTCGCACGACCAGTACAACACCACCATTTATGGACTCGACGACCGTTATCGCGGGGTCAAGGGCCAACGTGACGTGCTGTTCGTCAACGAAGCCGACATCATCCGCCTAGGCTTCAAGCCGGGGCAGAAAGTCGACATCGTTTCGATCTGGGATGACAAGCATGAGCGCCGGGTGAAGAACTTCACCTTGCTGGCGTTTGACATTCCCGCAGGTCAGGCAGCGGCCTATTACCCGGAGGTCAACCCGCTGGTGCCGCTGGAAAGCACGGGGGATGGCAGCCATACGCCAACGTCCAAGTTCGTGGCGATCTGCCTTGAAGCGGCGAGCCCTTCGAAGCTGATTATGGCGAAGGCGAGTTGAAAAAAAGTGCCCTCGCAGTGAGGGCACATGGTTTGACACCCGCTGCCCGCGTGTAGGAGCGAGCTGGCTCCTACAGCGCAAAAGTGGTCTATCCGAATAGCTAACAGACACTCTAAAAGTTATTAAGTTCCCTATAAAAAACAATATGTTAGATAATTGTGTACAACTCGTGTTACTCGTCGGATTCCGATTGTAAGCAAACCTCTCCAGCCTCAGGATCACGCCGTCATCCTTTTAAGGCTCACCTATGAAACTCACCTCGATTCTTTTGTTGTCCCTTGGCCTGGTCAGTGGCGTAGCCTCGGCCGGTGGCACCACCGAAGCCGGTGTAGGCGGCGCATTAGGCGGGGTGCTTGGCGCCGTAGTCGGGCAACAACTTGGCGGTTCCACAGGCTCAACCATTGGCGCAGGCGTCGGCGGCGCGGCAGGCAGTGCTGTGGGTGCAGATAAACGCAGCCGTGGCGAAGCCGCCATTGGTGGCGCACTGGGCGCAGCTGGCGGCAACGTGCTGGGTCGCGGTGTCGGCGGCAGCACCGGCGCACTGGTCGGCTCAGCCGCTGGCGGGGGCGCCGGGGGCGCGTTAGGTAATTACATGGGCAATAAAAGCGATGCCGACGATCGCCGCTCCAGTCAGCGCGATAACCGACGCTACTCCCGCGACGATCACCGGGGCCGTGGTCATGCCTATGGCCATCACAAAAGAAAGCATCACCGCGATTGATGCCATCAAACGGGAGACCTCAGGTCTCCCGTTTTTATTTGTGCACAACCACCCCGCCCATCAAATTGTTTCAGTGCATTACGCCCGCCTGTTTCAGCCTGAATCATGCACGCTGCATGACTGCGCTTATTGCTCGAAAACCTAACTCATTGAAAGTTATTACTTTTATGACAAATTAATAGTTGGCACAGCCCCTGCAATTTCCTGAGCGAAGGTTGCACTACATACCACTTCAGGAGCACAACAATAATGATCGGGACTTCAGAGCACTATCTCGCAGCCCAGCAAGATTCCTCTAGCCACTCAGGTGTTTCCTGGGCCGCTATCTTTGCTGGCGCCGCAGCCGCTGCCTCACTTTCTCTCCTGCTGATCATGCTGGGAGCTGGCTTGGGGTTTTCTGCCGTATCGCCGTGGGCAGGCGAAGGTATTGGCGCCAAAGGCTTAGGCCTGACCGCAATTATCTGGCTGGCCGTCACCCAGATCATTGCCTCGGGCATGGGCGGCTACTTGGCAGGTCGTTTGCGGGTCAAATGGTCCAACATGCATGGCGATGAAGTGTACTTTCGCGACACTGCACACGGCTTTTTGTCATGGGCAGTCGCCACGCTTGTCACAGCAACTTTGATTGCAGGCTCTATAAGCAGCGTTATCGGCAGCGGCGTGCAAGCCACCGCCAACGTTGCCTCGGGCGCTGTGACCGCTGCGAGCAGCGCCGCCGGTGCACACGCCAAAAATGGTGCAGGCGACAGCTCAGACTATTTCATCGACACGCTGTTTCGCGATGATCGCGGCACCGCAGTCAGCGAAGACGCCGCCCACGGTATTGTGACCCGTATCTTTGTACGCAGCCTGAGCAACGACGGCCAACTGAGCACCGAAGACCGCTCCTACCTGGCTCAAATCGTTGCGCAACGGACCAATCTGACCCAGCCAGAAGCTGAGCAACGGGTTGATCAGGTCTACGCCAAGGCACACCAGGCCGTTGAAGACGCCAAGGTTAAGGCTAAAGAGGCTGCCGACACCGCCGCCAAAGTGGCTGCCTGGACCACCCTGTGGATGTTTATCACGCTGTTGCTGGGTGCATTCTTTGCCAGCCTGTTCGCCACCTTCGGCGGTCGTCGCCGTGATGCTGTGACCTACCTTGATCGCCCAATCACCCCCTCAGTTGATCGTTAATTCTGGAGAATAAAAATGCGCTCACTTCTGCTGTTTTTCCTGGGTATCCCAATCCCGATCATCATTTTGATTGCGCTGTTTGTTCACTGACAGCCAGGTGTAATCCCTGATAACGGCCTCCCCAGTGGAGGCCGTTTTGCTTTCGGATCAAACCGGCAAACACGTGGTGGACTTGATCTCGGATAGCGCAACAATTGAGTTCACTTCCTGAATTCCCGGCACCATTGACAGTTTTTCAAAGAAGAAGCGCTCATAGGCTTCAATGTCTGCGGTAACGATACGCAGCAAAAAATCCACCGACCCCATCAGCACATAACATTCCAGCACCTCGGGAAAACCACGAATGGCATCGGTGAACTCGGTGAAGTTTGAGCGCCCGTGGGCGTTGAGTTTGATCTCGGCAAATATCTGCGTGTTGAGGCCGATTTTCTTGCGGTCCAGCAAGGTGACTTGCCCACGAATAATCCCTTCATCCTTCATTCGCTGAATGCGCCGCCAGCACGGTGATTGCGACAAACCCACCTGTTCGGCGATCTGTGCACTGGACAGCGAGGCGTCCTCTTGCAGCAGTGCCAGGATGCGCCGGTCGAAAGTGTCTAGCTCGCCCTGCATAAAAATACCTTCAAATAAATAAGTGACGACTTAATCAAGTCTTTTAACCGCTTAATAAATGCATCTTAGATAAGAAATACCCAGCACGGCGTGTAAACATTTCTGCAGCCTAATCAGGAGTCATCGAATGCCGCCTCTGGAAGCCGTCCACACCTCAACCCGCCCCGACGTTTGGGCCAGCCATGCGGCGCCGTGCGCGGTGCTGTTTCGGATTCAGGCCGAGGCAGACGCCGATGTGCTGTGCTGTTTCGGATTCAGGCCGAGGCAGACGCCGATGTGCTGTGCCGGGTACTTAATCTATTCGCCTTGCAGCAGTTGATCCCTCAGCAAATCGCTGTAGTGCGCGATCACGACAGCTTCAGCATCGAAATTCTCAGTGATGAGCAAAGCTGGCACCGTGCCCAAGTGATTGGCGAAAAGTTGCGCAATCTGATCAGTGTGTTCGACATGACGCTGCAACCGGCTCAGCCCGCCATGACCGCACTCACCGGGTAACAGTTCGCAACCATTGAGCAACCCAAGACCTGTTCTGGGTGACTAGGCTTCAAGCTTCACGGTGCAGATACGCATACATCCGCGCCGGTATTTGAAGCCGTCCCCTGGAGCATTTATGCGCAACGCCTCGCCCCATGATCAGTGGCTAAGCCTGAAACAACTGCTGCCCGCCCTGCTCGCCCAAGGCCGCCTGAGCCAAGGCTGCGCTGAACAGGCATTGATCGCCAGCCGAGAAACGCTCAACAGCCACCTTCACCCGCTGGTATTTCTGGCCAATCAACACCTCGATGACCCCAGCCGCCCCGGCAAAACCCTCGACATCGAAACGCTGACCGCGTGGCTTGCTGTGCAGTACAAGCAGCCCTATCTGCGCATCGATCCACTGAAGATCGATGTCGCGACGGTCACCGGGCTGATGTCTTTTGCCTTCGCCCAACGGCATAAAATCCTCGCTGTGGCAGCGGATGAAGAGGCCATCACCATCGCCAGCGCTCAACCCTGGGTCAGCAGTTGGGAAGTCGACCTCAAGCATGTGCTCAAACGCCCCATCAAGCGCGTAATTGCCAACCCCCTGGAGATCGAGCGCCTGAGCGTGGAGTTCTTCCAACTGGCTAAGTCGGTCACGGGGGCGGCACTCAATAATCAAAAAACCAGCACCCCGTCCAACCTTGAGCAATTGCTCACCCTCGGTACCAGCAGTCAGGAGCCCGATGCCAACGACGCGCACATTGTGAATATCGTCGACTGGCTGTTTCAGTACGCCTTTGAGCAACGCGCCAGCGATATTCATATAGAGCCGCGTCGCGAGCAGGGCTGTGTGCGCTTTCGCATCGACGGGATGCTGCACAACGTCTACCAGTTTCCGCCTCAGGTCACGATGGCCATCATCAGCCGCCTCAAAAGCCTGGGCCGGATGAATGTCGCCGAAAAGCGCAAACCCCAGGACGGCCGAATCAAAACCAAAACCCCGGCAGGCGCGCAAGTAGAACTGCGACTCGCTACCCTGCCGACCGCCTTTGGCGAAAAAATGGTGATGCGTATTTTCGACCCGCAGGTGCTGCTCAAAAACTTCGACCAGTTGGGGTTCAGCGCCGAAGACTTGCAACGCTGGGAACACATGATCCACCAGCCCAATGGCATCATCCTGATCACAGGCCCGACCGGCTCGGGTAAAACCAGCACGCTCTATGCAACGCTCAAGCAACTGGCCACCCCGCAAATCAACCTGTGCACCCTGGAAGACCCGATCGAGATGATTGAGCCCGCCTTTAACCAGATGCAGGTGCAACCCAATATCGACCTGACCTTCGCCAACGGCGTGCGGGCGCTGCTGCGACAAGACCCGGACATCATCATGCTCGGCGAGATACGCGACCTGGAAACCGCCGAAGTCGCCATTCAGGCCGCGTTGACCGGGCATCTGGTGCTTTCGACCCTGCACACCAACGACGCACCGAGCGCTATCAGCCGCCTGCAAGAGCTGGGCGTCGCCCCCTACTTGATCAAAGCCACGTTGCTGGGCGTCATGGCCCAACGGCTGGTGCGCACCCTGTGCCCGGAGTGCAAGACCGAGCAACCCATACTGCCAGGCGACTGGCAAAGCCTAGCTCCGACCTGGGCCAATCCCCCGCCGACTCATACGTGCCGGGCCAATGGCTGCTTGGAATGCCGGGACACCGGCTACAGCGGACGCGCCGGAGTGTACGAAATCATGCAGATGAGCGACCGCCTTAATGCCCTGATCGGCCCACAGACAGACATCAACACCCTGCGCCTTGAAGCGTGTGCCGAAGGCATGCGCCCACTGAGAATCGCCGCAGCCCATAAAGTGACCAACGGCATGACCACTCTGGAGGAAGCATTACGCGTAACCCCGGCGTAGTTGAGTTATGTTGACTAAAATTTAAACAGTTGAGCTGTTTGCATGCAGGCACTCTGCGCCGAGGGCTTCCCTCGTCGATACATCACAAACAAGGAATGGTTATGCAAGTAGGTACTGTGGTTCTGTTATTTGTCGCGCTGGCGATCGCCGTGCTCTTTATGGGGTTCAAGGTCGTGCCGCAAGGTTACCAATGGACCGTTGAGCGCTTTGGCCGCTACACCAATACCCTTAAACCCGGCCTGAACATCATCATCCCGGTCATGGACCGCATCGGGCGCAAAATCAACGTGATGGAAAGCGTGCTGGACATCCCGCCGCAAGAGGTCATCACCGCCGACAACGCGACCGTGCAAATTGACGCTGTGTGTTTTTTCCAGGTAGTCAACACGGCCCAGGCCGCCTACGAGGTCAACAACCTCGAACACGCCATTCGCAACCTGCTACAGACCAACATCCGTACCGTGCTTGGTTCGATGGAACTGGACGCGATGCTCAGCCAGCGTGACGGGATCAATGAAAAACTGCTGCGTACCGTCGATGAGGCCACCGCGCCTTGGGGCATCAAGATCACCCGTATCGAGATCAAAGACATCAGCCCGCCGGCAGATCTGATGGCCGCGATGAGTGGTCAGATGAAAGCCGAACGGATCAAGCGCGCGCAAATTCTGGAAGCCGAAGGCCTGCGAGCCTCAGCGATTTTGACGGCCGAAGGTAAAAAGCAGGCTCAGATTCTTGAAGCCGAGGGTGGTCGCCAGGCAGCCTTCCTTGAATCCGAAGCCCGCGAGCGCCAGGCCGAAGCAGAAGCCCGGGCAACGCAGGTGGTTTCCGAAGCCATTGCCACCGGCAACGTGCAGGCGATCAATTACTTTGTGGCCCAAAAATACATCGATGCACTGGGCAAACTGGCATCGGCCAACAACAGTAAAGTCATCCTCATGCCGCTGGAAGCCAGCCAGGTCATCGGCGCAGTAGGCGGCATCGGCGAAATCGTCAAAGCCACCTTTGACAACAAAAAGGCCTGATACATGTGGGAGTTCCTGCAAAACCTGAGCTACTGGGACTGGCTGGCACTGGGTACCGTCCTATTGATTCTGGAAGTGTTCGGCGCCGGTGGGTATCTGCTGTGGGTGGGGCTTGCCGGGATCATCGTCGGAGCAGTGACCTTTCTGATACCCACGCTGTCCTGGGCGCTGCAACTCCCGCTGTTTGGCGTGCTGGCTATCCTTACGGCGGTGTTCTGGTGGAAGCGCCAACGCAACACCATCGCCCACAGCGATCAGCCCGAACTCAACAGCCGTGGCCACGAATTGATTGGCCGTACGTTTGTCGTGCAGCAAGCGATTGTAGACGGACGAGGCAAAATCAAAGTCGGAGATGGGGTCTGGATGGCTGTAGGACCTGACGCCGAAGTCGGAACGCCCGTGCGCGTCATAGCGCAAAACGGCACGGTGCTAAGCGTAGAAATTGCGACATAACATTACGGAACTCCGGGTCGTTAACTACAATCAAACAGGTAGCTAATCTATTCGGAGTTACCGTCATGCGCCTTAAATATGCTGTTGCTGCTATTGCCCTGTTGTCCCTCCCTGTTGGCTCTGCCATGGCCGACACTTTCTGGCGTAACGTCTTGTCCTCTGGGGCGACCACCGGTTCCACCTACCTGACGTTCAAGAAAGACCGCAAAGTGATTGCCGCTCAAGATGATGCAGGCAGCTTTGTGGCCAGCAACGGCGAAATTCGTGGCCCCTACCTTGAATCGGCCATGCAGCAAGTGCGCGCCGACAACCCGAATCTGAAAGTCAGCGACATGGACCTGGCTAACGCGATTCTGGTTAAAAACGCCACGGCCGAGTAAAGACGCACAACACCTGTAGCTGCTGCCGCAGGCTGCGATACGGTCCGCAGGCGCTTCGCTTTGGGGCTGCTGCGCAGCCCATCGCAGCCTGCGGCAGAGGCTACAGGTGAGGGCTTTATACTTTTCTATTCAGCTCCTATACAGAAAATTCACCTGATGTGAGCCATGCTCTGGGTATGCTTTACTCACCCAAAATCACATCGGACGTCTAGCCTCTATGAGCTCTCTGCCTTTCCTGCCGTTTTCCAAACCCACTATTGATGAAGCCACCATTGCTGCCGTGGGCGACGTGTTGCGCTCGGGCTGGATCACCAGCGGGCCAAAGGTTCAGGCGTTCGAAGCGCAATTGTCCGAGTATTTCGGCGGGCGCCCGGTGCGTACCTTCAACTCCGGTACCTGCACCATGGAAATCGCCCTGCGCATTGCGGGCGTCGGTGCTGGCGATGAAGTCATCACCACGCCTATTTCGTGGGTAGCCACGGCCAACGTGATCATTGAAGTCGGCGCCACGCCGGTGTTTGCCGATATTGACCCGGTCACCCGCAATATTGATCTGGCCAAGCTCGAGGCCGCGATCACACCTCGCACCAAGGCCATTATTCCGGTGTACCTGTCGGGCTTGCCGGTGGACATGGATGCGCTCTACGCGCTGGCTAAAAAGCACAACCTGCGCGTGGTTGAAGACGCCGCTCAAGCCCTGGGGTCGAGCTGGCAAGGGCAGCGCATCGGCGCTCGCGGTGATTTTGTTTCCTTCAGTTTTCAGGCCAACAAGAACGTTACCTCGTCTGAGGGCGGTTGCCTGGTGCTGAACAATGAAGAAGAGGCGCGCCTGGCCGAGAAGTATCGCCTACAAGGCGTTACCCGCACTGGCTTTGACGGGCTGGATGTCGACGTGCTGGGTGGCAAGTTCAACATGACCGACATTGCCGCTGCCATTGGCCTGGGCCAGTTTGCGCATATTGAAGCGATTACTGCCCATCGGCGGGAGTTGGCTCACTATTATTTCGAGTGCTTCGGCCCGGACTTCGAAGCCCAATACGGCGCGCAATTGCCTGTGGCGGACTTCAACAACACCAACTGGCATTTGTTCCAACTGGTACTGCCAGAGCGCAAAGACGGCGAGCCTGCCCGTGCAACCTTTATGAAAGAGATGCAGGCGCTGGGCGTCGGTGTGGGTTATCACTACCCGCCGATTCACTTGCTGAGCTTGTACCGCGCGCGGGGCTTCAAGGAAGGGATGTTTCCGGTTGCCGAACGTGTCGGACGTTTAATCGTGTCGCTGCCAATGTTCACGGCAATGACCAAGGCCGATGTAGAGCGCTCTGTGGCGGCGGTTAAAGCGGTGCTGAAAGACGCTTAACCCTTTGCAGCCGCTGTCGAAGGCTGCGTAGCGGCACCAAGGACCGAAAAAGCGAAGGTCCTTCGGCCCTTATCGCAGCCCGCGCCAGCGGCTACATGTTCCGAGAGGTTACTCGCCGATGGCGGCTTTGTAGCCAGCAGCATCCAGCAGTTTTTCCAGCTCTGCGGTGTTGCCTGGCTTGAGCTTGAAAATCCAGCTGTCATACGGTTTTTCGTTCAGGTCTTCCGGGCTGTCACCCAGCGCTTCATTGACCGCAATCACTTCGCCCGATACCGGCGAGTAAATATCCGAAGCCGCTTTTACCGACTCAACCACGCCTGCCGCATCGCCAGCAGCGAACACTTTGCCAACCTCTGGCAGTTCAACAAACACCACGTCTCCCAGTGCTTCTTGAGCGTGATCGCTGATACCTACGGTAATCGTGCCATCCGCATCCAGACGTGCCCACTCGTGACTTTCAGCAAAGCGCAACTCAGCAGGGATCAGGCTCATATTCAGTGTCCTCAGAAGAAAAGTCAGCGGCTCACACCGTGTGCGAGCCTGCCAGTAAACGTTAGATCAAGGCTTTGCCAAGACGAACAAAAGTCGGTTTAACCACGCGAACCGGGTACCACTTGCCACGAATTTCAACCTCGGCACGGTCAGCCGTGGCCATTGGAACTCGCGCCAAAGCAATCGATTTGCTTAGCGTAGGAGAGAAACTACCACTGGTTATCTCTCCTTCGCCAACATCAGCTATACGAACGACCTGATGAGCACGTAGGACGCCTCGCTCTTCGAGCACCAAACCCACCAGTTTGAGCCGCGAACCATTGGCTTTTTCGGCCTCAAGTGCTTCACGCCCAATGAACTTGCGCGAGGCAGGTTCCCAGGCAATGGTCCAGGCCATGTTGGCTGAAAGTGGCGAGACTGACAGGTGAATATCCTGCCCGTAGAGATTCATGCCGGCTTCCAGGCGCAAGGTATCGCGCGCGCCCAAACCGATAGGGGAAATACCGGCGCCGACCAGATCGTTAAAGAACCCAGGGGCTTGATCGGCCGGGAGCAGAATTTCCAGGCCATCTTCACCGGTGTAGCCGGTGCGGGCGATAAACCAGTCACCGCTGGTCTGCCCTTCAAAGGGCTTGAGTTGCTGAATAAGCTGGCTGCGCGCATGGCTCACCAACTCAGCCACTTTTTGTCGTGCCTGCGGGCCTTGAATGGCCAGCAGTGCCAACTCGGGGCGCTCTTGCAACTGCACGGCATAACCTTGCATCTGGGCGTTCATCCAGGCCAGATCCTGGTCACGGGTGGCAGCATTGACGACCAGCCGATAACCCGTCGGCATCAGATAGACGATCATGTCGTCGACCACACCGCCGTTTTCGTTGAGCATCGCGCTGTAAAGTGCACGGCCGGGAGTGTTCAGACGGTCGACATCGTTAGCCAATAAATGCTGTAGCCATTCCTTGGCTTGATCCCCGGTGACATCTATCACGGTCATATGCGAGACATCAAAAACCCCACAGTCGCGGCGCACCTCATGGTGTTCCTCAACTTGCGATCCGTAATGCAAGGGCATATCCCAACCGCCAAAATCGACCATTTTCGCGCCTAGGGCGAGATGCAGGTCGTACAGAGGCGTACGCTGTCCCATGGGTTTCTCCTTCCGGGCTTGGCGAAGGTGCGGACAGGCTTGTGCAACACTTCAGACCATTAAAAGAGGTCTTGCTGTGTTTAACAAAAAACCTGGCCTGACAGACAGTCCGCACCGAATGCCGCGCATTGTAGCCGTATGCAGGAGGACTGACACCTAGCTGTTGCGATAGGCCGAGCGACGAATCAAGCCGATGACCGGTAGCAAGCCGACCAGAACCAAGGTCAATGCAGGCAGGGAAGCTCGCGCCCATTCACCTTCACTGGTCATTTCAAAGATCCGTACCGCCAGCGTATCCCAGCCGAAAGGCCGCATCAGCAGCGTAGCGGGCATCTCTTTGAGCACATCGACAAACACCAGCAGCGCTGCGCTCAATGTGCCCGGCAGTAATAACGGCAGATACACTTTGAAAAACAGTCGCGGCCCACTCACACCCAAACTGCGCGCCGCCTCAGGCAAGGAAGGCCGAATGCGCGCCAGGCTATTTTCCAATGGGCCGTAAGCCACTGCGATAAAGCGCACCAAATACGCCAGCAACAGGGCTGACAAGCTACCCAGCAAAAGCGGCTTGCCCGCACCACCCAACCAACCCGACAAGGGGATCACCAGTTCGCGGTCCAGATAGCTGAAAGCCAGCATGATCGACACCGCCAACACCGAGCCCGGCAAGGCGTAGCCGAGGTTGGCCAGGCTGACCCCGGCGCGGATCGCTGGCGTCGGCGCCTGACGTCGAGCAAACGCCAGCACCAGCGCCACACACACGGTGATCAGCGCGGCCATGCTGCCCAAATACAGGGTGTGCAGAATTAACCCGGCGTAACGCTCATCCAGATCAAAACGCCCACGCTGCCAGAACCACACCACCAGTTGCAGCATCGGAATAACGAACGCACAGGCAAACACCAGCAGGCACCAGCCGCTGGCCAGCCACGCCTGGGGGCCACGCAAGTGATACAAGGCCTTGACTCGCGGCCGCTCGTTGCTGGCACGGCTGGCACCGCGGGCCCGACGCTCGCCGTAGAGCACGAGCATCACCACCAGCAACAACAAGCTCGCTAACTGAGCGGCAGTCGACAGGCTGAAAAAGCCGTACCAGGTTTTGTAGATCGCGGTGGTGAAGGTGTCGAAGTTGAACACCGACACGGCGCCAAAATCAGCCAGTGTTTCCATGAGTGCCAGTGCAACACCGGCGCCGATGGCCGGGCGGGCCATGGGCAATGCGACACGCCAAAAAGCCTGCCACGGGCTTTGACCCAGCACGCGGGCAGCTTCCATCAGGCCTTTGCCTTGCGCCAAAAAGGCGGTGCGCGCCAGCAAGTACACGTAGGGGTAAAACACCAGAATCAGCACGATGATCACGCCGCCAGTCGAGCGTACGCGCGGCAGTCGCAGGCCCATACCAAGCCATTCCCGCAGCAGGGTTTGCACCGGCCCGGCAAAGTCCAGCAGGCCAACAAAAACAAACGCCAGCACATAGGCTGGAATCGCAAACGGTAGCATCAGCGCCCAATCCAGCCAGCGCCTGCCGGGGAATTCGCAAAGGCTGGTGAGCCACGCCAGACTGACCCCGAGCAGTGTCACACCGACGCCGACGCCGACGATCAGCGTCAGTGTATTGCCCAGCAGACGGGGCATCTGCGTGTCCCACAGGTGACTCCATATCTGGGCATCGATACTTTGCCAGGACAGCAGCAAAACGCTCAGCGGCAACAGCACCAGAGCGGCAATGACAAAGACCAGCGGATACCAGCGGCGTTGGGCAGGATGGGCCACGAAAAACTCTCGGAAAGCGGGTGCAGTGATACAGAAACTATGTAGCCGCTGGCGCAGGCTGCGATGGGTTGCGCAGCGGCCCCGCTCTTTCAAGCACAAAGGTCCTGCGGCCCTTATCGCAATCTGCGGCAGCGGCTAAAAAAGCAATGCGTGGTGTTTTTATCAGTTCCAGCCGGCACGGTCCATCATGCGGATCGCTTCAGCCTGGCGCTTGCCTGCGACTTCAACCGGCAATTCGTCGGCTTTGAAGTCACCCCAACTGGCCACTTCGGCAGACGGCGCAACGCTTGGGTTGGCCGGAAACTCTTGGTTAGTGCCGGCAAAAATCGCCTGGGCTTCAGGGGTGGTCATCCACTCCACCAGCGCTTTGGCGGCTTCAGGGTGCGGGGCGTATTGGGTCAGGCCGATGCCCGACAAGTTGACGTGAACACCACGATCGGCCTGGTTCGGCCAGAACAGTTTGACTGCCAGATCCGGCTTCTGCTTGTGCAGGCGGCCGTAGTAGTAGGTGTTGACGATGCCCACGTCACACTGCCCGGCATTGATCGCTTCAAGCACCGCGATGTCATCGGAGAACACGTCAGTGGACAGGTTGTTCACCCAGCCCTTGAGAATTTCTTCGGTTTTTTGCGGGCCATTCACTTCGATCATGGTGGCGGTCAGCGACTGGTTGTAGACCTTCTTCGCCGTGCGCAGGCACAAGCGGCCTTCCCACTTCTTGTCAGCCAGCGCTTCGTAGGTCGACAACTCGTCTGGCTTAACGCGGTCAGTGGCGTACGCAATGGTACGTGCGCGCAGGCTCAGGCCTGTCCACTCGTGGGAAGAGGAGCGGTATTGCGGCGGGATGTTTTTATCGATCACATCAGACTTGAGCGGCTGCAAGATGCCCATTTGCTCGGCTTGCCACAGGTTCCCCGCATCCACGGTCAGCAACAGGTCGGCTGTGGCGTTTTGCCCTTCCGCCTTGATGCGCTGCATGAGCGGCGCTTCCTTGTCGGTGATGAACTTGACCTTAACCCCGGTTTTAGCGGTATAGGCGTCAAAAACCGGCTTGATCAGTTCGTCGATACGCGAGGAATAAACCACCACTTCATCGGCAGCAAAAACGCTGCTCCCGAACAGGGTAAGGGCCAGGGCAGTCAGTAGACGCTTGGGTACCAGCATGGAGGGCGGTCTCTCTAATGCGAATCGGGCGTAAATGGTAGTGAATCACATTTGCCATCTCAACCGAACTCGCCCCGGAGGCGTTACCAGATGTTGCAGGTTACGAAAAAATAAACCTGTCGCCGCTGCCATAGGCTGCGGCTACAGATATTCAAGCCTTGGCCAGCGGCGGCAGATCGCCGGTGAGGCCCAGCGCCTGGCGCACAAACAGCGCTTTGGCTTCGGGCATTTGGTTGACCCATTTCAAGCCGGTGTTGCGCACCCATCGCGCTGTCAGCGAGTCGGACTGGAACAATCGCTCAAAGCCCTCCATTGCCGCCATCAGCGCCAGGTTATGGGGCATGCGGCGCCGTTCAAAACGGCTCAGTACCCGCACATCGGCCAAGCGCTCGCCGCGGTCAGTCGCGTGCAGCAACACATCGGCCAACACCGCCGCATCGAGCAAGCCCAGGTTCACACCCTGCCCCGCCAACGGGTGAATGGTGTGCGCCGCATCGCCGATCAATGCCAGACCTTCAGCCACGTAACGTTTGGCGTGACGTTGACGCAGTGGCACGCGCACGCGAGGGTCGGCACTGAGCACGTCGCCCAAACGGCCTTCAAAGGCGAATTCCAGCTCGCGGCAAAATGCCTCGTCATCCAGCGCCATCAACTTCTCAGCTTGCTCCGGAGTGGTCGACCAGACGATGGAACACCAGTCTTGCTGCCCTTCACGCTCCAGCGGTAGAAACGCCAGCGGCCCGTGATCGGTAAAACGCTGCCAGGCGGTCTGCAGATGCGCCTGCGCGCAACGCACGCTCGTGACGATGGCATGATGCTGATAATCCCACTCGCGGGTCTCACAGCCGGTCAGGCGGCGCACTGCTGAGTTGGCGCCGTCGGCTGCAATCACCAGCGGTGCACGCAACGTACGGCCATCCGCCAGGGTCAGCAGCCAGTCGTCACCCGAGCGGCGCATTTGTTCCAGACGCGCGTTGGCCAGCATCTGGGTATCGGTGCCTTGCAAGCACTCCAGCAAGGCGTCCTGCACCACGCGATTTTCAACGATGTGACCCAGCACTTCGGCATGCACGCTGGCCGCCGAGAAATGGATGTGCCCGGTGCCGCTGCCGTCCCACACGTGCATGTGCGAATACGGGCTGATACGCCGCGAACGGATGCCGTCCCAAGCGCCGAGGCGTTGCAGAATACGTTGGCTGGCGGCCGACAAGGCGCTGACCCGAGGTTCAAACGGATCCTGGACGGTAAAGGGTTTGACACTGAGCGGGCTGCCGTCGAGCAGCAGAATGTTCAGCCCACTGTCTTTGAGCGCCAGCGCCAAGGCGCTTCCGACCATTCCGGCCCCGACAACCAATAGATCTGCGCGCATTTCCATGCTTTAAGCCTGTCTCGCTAGCGGCCAGGGCCGCATTTAAAAAATGGATCGACACGGGACGACAATACGTCCCGGCCGCTATCAGCTGTCTGCGCGCGTGCCCAGGCCCATGGCCTGACGGGCAAACCAGCGCTTGGCCGCAGGCAATAAATCGAGGCCCAGCAAGCCCACGTTGCGGCCAAACGAAATCAACGTTTGATCACTGCCAAAGAGCCGGGTCACTTGATCCGAAAAACCAATCGTCAGGTGTTGATCCACTTGCTGACGCTGTTGATAACTGAGCAGCGTGGCCAGATCGCCGGGCTTTTTGTTGCTCGAGAGCAAGGCATCGGCCAAGGCTTGGGCGTCACGCAGGGACAGGTTGAAACCCTGACCGGCAATCGGGTGCAAGCTGTGCGCCGCGTTCCCCAACACCACCAGATGCGGGCGTACCTGCTCTTGGGCTTCAATCAACGTAAGTGGGTACAAGTGCCGAGCGCCCACCTGCTTGAAGGTACCGAGGCGATAGCCGAACACGCCCTGCAACTCGCTGAGAAAGCTGCGTTCATCCAAAGCCGCAAGACGCTGGGCGTCCATGCCGAGGCGAGTCCAGACCAGCGCACAACGGTTATCAGGCAGCGGCAACAAAGCCATCGGCCCTTCGTCGGTAAAGCGCTCGAAGGCCATGCCGTCATGGGCCTGGCTGGTGGTGACATTGGCGATTAATGCGCTTTGATCGTAAGGCCGTTTGCTCACATGGATGCCCAACTGCTCGCGCAATCCGGAGCGTCCGCCATCGGCCAATATCGCCAGGTCGCAATCGAGCGTGGTTTCATCATTGAGGGTCAGGCGATAACCCGCCTCAATCGGCTGCATGTGGATAACTTCAGCCGGGCAACGCCAGCTGATCACATCCGGGTCCAGACCTTTCCACAGGCATTGCCCAAGCCAGGCGTTTTCGACCACATAACCCAGTGCGGGCACGCCCTCCTCGCTGGCCGACAATCGTGCCGTGGAGAAACGCCCACGGTCGGACACGTGAATGTCCTTGATCGGCTCGCCCCGCTCGGCAATCGCTTGCCACACACCCAGACGCTCATAAATAAGCCGGGCGCCATAGCTCAGTGCCGACGAACGAGCATCGTAGCTCGGCTGATAGGTGTTGCCGGGCGCAAAAGGTTCGATCAGGACGATCTTCCACCCCCGCGCCTTGGCACCGGCCTGTAATGCCAGCGCCAGGCTCGCGCCGACCAGACCGCCACCGATGATCGCCAGATTGATTCGACTCATGCCGCGTTCGCTCGTGCTGCTGCCATCAAGGCTTCAATGTCGGCGACCGTTTTCGGCACGTCGCCGGTCAAAATCTCACAACCGTTCTTGGTGACCAGCACATCGTCCTCAATGCGCACGCCAATACCGCGCCATTTTTTAGCGACGTGCAGGTTGTTCGGGCTGATGTAGATGCCGGGCTCGACGGTCAGCGTCATGCCAGGTTCCAGCACGCGCCACTCACCGCCGACTTTGTATTCACCAACGTCATGCACATCCAGCCCCAGCCAATGGCCAGCACGGTGCATGTAGAAGGGTTTATAGGCTTCGCTGGCGATCAGTTCGTCGACGTCACCCTGCAGCAGCCCCAGCTCAACCAGCCCGGCAGTGATCACCTGAACGGTGATTTCGTGAGCCTGGTTCCAGTGTTTATTGGGCGCGATTTCGGTAAAAGCGGCTTCTTGCGCCGCCAGCACCAATTCGTAAATGGCTTTTTGCTCTGAGGAGAACTTGCCGCTCACGGGGAAGGTACGGCTGATGTCACTGGCATAGCAGTCTATTTCACACCCCGCATCAATCAAGACCAGATCGCCGTCTTTGAGCACGGCGTCGTTTTCCTGATAGTGCAGAATGCAGCTGTTATCACCCGAGGCGACGATTGAGCCATAGGCAGGCATTTTGGCCCCGCTTTTGCGAAATTCGTAATCCAGTTCGGCCTCCAGGCTGTATTCGTGCAGCCCGGCGTGGCTGGCCTGCATCGCACGGATATGCGCACGCGCTGATATTTGCGCCGCGTGGCGCATGACCTTGATCTCTGCCGCCGATTTATACAGGCGCATGTCATGCAGCAGATGATCAAGAGCAACGAATTCGTTTGGCGGCTGGGCGCCGAGGCTGGCCTTGGAACGAATGGTGTTGATCCACTCCATGAGATGACGGTCGAACTCAGGGTTGTTGCCCATCGCCGAGTACACCCGGTCACGGCCTTCAATCAGCCCCGGCAGGATGTCGTCGATGTCGGTAATCGGGAAGGCATCGTCTGCACCAAAGTCGCAGATCGCGCCTTCTTGCCCGGCACGCAAGCCATCCCAGAGCTCACGCTCGGCATTGCGTTCACGACAAAACAGCACGTACTCACCATGCACACGGCCGGGGATCAAGACGATCACCGCCTGCGGCTCGGGAAAACCGCTCAGGTACTGAAAGTTGCTGTCCTGGCGGTACACATATTCGACGTCGCGATTGCGAATGGCCACTGCGGCTGCAGGCAGGATCGCAATGCTGTTGGGCTCCATCTGCGCCATGAGTGCCTTGCGGCGACGTGTGTATTCCGCTTTCGGGATATGGATCATGGGCAGACGGGTTCCTTCTTGAGGGTCAATCAGTGCAACGAAGGCTTGGCAGGTGCTGGTTCAACAGGTTTTTTTGTTTCTGTGAACAACAACAGCGGCGCAACGCGCAGGTATTCCATCACTTCCATGTAGTCACTTTCACCATCATCGGACTCTTCCAAGGCGTCTTGCACCTGGGAAATCGCCGCCAGGTCTTGCAGGACTTCTTTGCCTTCAGTGCTCAAGGCATTGTCGCGATAGTTCAGGCCAAAACCGGCCAGAAAGCCCTGGCACCATTGGCCCAGCGCAATGGCACGCTCGGTCAGCGGCGCGTCATCGGTTGGCAACAGCAGCACGACCGTCATGTCATCGCCGGTCAGCTCGCCTTTGACCATTTCTTGCAAACCGATCAAGGCATTGCGTACGTTGTCGCTGATTTCATTTTCGCTTTGGAACAGCTCGGCCGCGTCAGCTAACCAGCCATCGTGGTCGAAGCCAGCGCCAGCAGCGCTGCGGCCCAACAACAGGCCATGCAATTCTGCAGGCGAAACATGATGGCCGCTGGTAGTCAGCAGGGTGGCAAAGGCTTGATACGGAGAGTTCTGAATAGGCATGGTCAGCTAGGCGCCAAGCGGCGCTATGTCTAGAATGGAGGCCTTGTATCCTAGCATCGGCAGACGGGCTAGACCATCGAGGCGTCAACTCGGTTGACAGTCGCCATCCATCAGAAAATACACAGTAGGACACAATGGAAGACACCGACCTGCATGCACTGATGGCTAGACTCGAGTTGCTGATTACGCGAGTCGAGCAACTTAAACGTCAAAACGGACTCTTAGTAGCTCAGGAAAAGACTTGGCGCGAGGAACGCGCGCACCTCATTGAAAAAAACGAAATCGCCCGGCACAAGGTGGAATCGATGATTTCGCGTCTCAAAGCCCTGGAGCAAGACTCATGAGTACAAGCAGTAGCGTCACCGTACACATCCTCGATAAAGAGTATTCGATCATGTGTCCCCAGGAAGAACGCGCCAACCTGGTGAGCGCCGCCCGTTATCTGGACGGCAAAATGCGCGAAATTCGCAGCAGCGGCAAAGTGATTGGTGCCGACCGCATCGCCGTGATGGCTGCCCTAAACATTACCCACGACCTGCTGCACAAGCAGGAAGTGCCTGAGGTACAGACCAGCAACGCGACGCGCGAACAAGTGCGCGACCTGCTGGATCGAGTCGATTTGGTGCTCGCCACTGATCCGAACGAACGTCAAAGCTGATTCAAAACGTTTCTTTGGGGTATACTCGCGCCACTCCCTGGAGTATTCGCCAGTTAGCGATGTCCCTGAGCCGATTCGCACTACCCTGGAGCTTGCACGTTGGACCGGTGTGCATGTCCGCTAGACGGAAAGCCTTAAGGTCTACTGCAACTTCCACCTTGAACTTTCGGGTTCAAGGGCCAAGCCGACAGCGGTACGTCGGGGAGCCTGATTTTCTAGCGCAATGCCAGTCTCTTTCTGCTGGCATTGGCTTTCTACGAGCCAACCGCCCGGTGAGCTCGATCTCGAACAGCATGCCATCATGACCGAACCTGCGACGCCTACCCGCCCGCAACTTCGCCGACTGCTGCGCAAGGCCCGCCGCGAATTGTCGCCCAGCGAGCAACGCCAGGCAGCTCGTGGCCTGTATCGCCAATTAGCGCAACACCCGCTGTTTCGCCGCGCCAAGCACATTTCGTTGTATCTGCCCACGGACGGTGAAATCGATCCGCGCCTGCTGCTGCGTGAAGCTCAGCGTAGGGGCAAGATCACCTACCTGCCGGTGCTCAGTGCCTGGCCCAGAACCAAGATGGTGTTCCAGCGTATTGCCCCGGGCGAAAAGCTGATCCCCAACCGCTTCCGTATTCTTGAGCCACGCATCAACCGCGCGCGTCAACGCAAGGTCTGGGCACTCGACCTGGTGTTGTTGCCGTTGGTGGGATTTGATGCGACCGGTGGCCGGCTTGGTATGGGCGGCGGCTTTTATGACCGCAGTCTGGCGTATCAGGCGCGGCGCCAAAGCTGGCGCAAACCGACGCTGCTGGGGCTGGCCCATGAATGTCAAAAAGTCGAGAGTCTGGCGCAAGCCAGTTGGGATGTTGGGTTACACGGCACGGTCTCGGACAAACAGTGGTACGTCGCCCACTGAGTACCAAGGCATCACTGTTGAAGCGATGCCTGAGTTCATAAACACTTAGCGTTTAAAGGGTTGTACTTGCTGTTGTGCCAGTTCAATCGGCGCATCGCTGGAGTTTGACCAGAGGCTTTGCGCATAACCCGTTGTAACCACGCCCAAACCGAACAAAATAACCAAAACCCACAGTAAATCCGGTTTGCGTTTCATCGATTGCCCCCCTTCAAGCAAATCAACACGATGACAGCAACGGTTTTTGTTATAGGCCGTGCAGCAGCGTCAAGCTTAAAAGCCCGGCATTCTGAGGCAACACGAACGGACACGCAAACGCTGGTTTCAACCGACTGTCGGTTTATCAAAATGTTGCCCGACAAAATAACCACGTCATGTTTCAGGAGTAAAAAAAAATGGCCTATTGGTTGATGAAATCCGAGCCTGACGAGTTCTCGATCAAGGATTTGCAGAAGGTGGGCGAAGCGCGCTGGGACGGTGTTCGCAACTATCAGGCGCGCAACTTCATGCGTGCCATGGCGGTGGGCGATGAGTTCTTCTTTTATCACTCCAGTTGCCCCCAGCCGGGCATTGCCGGGGTTGGCCGCATCATTCAGGCCGCCTACCCGGACCCGACCGCGCTCGACCCTGAAAGCCATTATTTCGACCCCAAGGCCAGCGCCGAGAAAAATCCGTGGAGTGCACTGCAAGTGGCGCACGTGCAAACCTTTCCCACCGTCATCAAGCTCGACTACCTGAAACAACAAAGCGCATTGGCTCAAATGCCGCTGGTGCAAAAAGGCAGTCGCTTGTCAGTCATGCCCGTGACCGCTGAAGAATGGGCGGTGGTGATGGGTTTGCTATAAGCCTGCCTGTAGCCGCTGCCGCTGGCTGCGTTAAGGACCGAAGGGCCTTCAAAATCTTAAGGCTGCTACGCACTCCATCGCAGCCTGCGGCAGCGGCTACAGGCAACATTCAGTATTAGCGTCTACGCTCTGGTCTTCCTTTGACTGGTATCAAGTGCCCTGCGCCTTGAAACGGTCAAGATAGAGTGCTCTGTGACCAGGATGTCGGCATGTCGAAGAACCATCGCATTTCCCATTATTTCGTTATCCCGTTGGCTATCCTGCTGGTCGCGGCAGGCGGATTTGGTTACTGGAAATCCCAGCATGACCGTCTCCCCGAAGGGATCAGTATGGGTAATGGTCGACTTGAGTCCACAGAAGTCCAGATCGCCGCCAAGATCCCTGGCCGCCTGGCCGAGGTGCTGGTCGACGAAGGCGATCGCGTGACCAAGGGCCAACTCTTGGCCCGCATGGACACCCGCACCCTGGAAGCCAGCCGCGCCCAAGCAGAAGCTGAAGTGCAACGCGCCCGCCAGGCGATGGCCGCCAACGAGGCGAATGTGCAATTGCGCCAAAGTGAAAAACTGCTGGCCAGCCAAGAGCTAAAACGCACCCGCCAACTGTCACAGCGCGGTTTTGCCAGCGGCCAGCAAGTCGATCAGCAACAGGCACAATTCGACACCCGCAATGCAGCCGTGACCGCAGCTCAGGCACAAGTGGCTGCCGCCAAAGCGGCCATTGTTTCCAGCCAGGCACAGGTCGCGCAACTCACCAGCGAAATCGAAGACAGCAGCCTGCGAGCACCTATCAACGGGATCATACAACTGCGCTTGGCTGAGCCGGGTGAAGTGCTGGGCTCTGGTGGCCGGGTCTTTATGATGATCGACCCCGGCGACCAATACATGAACCTGTACTTGCCTGCCTCAGTGGTTGGCAAACTGACGGTCGGTGCGCAGGCGCGCATCGTGCTCGACGCCCTGCCCGATACACCACTGCCGGCAAAAATCTCATTTGTTGCGGCCAAATCGCAGTTCACTCCCAAAGAAGTAGAAACCCGTGACGAGCGGCAAAAGTTGGTGTTTCGCGTCAAGCTGCGCCTGACCGACCCGGCGGCTGTGCCACAAGCCAAGCCGGGGATGCCGGGAGCCGGTTATGTGCGAACCGCCGATGTGGACTGGCCGGCTAATCTGCAATGAGCGATCTGGCGCTCAACGCCAGTGGCATCAGCCACCGGTATGGCAAACAACTGGCGCTGATCGACATTGCGTTCAGCCTGCCCAAAGGTACGCGCTGCGGCTTGATTGGTCCGGATGGCGCCGGAAAGTCAAGCCTGCTCGGGCTGATTGCCGGGGTCAAAAAACTTCAACAAGGCACGCTTGAAGTGCTCGGCGGCCCGATTGATAACCGCCACCATCGCAACACGCTGTACCCGCTGATTGCCTTTATGCCCCAAGGCTTGGGCGGCAACCTCTACCCCGAATTGTCGATCAGCGAAAACATCCGGTTTTTCGGCACCCTGTTCGGTCTGTCCAAAGCCGACTGCGAACAGCGTATGGAGCAGTTGCTCAAGGCCACCGACCTGGAGCGTTTCGCGCAGCGCCCGGCGGGCAAGCTGTCGGGCGGCATGAAGCAAAAGCTTGGGCTGTGTTGTGCGCTGATCCACGAACCTGACTTGCTGATTCTCGACGAGCCCACCACCGGCGTTGACCCGCTGTCACGGCGGCGCTTCTGGGAGCTGGTGGACGACGTCCGCAGCCAGCGCCCGCAACTGACGCTGCTGGTGGCCACGGCCTACATGGAAGAGGCCGAGCAATTTGAACACTGCCTGATGCTCGACCGCGGCAAGTTGATTGCTGCCGGGTTAAGCCAGGAACTGGCCGCCGTCACTCCCAACGGCAAGCTGGATGAAGCCTTTACCCACTTTCAGGGCGACACCGGCCACAGTAACGAGCCGCTGGTGATCCCGCCCCGCACCAGCGATAACAGCGACATCGCCATTGAAGCCCACGACCTGACACTTAAATTTGGCGATTTCACGGCCGTGAACAAGGTCAGCTTTGCCATTGGCCGGGGCGAGATTTTCGGCTTTTTGGGCTCCAACGGCTGCGGCAAAACCACCACCATGAAAGTGCTGACCGGTTTGATGCCAGCCACCGAGGGCAGCGCCACACTGCTGGGCAACCCGGTGAACGCCAAAGACCTGGCCACCCGCAAACGCGTCGGCTTTATGTCGCAAAGCTTCTCGCTGTACGGCGAGTTAAGCGTTCGGCAAAACCTGGTATTGCACGCGCAATTATTTGACCTGCCCAAAGAGGACAGCCAGGCGCGTATCGAGGAGCTGATCAAGCGCTTTGACCTGGGTGACGTGGCCGAGCAGCAGTCCGGTGAATTGCCGCTGGGCTTGCGCCAGCGCTTGTCATTGGCGGTGGCAGTGCTGCATCGCCCCGAAGTGCTGATCCTCGACGAACCCACTTCGGGCGTCGACCCGGCGGCGCGCGATGACTTTTGGCGGCTGTTGATCGAACTGTCGCGGGACCAAGGGGTGACGATCTTTCTGTCGACCCACTTCATGAACGAAGCCCAGCGCTGCGACCGCATCTCGCTGATGCACGCGGGCAAAGTCTTGGCCTGCGACACGCCCGATGCGCTGCAACAACAATTCAAGGGCGACACGCTGGAGGCGGCGTTCGTGACCTGTCTGGAGCAGGCGCAAAACGATCAGGGCGCCCCCCCTTCTCCTGAAACCGTCGCCACACCGGTAGCAAACGCCCCACCGCCGCCAAGTAAAAGCGGTTTTAGTCTGTCTCGATTGATCGCGGTGGCCAGCCGTGAATCCAAAGAGCTGTTACGCGACAAGGTGCGCATGGCCTTCGCCCTTTTAGGCGCAGTGTTCATGATGATTATTTTTGGCTACGGCATTTCTCTGGATGTCGAAAATCTCGCCTTTGCCGTGTACGACCAAGACCAAAGCCCGCAAAGCCGGGCCTACCTTGAAGCCTTTCGCAGTTCACGTTACTTCGAAGAGCACGCGCCGATCCAAAGCGCCGATGAATTACACAAACGCCTGCAGCGTTCTGAAATCAAAATCGCACTGGAGATCCCCCCGGGCTTTGGCCGTGATTTGTATGCCGGACGTCAGCCCACCGTCGCGGCCTGGCTTGATGGCGGCATGCCATTTCGCGCAGAGACCAGCCGCAGCTATGTGCAGGCCGTGCATCAAGCCAACCTTGAGCAGTTGAGTGCCCTGAGCAGCCTGGCACAGAACAAACAAGCCGCCGCCAAGCTCGAAACCCGCTTTCGCTACAACCAGGACGTGATCAGCGTGAATGCCATCGGCCCCGGCGTGATGGCGCTGATTCTCGCGTTTATCCCGGCGATGCTCACCGCCCTAGGCATCGTGCGTGAAAAGGAGTTGGGGTCGATCACCAACTTCTACGCCACCCCGCTGACCCGGCTGGAATTTTTACTGGGCAAACAGGCACCCTATCTGGCTGTCAGCCTGGTCAACCTGGCTTTGCTGGTGGCCATGAACCGCTGGCTGTTTGGCGTGCCGTTCAAAGGCAGCGGCCTCACGCTGGCATTGGGGGGCGTGCTGTATGTGCTGTCGACCACCAGCATGGGCCTGCTGATTTCCGCGTTCACCCGCACCCAGATCGCGGCCATTTTGGGCACCATGATCATCACCAGCCTGCCGACCATTCAGTTCTCGGGGCTGATTGTTCCGCGCTCATCGCTCGAAGGCTCTGCGGCATTGATGGGCATGCTGTTCCCGGCCGGGCACTTCCTCGACATTGCCGTGGGCACCTTCACCAAAGCGTTGGACCTGCGCCAGTTGTGGCCACAATGCCTGGCGCTGTTCGGATTCTTCATCGCCTTCACTGGCCTGAGCCTGATCATGCTCAAGAAGCAGGAGGTCTGATGCATAAGCTCTCGCACATCCTGCGTCTGGGTCTCAAAGAGCTCACCAGCTTGCGCCACGACAGCGTGCTGCTGCTGTTTTTGCTGTACGCCTTTACGGTGGCGATTTACATGCCAGCGGCGGGCTCCATCATTGGCGTGCACAATGCCAGCGTCGCCATCATTGATGAAGACCACAGCGCCCTGTCGCGCAAACTCAGCGAATCACTGCTGCCGCCGGAGTTTAAAACCCCGCAAACCTTGCCCTATGACCAACTGGATCAGGCCATGGACAACGGCGAGTACACGTTCGTGATCAACGTGCCGGCTAATTTCCAGGCTGACTTACTGGCAGGACGCGAACCCGCTGTGCAGGTCAACGTCGACGCCACCGCCATGAGCCAGGCTTTTATGGGGGCGGGGTATATCGGGCAGATTTTCCAGCGTGAATTGCTCGATTATGCCGGGCAAGGCGGCGCAGCTGCAAAAGCGCCAGCACTGGTCAGCAGCCGAGCGCTGTTCAACCCGAACCTGGAAGGCGGCTGGTTTTTGGCGGTGATCCAGATCGTCAACAACATCACCATTTTGGCCATCGTGCTGACGGGGACCGCACTGCTGCGTGAACGCGAGCACGGCACCCTCGACCACTTGTTGGTCCTGCCGCTCACGGCACTGGAAATCATGCTCGCGAAAATCTGGAGCAACATGCTGGTGGTCGTGCTGTGCACCTGGGTATCGCTGGAAGTCATCGTCAAATGGGCGCTCGGCGTACCGCTGGCCGGTTCCTTGACGCTGTTTTTGATGGTCACCGCCCTGTACTTGTTTGCCAGTACGGCGCTGGGGATCTTCCTCGCGACGCTGGCACGCTCAACGCCGCAGTTTGGCCTGTTGGCGATTCCGGTGATCATTCCGATGCTCTTACTCTCAGGCGGCAGCACACCGCTGGACAGCATGCCCGAATGGCTGCAATGGGTAATGCAATGCTCGCCCTCAACTCACTTTGTAAGCTTGAGCGCGGCCATTCTATTTAGGGGTGCAGGGGTTGAAGTGGTGTGGCCGGACTTGTTGGCACTGGCGGCCATCGGGCTGGTGTTCTTTACCGTCGCGCTGGCGCGGTTCCGCAAGAGTTTGGCATCGTAAACCACACCCTGCGAAACCCAGTAGACGCTGCCGAGGCACGAAGGCTGTGTGTTTACTGAACAATCAAATTGTTGAACAGCACGTCTTCCACCATCGGCTTGCCAGTCTCGTCGTTCATCACTTGCTGGACTTGCTTCAGGGCTTCTTGGCGCAGCTTTTCTTTGGCCTCGACGCTGCCCAGGCTTTCGCTGGTTTGCTGGGTAAACAAGCTCACCAATTGGTTACGGATCAACGCATCATTGGCTTTAACGGCTTTGACCGCTTCGGCTCCCGTCACACGCAATGAAATATCCGCCTTGTAGACTTTGAGCTTCGCGCTGCCGTCCAGGCCATAATTACCCACAAACGGTGGGCTCAAGGTGATGTAGCTGACCTTTGCCGCGCTATCTTCGGCTTCTTCAGCCGTCGCCATCATTGGCATGGCCAGAGCCAGCATCAATACGATCCACGCTTTCACAATTCGCTCCTTTGTCCGGTTTGGCGGCAAGCATACGGGGCAGCTCGCGCGTCTCTCTACCGTTATCGGCCAGCGTGTGAAAAGCCGTAGGTCTGCCGGCTTTACTGACTCGATGCGCAGCGCTTGAGCCGCGCTTCCAGGTTGCGGTCTGGCATGGCGTGGTTTCGCAGGGCGCTGACGGTCTGTTCGACGTAATCACGGGTGGTCCCGTAACGCCCGCTGGCGCTGGCCAACACCTGGCTGAGTACGCCGTCGGGCAGGTTGCCCGCATAGCTGGGCAGATGCCTTTCCAGTACAAAACCCAACGCTTGAACCTGGCTACCGTCTTCGAGTCGGCAAGTCAGCCAGTGCGGCCGATAGGAGGGGACGGGCATTTCACGCAGCCACAAAGCATTGAGCGCTGCTTCAAGGTTGTCTTCGGGCAGGCGATACGCAAAGCCGCTGCACGAACCACCCCGATCAAGTCCAAATACCAGACCCGGCAATTGCGGGGTGCCGCGGTGCTCGTGGGACCACAAATACAGCCCGCGATGATAGCCATAGACCCGACCACGCACGCGCTCAACCGCTGAACACTCAGGGCGCCAAATCAACGAGCCATAAGCGAACAACCAGACTGGGCCGCCTTGATGGCACGCCATGGTGGCTTGCAAGGATTGTTTGAGTTGCTCAGGGGTCAGGGGCGCCCCAAGATCGAGTCGCGGAGGATAAGACACGTTTAAACAAACAGATTCGGGAGTAGTTATCAAAGAAGGCATGGAGTCCTACAGGCATTACATGCTGCAAACTAAAAAATAACGTCAAGAATCTTATAGCACTAAAAATGAAATGGCCCGTGCTGCAAGACGTATGGCAGACGACTGGGTACTCATGTCTAAACTCAGTGCTATAACAAGATTTGGTTCAGCCGACTAACAGAAACAGGTCTGTATAGTCGTTCGCCCTACGCGCTTTACCCTGACAACAGAGGCCCATTAATGAAATGCTTCGGGATCTGCGGTCTGCTGTTATTGGCTCAAGCCAGCTCAGCGATGGCACAGGACAACACGCAACAAAATAAAGATGAAGGCTTCTGGTACTTGCAAACCAGTGTCTATACACGGCATTTTTCCCCAGATCCTGATCACAACAACAATCAAGACCTTATCGGCATTGAGCGCAATGATGGCTCTGGTTGGTTAGTGGGCGGCGCCACTTTTCGCAACTCATTTCGCCAACGCGCGTATTACGCCTATGCAGGTAAACGCTTTGATAGCGACACTTATCCGGTGTATTTAAAGTTGACGGCAGGGCTGCTGGAAGGCTACCACGGCAAATATCAGGACAAGATCCCACTCAACCGCTTCGGCGTGGCCCCAGTGATTATCCCCTCGGTGGGGACTCATTACGGCCCTGTGGCCGCCGAGCTGGTGCTGCTCGGTTTCAATGCCGCAATGATTACCACGGGGCTGCGTTTCTGATTTCGTGGCAGCCTGGCTTGCCAGCGATGCAGGCGATGCGATTTATCGGGAAAACCGCGTCGATTCCATCGCGGGCAAGCCCGCCCGCCCCCACGAAGATTTAAAGCGTCTACAGGGTTACTTCAAGGCCGTGGCGCGTAGGCAAACACGTCGGCGCGCATTTGGTGCGCGTCCATGCCTGCTTCAACCAAGGCGTCAAGGGTGCCGTAAATCATGGCAGGCGAACCGCTGGCGTACACGTGGACGGCGCTAAGGTCACTGATGTCTTCGCACACGGCTTCATGCAACAGCCCGCAACGCCCTTCCCAGCCGCACAAATCACTCACAACTTTATGCAGGAACAGGTTAGGAATCTGCTCCCAGGCATCCCACTCTTCCAGCGCGTAAAAATCTTCAGGGCGACGTACACCCCAGTACAAATGCACGGGGTGCGCAAAACCTTTCGCACGGCAGTGCTCGATCAGGCTGTGCATCTGCGCCATGCCGGTGCCCGCGGCGATCAGTACCAACGGTCCGTCCGGCAATTCAGACAAATGCGTGTCGCCAAACGGCAGTTCCAGGCGGACCATTTTGTTACGCTGAAGCTGTTCGATCAGGCTGCGGGCGCTGTCTTCACGTACCAGCACATGCAGCTCAAGGTCACGCCCCGAGTGCGGCGCGCTGGCCAGCGAGAAGGCCGATTTCTCGCCGTTTTCACGCTCCAGCATCACGTATTGCCCCGCGTGGTAACGCGGCGCCTTACCCGCAGGGGCACGCAAGCGCACCCGCCACACATCGCCACCCAACTCGACACATTCATCCAACTGACACACCAGACTACGCACCGGTAATTCTCCCAACGCAAGCACGCCATCCCACAACACCACACAGTCTTCAAGCGGTGCCGCCAGGCAGGTATAGACCTCACCGTGGTCACGTATCGCTCCCGCCTGCTCCACCTGGCCCTCAACCAGCAAGGCCGCACACACATGGCAATTACCATTGCGGCAGCTTTGCGGGCATTCATAGCCCAGGCGCTGCGCCGCATCCAGAATCCGCTCGCCAGGCAAGGTTTCCAACACGGCGCCTGAAGGCTGCAAGGTTACACGCATCAATCTATTCCTAATTGATTCCAGATGTCATCGATACGGCGAGTGACCGCTTCATCCTTGACGATGACCCGACCCCACTCACGGGTGGTCTCACCCGGCCACTTGTTGGTTGCATCCAGACCCATCTTCGACCCAAGGCCTGACACCGGCGAGGCAAAATCAAGATAGTCGATTGGCGTGTTGTCGATCATCACTGTGTCGCGCTTGGGGTCCATGCGCGTGGTGATAGCCCAGATCACGTCGTTCCAATCGCGAGCGTTGATGTCGTCGTCAGTCACGATAACGAATTTGGTGTACATGAATTGGCGCAAAAACGACCACACACCCAGCATTACGCGCTTGGCGTGTCCCGGGTACTGCTTTTTCATGGTCACGATGGCCATGCGGTACGAGCAGCCTTCGGGCGGCAAGTAGAAGTCGGTGATTTCCGGGAACTGCTTTTGCAGAATCGGCACAAACACTTCGTTGAGTGCCACACCCAAAATCGCCGGCTCATCCGGTGGACGGCCGGTGTAGGTGCTGTGATAGATCGGCTTGATCCGGTGTGTGATGCGCTCGACGGTGAACACCGGGAAGCTGTCGACTTCGTTGTAGTAACCGGTGTGATCGCCATACGGACCTTCGGGAGCCATTTCGCCGGGGTGAATCACGCCCTCAAGGATGATTTCAGCCGTAGCGGGCACTTGCAGGTCATTGCCACGGCACTTCACCAGTTCAGTACGGTTGCCGCGCAGCAGGCCTGCGAAGGCGTATTCGGACAGGCTGTCTGGCACCGGAGTCACGGCACCCAAAATGGTTGCCGGGTCGGCACCCAGCGCCACCGATACCGGGAACGGTTGGCCAGGGTGTTTTTCGCACCAATCACGATAGTCCAGCGCGCCGCCACGGTGGCTCAGCCAGCGCATGATGACTTTGTTGCGGCCAATGACTTGCTGGCGATATATGCCCAGGTTCTGGCGGTCCTTGTTTGGACCTTTGGTCACGGTCAGGCCCCACGTGATCAGGGGCGCCACGTCACCGGGCCAGCAATGCTGAACCGGCAACATGCCAAGGTCGACGTCGTCGCCTTCAATCACGACTTCCTGGCACACCGCGTCTTTGACGACTTTCGGGGCCATGGAAATGATTTTGCGGAAAATCGGCAGCTTCGACCACGCGTCTTTCAGGCCTTTAGGCGGCTCAGGTTCTTTGAGGAACGCCAAAAGCTTGCCGATTTCACGCAGCTCGCTGACCGCCTCGGCACCCATGCCCAAGGCCACGCGCTCAGGCGTGCCGAACAGGTTGCCAAGCACGGGGATGTCGTGACCTATCGGGTTTTCAAACAGTAAAGCCGGGCCTTTGGCGCGCAAAGTGCGGTCGCAGATTTCGGTCATTTCCAGCTTGGGAGACACCGGAACCTGGATGCGCTTGAGTTCGCCGCGCTTTTCCAGGCCGCTGATAAAGTCGCGTAAGTCGCGGTACTGCATGCTTGAGCCTCATGTTGGCCGTGGCGTTGGGGCAACGAGTGTAGCGCCCAAGCCGCGTGTTCAGAAGGGAGAGCTGCCCAAATCAAGACCTAATCAAGAAAGGTCAGACAGCAAAAAGCCGGGTTTCCCCGGCTCTTGCTTAGCTTCCGGCGATTTACTTACGCTTCATCGACAGGAAGAACTCATCGTTGGTCTTGGTCTGTTTCAGCTTGTCGATCAAGAACTCAATGGCTGCGACTTCGTCCATCGGGTGCAACAGCTTGCGCAGAATCCACATGCGTTGCAACTCGTCATCAGCGGTCAGCAACTCTTCACGGCGGGTGCCGGAGCGGTTGATGTTGATCGCAGGGAAGACGCGTTTTTCAGCGATTTTGCGGTCCAGAGGCAATTCCATGTTACCGGTGCCTTTGAACTCTTCGTAGATCACTTCGTCCATCTTCGAACCGGTTTCAACCAGTGCGGTAGCGATAATGGTCAGCGAGCCGCCTTCTTCGATGTTTCGCGCAGCACCGAAGAAACGCTTGGGTTTCTCAAGGGCGTGAGCATCAACACCACCGGTCAGTACCTTGCCGGAGCTTGGAATTACGGTGTTGTAGGCACGGGCCAGACGGGTGATGGAGTCGAGCAGGATGACCACGTCTTTTTTGTGTTCAACCAGGCGCTTGGCCTTCTCGATCACCATTTCAGCAACCTGCACGTGGCGAGTTGGTGGCTCGTCAAACGTGGAAGCAACCACTTCGCCGCGCACGGTGCGCTGCATTTCGGTTACTTCTTCCGGGCGCTCGTCGATCAGCAGAACGATCAAGTGCACTTCCGGGTTGTTACGCGAAATGTTCGACGCGATGTTCTGCAACATGATGGTCTTGCCCGCTTTTGGCGGAGCAACGATCAGACCGCGCTGACCTTTACCGATCGGGGCGCAGAGGTCGATAACACGACCGGTCAAATCTTCGGTGGAACCGTTACCGATTTCCATCTTCATGCGTACGGTCGGGAACAGCGGGGTCAAGTTCTCAAAGAGAATCTTGTTTTTCGCGTTCTCTGGACGATCGTAGTTGATCGTGTCGACTTTCAGCAGTGCGAAGTAACGCTCGCCTTCTTTTGGCGGGCGGATTTTGCCGACGATGGTGTCGCCAGTACGCAAGTTGAAACGTCGAATCTGGCTAGGCGAGACGTAGATATCGTCCGGGCCGGCCAAGTAAGAGGCATCAGCAGAGCGAAGGAAGCCGAAGCCGTCCTGGAGGATCTCCAGCACGCCATCACCGGAGATTTCCTCGCCGCTTTTCGCGTGCTTTTTCAGCAGGGAGAAAATCACGTCCTGCTTGCGCGAACGGGCCATATTTTCTATGCCCATCTGTTCGGCCAATTCGAGCAGTTCGGTAATCGGCTTTTGCTTGAGTTCAGTCAGGTTCATATAGGAATGACGTAATCATTTATGGAGGGGGAAATTAAGCTTTTGGCTTAATGAGGCCGCGCCGCAGAGAAGGCGACAGGATCGCGTACTAATTCGATAAGGAGTGCGTCGGCGACGGCTTGCAGGGGGCAGTGGAGAAACCAGTGCGGGGCCGAATGTAACACTTGAGTTTCATAGCGTCTAGTCCTTGAGCCATGAAAAAGCCCCGCACTTTGCGGGGCTTTTATCAACGCTTAGATATTAGCGTCGAGGAATGCAGCCAGTTGCGACTTCGACAGCGCACCAACCTTGGTGGCTTCAACGTTGCCGTTCTTGAACAGCATCAACGTTGGAATACCACGTACGCCGTGCTTGGCAGGGGTTTCCTGGTTCTCATCGATGTTCAGCTTGGCAACAGTCAGCTTGCCTTTGTAAGTCTCGGCGATCTCATCCAGAACTGGCGCGATCATCTTGCAAGGGCCACACCATTCAGCCCAGTAGTCGACCAATACAGCGCCTTCAGCCTTGAGAACATCGGCCTCAAAGCTAGCGTCGCTAACGTGTTTAATAAGATCGCTGCTCATGGAAGTCTCCGTGGTTGTAAGCAAAAACGTAGCACATCATAGCCGTCATCTCAGCGTTCAGGAAGCTGACACATCATTGACTCTTACTATGACGGTGCATGAGCCGGGGTATCGTGCCCTCTTATGACGCTCCGGGTGTCACAAAAGCGATCCCGGTCCGCGAAGCCGCATGCCTAATATGCTCACACATGGCTTTGTGCGCAGCCCCGCTGGCGTGACGGGCTAATGCTCGAAGGATCTTTTGGTGTTCTTGCCAGGTTTCCATCGCTCGTTCGGGCCGAATAAAGGGCAACTTCTGACTTTCCAGAAATATATCAGCGCGCGTGATCAGAATATTCGCCATGGCCTGATTACCGCTGGCCCGCAAAATGATCTGATGAAACTCAAAGTCCAGATGGGCCGCCTGCACAAAATCCTCGGCCTTTAACTCGTTGCGCATGGCATCGACATTGTCTTGCAGCACATCCAGTTCATCGCGGGTCAGCCTCACTGCCGCCAAACCCGCCGCAAACCCCTCTAACGCATAGCGCAGTTGAAAGATGTCTTGTGGGCAGGCTTGTGCAGCAAAGGGCCAGTCTGAAGCCGTAGCGATTACCCCCGGCTCATCCACCGACTGCACGTACACACCTTTACCCGGCTGCACACTGACTTCGCCCAGCGCACTCAATGACGACAACGCCTCACGCAACGAGGCTCGGCTAACGCCGAGCTGCACGGCCAGGTCACGTTGCGACGGCAGTGCGTCGCCCGGCGCAAATCCGCGCTCATCGATCAGTTTACGAATGGCTAACAGCGCCACTTCGGGTACAGCTCGCGCGCTTGAATTCATCACAAATCGGCTTGATCGGCTGAAGAAAGGCGTAGTTGTAAAGCTATTGCCAGCGCTCGGCAAGTCACGCCCCATAGGGGTTCAAGCCCTGAACCCAATGCCCGATTCAGGTGCAGAAACCCCACGAACTGTTCAGACCAGTCAGACCGCCAAGAGCCTTTTGAACTCAGCCTCTCAAGCCCGTCAACGGCTGTTGGCATGGCCTGTGCTCTGTCCGGAAGCAGACATCACCGTCCGCTTGTTTTCGGAGAGTTGCCATGACCCAACGCTATAGCGCCCTGATATACGCCTTGTTTGCCAGCCTGATGCTGAGCCAGGCACCGGCCCACGCCAATGACCTTGATGAGGTCATGGCACGCGGCACGCTAAAGGTTGCGGTCCCGCAGGACTTCCCGCCTTTCGGCTCGGTGGGCCCCGACATGAAGCCGCGCGGCCTGGACATCGACACCGCAAAGCTGCTGGCCGACCAGCTCAAGGTCAAGCTTGAGCTCACGCCCGTCAACAGCACCAACCGCGTCCCTTACCTGACCACCGGCAAAGTCGACGTGGTGATTTCCAGCCTCGGCAAAAACCCTGATCGCGAGAAAGTCATAGACTTCTCCCACGCCTATGCGCCCTTCTACCTCGGTGTGTTTGGCCCACCAGACGCAGAAATCAAGACGCTGGATGACCTCAAAGGTAAAACCATCAGCGTGACCCGCGGCGCCATCGAAGACATTGAGCTGACTAACGTGGCCCCTGCTGGCGTGACGATTAAGCGCTTCGAAGATAACAACTCAACCATAGCGGCTTATCTGGCGGGCCAAGTAGACCTGATCGCCAGCGGCAACGTGGTGATGGTGACCATCAGTGAGCGCAACCCCAAACGCATCCCGACCATGAAGCTAAAACTCAAGGACTCGCCGGTTTACGTGGGCGTAAACAAGGGCCAACCCGAACTCCTGGACAAAGTGAACCAGATTCTGGCCGCCGCCAAAGCTGACGGCAGCCTGGAAAAGAACGCGCTGCTATGGCTTAAAGAGCCGCTGCCAGCTGACCTTTGATCACGCACAACGGGGTCAACCATGGCTTATCAGTTCGACTTTTTACCGGTGCTGCAAAACAGTGATCTATTGTTACGCGGCGCCCTGTTCACCCTTGAACTGACCGCCATTGGCACGCTGCTTGGCGTGAGTCTGGGGATTGTTGGCGCCGTGGTCCGAGCCTGGAACATCCGCCCTTTCGCCGCACTGTTTGGGCTGTATGTCGAGTTGATTCGCAACACGCCGTTTCTGGTGCAGTTGTTCTTTATCTTCTTCGGCCTGCCCGGCCTGGGCCTGCATATCAGTGAATGGCAGGCCTCGGTGCTGGCGATGGTGATTAACCTGGGGGCTTACTCCACCGAAATCATTCGCGCCGGTATTCAAGCCATCCCCAAAGGCCAACTGGAAGCGGCAGCAGCCCTGGCCATGACTCGTTTTGAGGCGTTTCGCCATGTGGTCTTGCAGCCAGCGTTGGCCAAGGTGTGGCCGGCGCTGAGCAGCCAAATCATCATCGTGATGCTGGGTTCGGCGGTGTGTTCACAAATTGCCACCGAAGAATTGAGCTTCTTCGCCAATTTCATTCAGTCGCGCAACTTCCGAGCATTTGAAACCTACGCCCTGACTACCCTGATTTATCTGTGCATGGCCCTGCTGATTCGCCAGCTATTGAACGCGTTCGGCCGCCGTTACCTGAACAGGAGTCGCTGATGGACTTTACCTTCTGGGACATCGTGCGCAATTTGCTGACGGGGTTGCAGTGGACCGCTGCGCTGTCAGTCGTCGCGTTTATCGGCGGCGGCCTGATCGGCTTGCTGGTATTGCTGATGCGCATTTCTAAAAGCCGCTTCGCCCGGATCCTGGCGCGCGGCTATATAGAGCTGTTTCAGGGCACGCCCCTGTTGATGCAACTGTTTTTGATCTTCTTCGGCGTGGCATTGCTGGGCATCGACATTTCTCCGTGGATGGCCGCAGCCCTGGCACTGACGCTGTTTACCAGCGCTTATCTGGCCGAGATCTGGCGCGGCTGCGTCGAGTCGATTGCCAATGGCCAGTGGGAAGCCTCGGCCAGCCTGGCGATGAGCCCGCTGGAGCAAATGCGCTATGTGATTTTTCCGCAGGCTTTTCGGGTGGCCATCGCGCCCACCGTAGGGTTTTCGGTGCAAGTGATTAAAGGCACCGCCGTCACATCGATCATCGGCTTCACCGAGCTGACCAAGACCGGCAGCATGCTGGCCAACGCGACCTTTGAGCCTTTTATGGTCTACGGCCTGGTGGCGCTCGGTTACTTCCTCTTGTGCTACCCCTTGTCGCTCAGTGCGCGCTATCTGGAAAGGAGACTGCATGCCTCTGCTTAGAGTTACCGCCCTGCATAAATACTACGGCGACCATCACGTGCTTAAAGGTATCGACCTGAGCGTCGAACAAGGCCAGGTGGTCGCGATCATCGGTCGCAGCGGCTCGGGCAAAAGCACCCTGCTCAGAACCTTGAACGGCCTTGAGTCCATCAATGACGGGGTGATTGAAGTCGATGACGAATACCTGGACGCCGCCCGCGCCGACTTGCGCAGCCTGCGCCAGAAGGTCGGCATGGTGTTTCAGCAGTTCAATTTGTTCCCGCACTTGAGTGTCGGTGAAAACGTCATGCTGGCCCCGCAAGTGGTGCAAAAAGTGCCCAAGGCCAAAGCCGCACAGTTGGCGCGCGAGATGCTAGAGCGCGTGGGGCTGGGCGATAAGTTCGACGCATTCCCCGAGCGTCTGTCCGGCGGGCAACAACAGCGAGTGGCGATTGCCAGAGCGCTGGCCATGTCACCCAAGGTGCTGCTGTGTGACGAGATCACCTCGGCGCTCGACCCCGAACTGGTAAACGAAGTGCTCAATGTGGTGCGCCAGTTGGCCCGCGAAGGGATGACGCTGATCATGGTCACCCACGAAATGCGTTTCGCCCGCGAAGTCGGTGACAAGCTGGTGTTTATGCACCAGGGCAAAGTGCATGAGGTGGGTGACCCGAAAGTCCTGTTCGCCAACCCGAAAACCCCTGAGCTGGCGAATTTTATCGGTACGGTTGAGGTTTAGACCCTACGGGAGAGAGCTTGCTCGCGATCTGTTTAACGAGCTACAGATCGCGAGCACGTTCGCGCCTGCAATTAAAAGGCGGGGCTTATACAGGGTTTTGGTGACGGAAATTAGATTGCTAAAACAATACGGGTCGGCAGGAACACGCTAATGTGATTTCTGACGTGCTCCACATCAATGCAACTGACATCACGCGTTGGCGCGGGCGTTTGATCGTGGCACGATGGCGTAGTTATCGACCGAGACCCCTCTACCATGCCCCAATCCAAAAGCAAGAATCCATCCCTGATCGCCGCAATAGATCTGGGTTCTAACAGCTTTCACATGGTGGTGGCCAAAGCCCAGAACGGCGAAATACGCATTCTTGAACGTCTTGGCGATAAAGTGCAGCTCGCTGCCGGTATCGACGAAGACCGCAAACTCAACGAAGAATCCATGCAGCGTGGGCTTGATTGCCTGAAGCGTTTTGCACAGTTGATCAAGGGTATGCCATTGGGTGCCGTGCGCATCGTTGGCACTAACGCCCTGCGTGAAGCCCGTAACCGCAACGAATTTATTGTGCGCGCGGAAGAGATTCTGGGTCACACCGTGGAAGTCATTTCGGGACGTGAAGAAGCACGCCTCATTTATCTAGGCGTGTCGCACACCCTCGCCGACACCCCGGGCAAGCGCCTGGTAGCCGACATCGGCGGTGGCAGTACTGAATTCATCATCGGCCAACGCTTTGAACCGCTGCTGCGCGAAAGCCTGCAAATGGGCTGCGTGAGCTTTACCCAGCGCTATTTCCGCGACGGCAAGATCACCCCGGCGCGCTATGCACAGGCTTACACGGCTGCGCGGCTTGAGATCATGAGCATTGAGCACGCGCTGCACCGTTTGACCTGGGATGAAGCCATCGGCTCCTCGGGCACCATTCGGGCGATTGGCCTGGCCCTGAAAGCAGGCGGACATGGCACCGGCGAAGTCAACGCCGAAGGTCTGGCGTGGCTCAAGCGCAAGCTGTTTAAACTGGGCGAAGCCGACAAGATCGACTTCGAAGGCATCAAGCCTGACCGTCGCGCGATCTTCCCGGCGGGCCTGGCCATTCTTGAGGCGATTTTTGACGCCCTGGAATTGAAACGCATGGACCACTGTGACGGAGCTCTGCGCGAAGGCGTGCTCTACGACCTGCTGGGCCGCCATCATCACGAAGACGTTCGCGAACGCACCCTCAGCTCGCTGATGGAGCGCTACCACGTTGATCTTGAGCAAGCGGCACGGGTTGAACGCAAAGCCCTGCGCGCCTTTGATCAAGTGGCCAAGTCGTGGAAACTCGACGACGGCGTCTGGCGTGAACTGCTGGGCTGGGCAGCCAAGGTGCATGAAGTGGGGCTGGATATTGCCCACTATCACTACCACAAACACGGCGCCTACCTGATTGAGCACTCCGACCTTGCCGGTTTCTCACGCGAAGACCAGGAAATGCTCGCGCTGCTGGTGCGCGGTCATCGCCGTAATATCCCTAAAGACAAATTCGCCGAATTTGGTGCTGATGGCATCAAGCTGATTCGCTTGTGCGTGCTGTTGCGCTTTTCGATTTTGTTCTACCACATCCGTGGCAATCAGGAAGCGTCGCAGGTCAAACTGCGCGCCGAGGGCGACCACTTGGACGTGATCTTCGCCGATGGCTGGCTGGAGCAAAACCCATTGACCCAAGCCGACTTCGAGCAAGAAGCACAATGGCTGGAACGGGTCGGGATTGTGCTGACTATTTCCTAAGACTTGGCGCTACCCGTGGGAGCTGCCGCAGGCTGCGATCTTTAAGATCAAAAGATTGCAGACTTAGGCAACTCCCACGCGGTGTTCCCGAGTTACACCGACGGCCCGGTACTCACGGTCAGTACAGGCAGGCTCAGGCGGTCCAGCAAAGTTGCCTGGACGCTGCGCGGGTTCTGGTTGCCGGTCGGCGTGTTGCGCACGTAACGGCCGTCTGGTTGCAGGCTCCAGCTGTGCGTGTTGTCGGTCAGGTAGCACTCCAGCTCCTTCTTGACCCGCAGAATCAACTTTTTGCCTTCTACCGGGAAGCACGTCTCGACGCGTTTATCGAGGTTGCGCTCCATCCAGTCAGCACTCGACAGGAACATCTGTTCTTCGCCGCCATTGAGGAAGTAGAACACGCGCGTGTGTTCCAGGAAGCGGCCAATGATCGAGCGCACGTGGATATTGTGCGAGACGCCTGGAATGCCAGGACGCAGGCAGCACATGCCACGCACCACCAAATCAATGCGCACGCCCGACTGGCTGGCCTTGTACAGTGCGCGGATGATTTTCGGGTCAGTCAGCGAGTTGAACTTGGCAATGATGTGCGCAGGCTTGCCCTCTAACGCGAACTGGGTTTCGCGCTGGATCATGTCGAGCATGCCTTTTTTCAGGGTGAACGGCGCATGCAGAAGCTTTTTCATGCGCAGGGTTTTACCCATGCCAATCAACTGACTGAACAACTTGCCCACGTCTTCGCACAATGCATCATCAGACGTCAGCAAGCTGTAGTCGGTGTACAGGCGCGCGTTGCCCGCGTGATAGTTGCCTGTACCCAAGTGCGCATAACGCACGATTTCGCCCGCCTCACGGCGCAGAATCAGCATCATCTTGGCGTGGGTCTTGAAACCCACCACGCCGTAGATCACCACTGCACCGGCCGCTTGCAGGCGGCTGGCCAGTTGCAGGTTGGATTCTTCGTCAAAGCGCGCACGCAGTTCGATAACCGCCGTCACTTCTTTGCCGTTACGCGCAGCATCCACCAAAGCGTCGACGATTTCTGAGTTGGCGCCGCTGCGGTACAGCGTCTGGCGCACGGCCAGTACATGCGGGTCTTTGGCCGCCTGACGCAGCAAATCGACCACCGGAGTGAACGACTCAAACGGGTGCAGCAGCAAAATGTCTTGTTTGCTGACCACGCTGAAAATGTTCTCGCTGTTCTGCAACAGCTTTGGAATCGCCGGGGTAAATGGCGTGTATTGCAGTTCCGGATGGCTGTCCAGACCTGTAATGCTGAACAGACGAGTGAGGTTCACCGGACCGTTGACCTGGTACAACTCGGTCTCGTGCAGGCTGAACTGCTTGAGCAGGTAGTCGGACAGGTGTTTCGGGCAGGTGTCTGCCACTTCCAGACGTACTGCATCACCATAGCGACGCGAGAACAACTCGCCACGCAGGGCGCGGGCCAAGTCTTCTACGTCTTCAGTGTCGACCGCCAAGTCAGCGTTTCGCGTCAGGCGGAACTGGTAGCACCCCTTAACCTTCATGCCCTGGAACAGGTCATCGGCGTGGGCGTGGATCATCGACGACAGGAACACGTAGTTGTCGCCCGTGCCGCCCACGTCTTCAGGCACCTTGATAACACGCGGCAACAGACGCGGAGCCGGAATGATTGCCAGGCCAGAGTCACGGCCAAAGGCGTCGATGCCTTCAAGCTCAACGATGAAGTTCAGGCTCTTGTTGACCAGCAACGGGAACGGGTGCGTCGGATCGAGACCGATCGGGGTGATGATCGGCGCAATTTCGTCGCGGAAGAACTTGCGCACCCACACTTTGATCTTGGTGTTCCAGTGACGGCGACGGATAAAGCGCACCTGATGCTTTTCAAGCTCGGGCAGCAGAATGTCGTTGAGGATCGCGTATTGGCGGTCAACGTGGCCGTGTACCAGCTCACTGATCCGGGCCAGCGCTTGGTGCGGCTGCAGGCCATCGGCGCCAGCTTGCTCACGGGCGAAGGTGATTTGTTTTTTCAGGCCGGCAACGCGAATTTCGAAAAACTCGTCCAGGTTGCTGGAAAAAATCAGCAGGAACTTCAACCGCTCCAGTAACGGATAGGACTCATCCAGTGCCTGCTCCAGCACCCGGATGTTGAATTGCAGTTGCGACAGCTCGCGATGGATGTACAAGCTGCTGTCATCCAGACCAGGAACGGCAATCGTCGGGTGCGCAGGCGCAGGCGCCTCAGTCACAGCAGGTGCGTGAGCTTCCGGTACGGGCGGCGTTTCTAACGCCTCTTCCAAAACCGGTTCAGCCTCAGTAGCAACAAGTTCTGTCTGTCCTTCGGTATTCATTGAATGTTCCTGTAAGAGCGGGTTTGACTCTCGTGACCGTTAAGCGGCGCGTGCAATCAAGCTGCCAGAATGCCACCAACGCCTGCGGGTTTAAACCGCTCAGAGACGCTTTATGCGGGCTGGAGCCTGGTTAGAGGCTGATTTGTTGAATTTGTTCTGCGACGCCGAACTTCTAGCCGCTGGCGCAGGCTGCGATAAGGCCCGCAGGGCCTTCGCATTAAAAAACAGGACTGCTGCGCTAGCCATCGCACCCTGCGCCAGCGGCTAAACATTTTTATCTGCGTCGCGCGCGGCCTTTATAGCAACCTGCCATGAACACTAGATGACAACACCGCTGATGTAAGTCAAATACTTACCATTTGTAGGATTTGTTAACGACAAGACACAGTTCGATACTTTCCCGAACGTCCCTTAAGGCGTAGGCTGCGCGTTCATTTCGCCAGCATCCAGACAATGCTCCAACAATTTCTTCAAGAATTTGGCTACTTCGCCCTGTTTCTAGGGACGTTCTTTGAAGGCGAGACCATTTTGGTTCTCGCAGGCTTCTTGGCGTTCCGCGGATACATGGACCTCAAACTGGTCATGATCGTGGCATTCCTCGGCAGCTATGCCGGCGATCAGCTGTGGTACTTCCTGGGGCGCAAGCACGGCCGCAAACTGTTGGCGCGCAAACCGCGCTGGCAACTCATGGGCGACAAGGCGCTGGAGCATATTCGCAGGCACCCGGACATCTGGGTCTTGAGTTTCCGCTTCGTCTACGGCTTGCGCACGGTTATGCCTGTTGCCATTGGCCTCTCGGGCTACCCGCCGGGCCGCTACTTGCTGCTCAACGGCATTGGTGCCGCCATCTGGGCCATCGCCCTGGCCACCGCCGCGTATCATTTTGGCGCCGTGCTTGAAGGACTGCTGGGCAGCGTCAAGAAGTACGAGTTGTGGGTCTTGGGCGGCTTGCTGGTCCTTGGGTTGAGTCTGTGGGCGCGTCGGCGCTTCAAAAATGCCCGCCTGATCAAACAGGCCGCGATTGAAGCGCAAAAAAACCAGGCCGGCGAGGCTAGCAAGCCACCTGTTGAGTAACCCGGTTTTTGCGCCCGCACAGACCCTCCCTGTAAGGCGTTGCGCTCGCAGCGCCTGCGCAGCCGGGAACCTCCCTATGGCATCCAGTGCCAAATAAGGCGACATTAACGCCATAAATAAGGAGACCCACCATGACCACCAAACACGTTGCCGTTATTCTTTCCGGCTGTGGCGTCTATGACGGCACTGAAATCCACGAAAGCGTGATCACCCTGCTGCGCCTCGACCAACGCGGCGCCAAGGTGCAATGCTTCGCGCCCGACATTGCGCAGCTGCACGTCATCAACCACCTGACCGGCGAAGAAATGCCCGAGTCGCGCAATGTACTGGTTGAGTCGGCGCGTATCGCCCGGGGTGAGGTCAAGGACATCCGCGATGCCAAGGTCGAAGACTTTGACGCACTGATCGTGCCCGGCGGGTTTGGGGCGGCAAAAAACTTGTCCAGTTTTGCCTCTGAAGGCACCGCCTGTAACGTTCAGGCAGATGTGCTGGCGTTGGCCGAAGCCTTCGCCGAAGCGGGCAAGCCGATTGGCCTGATGTGCATTTCACCGGCCATCGCCGCCAAGATCTACGGCCCCGGCGTCACCTGCACCATCGGCAACGATCCCGACACCGCAGCCGCCGTTGAAAAAATGGGCGCGACCCACAAAGAGTGCGAAGTGTCCGAGATTGTTGAAGACAAGGCGCGCAAATTGGTCAGCACCCCGGCGTACATGCTGGCTCAGTCCATTAGCGAAGCCGCATCGGGCATCAATAAAATGGTCGACCGCGTCCTGGAGCTGACCCAAAAAGCCTAATCAGCCGCGCGCCAGCCGGGTCAGAATCCGGTCCAGCGAATTGGCGAACGCCTGCTTATCGCGTTCGCCATACGCGCCCTGCCCGCCTCCCATCTGACCTTGCTCGCGCAGATCAGTGAACAGGTTGCGCACCGCCAGCCGATCCCCCATGTTTTGCGGGTCAAACTCTTTACCACGCGGGTCCAGCGCGGCCACCCCTTTCTTGACCAGCCGATCAGCCAGCGGCACATCGCTGCAAATTACCAACTCACCGGGCACTGCGTGTTCGACGAGGTAGTCATCGGCCGCATCCGGGCCGCTGGGCACCACAATCAGTTTGACCAATGCATACGTGGGCTTGATCTGACTCTGCCCCGCCACCAGCACCACCTCAAACTGACGCTTGAGCGCAAACTTGATGACTTGATCCTTCGCAGCCTTGGGGCAAGCGTCTGCGTCGATCCAGACACGCATGGGAATAACTCCAGAAAATAGTGATCCAAACCCTGTAGCCGCTGGCGCAGCGGCTACAGGGGCAACGGGGTTTACGACGTCTGTACCCGGCGTTTTTCTACACGTTTGCTGCGCCCGTAAAGCACGATGATCGCCAGTATCGCCACAACTTGTGCGCCCAATGAATAGGCGTCGGCATGGATCCCCAGCCAGTCGAACTCGAAAAACGGCACAGGCCGTGTACCGAAGATCCCGGCTTCTTGCAGTGCTTTCACACCATGGCCCGCGAAGACGACTGACAAGGTGCACAGCAACGCGGCGTTGATGCCAAAGAACAGCGCCAGCGGCAACTTGGCAGAGCCGCGCAGGATGATCCATGCCAGGCCGATTAACAGCACCAGCGCCGTGGCACCGCCCGCCAGCACGGCGTTGTGGCCTGCCGGGCCAGCTTGCAGCCACAGGGTTTCGTAAAACAGGATCACTTCGAACAGTTCACGATACACCGAGAAGAACGCCAGTACAGCGAAGCCAAACCGCCCACCCCCGCTGACCAGGCTGGTTTTGATGTAGTCCTGCCATGCGGCGGCATGGCGGCGGTCGTGCATCCACACCCCCAGCCACAGCACCATGACGCTGGCAAACAACGCCGTGCAGCCTTCAAGCAGTTCACGCTGAGCACCGCTGACGTCAATCACATAGGCCGCCAGCGCCCAGGTCGCAAGGCCCGCCACCAAGGCCAGCGCCCAGCCGACGTTGACGCTGCGTGCCGCCGATTGCTGGCCGGTGTTGCGCAAAAAGGCGAGGATCGCGGCCAAGACCAAAATCGCTTCCAGGCCTTCACGCAGCAAAATCAACAGGCCCGAGATGTAGCTCAAGGACCAGCTCAAACCATCACTGCCGAGCAACCCGGCCGACTCTTTGAGCAAGGCTTTTGCGGTGTCCAGACGCTGTTCGACTTGCTCAATCGGCATACCGTCCTGCAACGATTGCCGGTAAGCCATCAAGGCTTTTTCGGTATTTTTGCGTACGTTGCTGTTGACGTTGTCCAGCGAGCTTTCAACCAGTTCAAAACCTTCCAGATACGCCGCTACAGACAGGTCGTAGGCTTGTTCGCGATCCCCTTCACGATAGGCCGCGAGGCTTTTATCGAGGGTTTCGCGGGTGTAGTCGAGCAACTGCGCCGGGCCACGCTTGACCTGCGGCGGCTGAGCCCGCTGTGCACGGAAAGTGGCAGCGGCCTGCGGGCCTTCAGCGGCCAACACTTCGCCAGGTGTCTGGCGGGCCAAATCAGCGAGGTTGTAGTTTTTATCGGCTTTAGCCGCCGCCGGATCAGCACTCAAACCGGCGACATAGGTGGCCAGATCCCAACGTTGACGGTCGTCCAACTGGTCGGCAAACGCTGGCATGTCTGTGCCTTCAACACCCAGCCCCAGCGTGTTGAAGATCGCGTAGAGGCTCAAGCGGTCCAGACGTTCTGCATCACGCAGGTTGGCTGGCGGCGGGGTCATGCCCACACTGGCCGGGCCATCACCTGCACCGGTCGCGCCGTGGCACACCGAGCAATGCTGGGCATACAACGGCGCGCCGCGGGTTGGATCAGGCGTAATGACCGGCGCCTGAGTGACTTCGTAGGCGACGGCGAGTTTGGCACCTAGCTGACGCGCCTCACGGGCGACACTGGCGCCGTCTTGGCGCTGTTCTATAGCCGATTGCAGGGCAGTGACGCCTTGCGCCAGTGCCGCGCGCTCAGGGCGTTCTGGCAAATCGGCAATCAGCCCCTTGAGGACCGTCAAAAACTCTAACTGCTCGCGGTATTCGGTTTCGTCGATGACCTTGCCGTCTTCAACCGTAGGCGGATAGTCCGCACCGATGTAGTCAATAAGGTGCAGCGCTTGAGCGGCGCCTTGCGGGGAGTTGGCAGACACAGCAAGGCTGCACAACGCAAGCACTGGCACTATTAGCCAGGCTAAAAAACGCGAGCGGGCGGTCATTAATAAATCCGAATGGAAATGAGAAGTAACATATTGTTCACTGTAAGAAGGGTTTGACTCAAGGCGAATATGAGGCGCACCCGACCGACAGATCAAAAATCTGCTCTGCGCATCAAATCAAGCGTCACGTCACTTGGCTTTGTAGTACTGCGTCATGAACTCGACGAAGGCGCGCACTTTGCGCGCCAGGTGTCTGGCATGTGGGTAGAGGGCGTAATAATGACGCTGTCCCGCGTGGTAGTCGGGGAGGATATGCACCAATTGGCCGTTTTGCAGGTGGGGTTGCACCGTCGCTCGAGTAAACGCGGCAATGCCCATGCCAGCCAACACAGCGCTATGCAACGAAGTGATGATGTCGGTCCTGAAACGCCCCTTGAGCGCCAGCGTGACCGCATCACCACGGGCACTGTTCAATCGCCACTCAGGGTTTGCGCCAAACATCAGCAATTGATGATGACTCAGTTCATCGACCTGACGAGGCAAACCGTGACGCGCTACATAGCCTGGCGATGCCACCAAAATCAGCTCAGAGACGGTCAAGGTTTTGGCCACCAGCGAAGAGTCGTCCAGCGGGCCGCTGATGCGCAGCGCTACGTCGAAGCGCTCAGCCACCAGGTCAACAAATCGATCTTCGCAGGACAAGTCAATCTGGATCTTCGGATAGCGCTGCTGGAACGCAGGCAACCAATGCATCAGTTCCAGCGTTCCAATCACCAGGGGTGCGCTGATACGCAACGTGCCCGAGGGGTCACCGTGATCAGCAACCGCCAGGGCCGCCTGATCCAGCCGTTGCAGAATGTCGACACACGCGGCGTAATAACGCTCACCCGCCTCGGTCAAACTTAATTGCCGGGTTGTGCGATTAATCAACCGCACACCCAGTTCTGTTTCAAGGTGCTGCAAATGCCGCGACATGGTCGAGGGGGTGGTCTCCCACGCCTCAGCTGCCGCCGATAAACCCCGGTTATCGACAATGCAACAGAACGCCCGGATGGCCAGCAACTGATTCATTGACAGGTTTCACATTAGGGGCAGTTGGGTGATCTGCGCGGTGGTCATGACATCGCCAAACGTGTCTTCAATTTCAGCCAAAGCTGCACGGTGCAGAGTGGTTTCATCAATCTTCGACCCATTGGTGCGGATGATGCTGCGAGTAGCCGACGCATCGGAGGCTACCACAACCTCAAACCCCAGGGGGACAGCGTCCCGCGCAGCACCCGCCACACAAGCGTGGGTCATGAGGCCTGAAATAATCACCGTCTTGATGCCTTTTTCTTTGAGCAGGCGATCCAGTTCTGTGCTGCGGAAAACACTGACGGTATTTTTTTGCAGCACAGTGTCACCCGCGCGAGGCTGCATGCGTGGATGGAAATTAGCCCCCTCACTGCCCCGCGCAAAAACGGCAGAGCCCTCTGGGGCAATGTGTTGAACCTGAATGACCGGGATTTTGTTTTTATCCGCGAAGGCAATCAGTTCAAGCGCTTTGCCAATTGCTTTCTGGCCGTCTGGGATGGGCATTCGCCCGGTGAAGTATTCCTGTTGAAAATCGATCACCAGCAATGCCGTTTTCCCGGTTTCAAGCCGGTTGATGGGGACGGCACCGGACATAGCGCGGATCGTGCGATGGTCATTGGCGGCAGGCGCGGCGGCCAAAGCAGACGTTGCTGCCAGGCTCAGGCAGGCCAGTAAGCAAGAGAGGCGTTTAGGCAGGGCAAAAGTCATGTGAGCTCCGGGTTTGGAATGATGCAGCGATGGGCAAAAGTCTAAAAAGACCTATGCCCTACCACAACGCCAAGGGGCACACATGACTTGTGCTGTTTTTGCACAGATCTCAGGTTGTCGCGCGGTGCAACGTCGCCAGAAAACCGGCTGCGCCCACAAACAAACCGGCAAAGGTTCGGTTCATGCGGCGTTGCTGTTTAGGCGTGCGCAGCAGGCGCAGCACCTTGGACGCCAAACCGGTGTAACCCGCCATGACGATCAGATCGACGCCGATCATGGTCACGCCCAGCGTCAGGTATTGACTCACCAGCGGTGCGTGCGGGTCTACAAACTGGGGCAAGACCGCCAGCATGAAAACCAATGCCTTAGGGTTGCTGATGTTGACCAGAAAGCCGCGAAAGATCAGCGCCAACGGCTTGCCGAGGGGGCGGATGGCGGCGTCATCGCCGAGGTCAGTTGGCAGCGCGCGCCATTGTTTGACAGCCAGGTAGACCAGATAGCCCACACCGAACCATTTGATCGCGTAGAAGGCGGTGGATGAGGCGGCAAGGACGGCGCCGACACCGGCGGCGACAATCGCGATTTGCAGTGCCAGCCCCAGTTGCAGGCCCAGGGCGTTCCAATAACCGCGCCAGAAGCCGTATTGCAGGCCGCACGACATCGAAGCAATGGCGCCCGCTCCAGGAGACAAGCTGATTACCCAGCAGGCAGCAAAAAAGGCCAACCACGTTTCAAACGACATCGCGCACCTCGGACAAAAACTGTAACGAGTCGTTAAGCTAATGCGCTGGATGAAAATTGACCAGAAATTTCTATAGCCGCTACCGCAGGCTGCAACAAGGGCCGCAGGCGCTTCAACAACAGGGTCGCTGCGCAACCCCTCGCAGCCTTCGCCAACGGCTACACGATCGGCTTAGATGTCGCCTTCGCGCCAGCGGCGCACGGAGCGCTGGAAGAACAGGCTGTTGGGGACTTGCACCATGCTGCTGCCACTGCCCGCTTCTGCAGGCTCAATCAGGGTGGTGTAAAGCAGGTTGATCGCAACGACCCGGCCTTTGACGCCCGGTTTGTCGAGGGTGTCGAGCAACTCCACAACGTCACCAATGCGAAACGGTCCCACGGTGAAGATCAACACGGCGCACAACAGGTTGGACAGTACGCTCCACATCGCGAAGAAGGCGATGGCCGCAACGGCCACAAACCCCGAGAGTGCGGTCCACAACACGGTGGCCGATACGCCCAGCCGCTCAAGGACGACGATCACCGCACTGCCCATGATGAACCAGCGCAAACCGCCCCGCAGCGGCATCATCAACTGTGGCGGGAACGGGTAACGCTCACTGAGTCGGGTCAGGAAGCGTGCGACGAAGCGTTGCGAGAAGTACCCCGCCAGCAGGATCAGCAAGATCTGCACGCCAATCCACAGCGGCGCAATCAGTTCGGCCGGTACCGGCAAGTTGAGCGATTCCATCAGGACAGGGCTTCCAGTTCGGCTTGCAAGGTTTCAAGCAGTTCCAGGGCTTCCATCCAGCGCTCTTCGAGCTGGCCTTCGAGCACTTTGAGTTTGGCCTGATCAGCCAGCAATTCGCGCAGCTCGTCTTTGCGTGCCGCCTCGTAGACGCCGCTGTCACCCAAGCTGGCTTCGATTTTGGCGAGCTTTTCGTTGACCTTGCCTAGTTCGCTTTCGAGCTTGTCGGCTTCGCGCTTGTGCGGTGCAAGTTGCTGACGCAAGGCTGCGGCCGCCTGACGCTGAGCCTTTTTATCGGTTTTGTCAGGGTTGATCACTGTGTTGCTTACCGGCGCGTTGCGCAGACGGTAGTCGGCCAGCCAGCGGGCGTAGTCTTCCAGGTCGCCGTCGAATTCCTGCACTTTGCCATCGGCTACCAACAAGAACTCATCGGTGGTGCTTTTAAGCAAGTGTCGATCGTGAGAGACCACCAACACCGCGCCGCTGAATTCTTGCAGGGCCATGGTCAGTGCCAGGCGCATTTCGAGGTCAAGGTGGTTGGTGGGTTCGTCGAGCAGCAGCAGGTTCGGCCGCCCCCACGCAATCAGCGCGAGTGCCAGACGGGCTTTTTCGCCACCCGAGAAATTCAGTACCGGCTCGTCGATGCGTGCACCACGGAAGTCGAAACCACCCAGGAAGTCGCGCAGGGTTTGCTCTCGTTCGGTCGGCGCCAGACGCTGCATGTGCAGTAATGGGCTGGCCTTGGAGTCCAGCGAGTCGAGCTGGTGCTGGGCAAAGTAGCCCACCACCAGGTTTTCGCCACGTGCCAAACGACCCGACAGCGGCTCAAGCTCGCCCGCCAGGTTTTTTATCAGGGTCGACTTACCGGCACCGTTCGGGCCGAGCAAGCCAATCCGTGCACCCGGAACCAACTGCAACTTGACCTTCTCAAGGATGGTTTTGTCGCCATAACCCAAGCGTGCATCCGACAAGTCGAGCAGCGGGCTGGAAAGTTTGACGGCCTCGCGGAACACAAAGTCGAACGGTGAGTCGACGTGAGCCGCGCTCAATTCTTCCATGCGCTCAAGGGCCTTGATCCGGCTCTGCGCCTGACGGGCCTTGGTGGCCTGGGCCTTGAAGCGGGCAATGTAGCTTTCCATGTGCGCACGTTGCGCCTGCTGCTTCTCGTAAGCCTGTTGCTGCTGGGCCAGACGTTCGGCGCGAGCGCGTTCGAAGGCGCTATAACCCCCACGGTAGAGGGTGATTTTGCGCTGATCAACGTGAGCAATGTTATCGACCACGGCATCGAGGAAATCCCGATCGTGGGAAATCAACAGCAGGGTGCCGGGATAACTTTTGAGGAAGTCTTCGAGCCACAGAATGGCGTCGAGGTCCAAGTGGTTGGTCGGTTCGTCAAGCAACAACAGGTCGGACGGGCACATCAGGGCCTGCGCCAGGTTGAGGCGCATGCGCCACCCCCCGGAGAAGTCAGCAACCGGACGGTCCATTTGTTCGTTGGTAAAGCCCAAACCGGCGAGCATTTTGCGGGCACGGGCATCGGCGGTGTAGCCGTCGGCGCTGTCCAGCTCGGCGTGCCAGCGGGCCTGTGCGGCGCCGTCCTGGTCGGCTTCAGCCTGCGCGAGGTTAGCTTGAACCTCGCGCAAACGCTGGTCGCCATCGAGAACGTAGTCGATCGCAATGCGATCGAGCGTGTCGATTTCTTGCCGCATGTGGGCAATCCGCCAGTCGGCCGGTAGCAGACAATCCCCGGAATCAGGCGTCAACTCACCCAGCAGCAAGGCGAACAAAGTGGATTTACCGGCGCCATTGGCGCCGACCAAACCGGCTTTGTGGCCGGCGTGCAGGGTCAGCTCGGCGTCTTCTAGCAGACGTTGCGGGCCACGCTGTAAAGTCAGGTTCTGAAGTCGGATCATAATGGCGGCGGAGTCTACCAGCTTCCCTCTCAACTGGCGCGAATTGCACTATGCAGACTGATCTGTGGAATTACTGTTTGAAGGTCTACGCCCTCCCCGGCATTGAGCACGCGTGTTTACGCTTGCAAACCCAGGGCTTGGATGTATGCCTGTTGATGTGCGCTGCATGGCTGGAACACCGCAGCGTGGCCTGTGACGAAGCACGTCTGGAGTGTCTAAGAGCCCTCGCCGAACCGTGGCAACGTGACGTGGTGCAACCTTTGCGCACGTTACGGACCCAATGGCGCGAAGCGGCCACGCGCGATGACGCGCTGTCGGCGTTACGCGGGCAGATCAAGGGACTGGAGCTGGAGGCGGAACGAACCTTATTGCGGCGTCTGGAGTCGGCCACCCAGGAATGGTTGCCAACCCAACCGCAACGCGACTGCGATTGGCTGCAAAGGATGGCGGACCGTGTCGCCCACCCAGATTACGACGCGCTGCAAACGCTGCGCGCCGCAATCAACCACGCTTAAGAAGCGCTGGTAGGGGTTGTTGCCGGGGTGGCAGCAGACGCCGGGGCTGGCGCAGCAGCAGAGGTCGCAGGCGCAGCAGCGGTTGCAGTAGCGGGTGCTGTCGCAGCCTTGGCAGGAGCAGCAGCGGGCTTGGCGGCAGCGGGCTTTCTTACCGCAGGCTTGGCAGCGGGTTTGGCAGCAGGCTTGACCGAGGCTTTCGCAGCGCTTGCCGCAGGCTTGGCAGCTGCTTTTGCCACAGCAGGTTTGGCCGCTGCCGGTTTTGCGGCAGCTGTTTTAGCGGCAGGCTTGGCCGCAGCTTTTGCAGCCACCGGTTTGGCAGCCACCGGTTTGGCCGCTGGCTTGGCCGCGGCTGTTTTGGCAACGGGGGCTTTAGCCGCAGCAGGTTTAGCTGCAGGCTTTTGTGCCGGGGCTTTGGCAGCAGGCTTGGCGGCTGCTTTTACCGGGGCTCTGGCTGGCGCTTTAACGGGCGCTTTAGCCACAGTCTTGGCGGCAGGTTTAGCGGGCGCTTTGGCGGCAGGTTTTTTGGTGCTGGTTGCAGGCTTAGCCTCGCGAGTCGACAGTGCCTTGCCAACAGCTTCTTTAACACGGCCAATACCTTGGGCCAACTTCAGGCTTTCTTGAGCATCGCGCTTGAGTTGCAGGATGTAGGCCCGCGTTTCGGTCTGGCGGTCTTTGAGCGAATCGAGCACGTCTTCAAGCTCTTTCACCGCAGACTTGGCTTTGGCTTGTGCCTTGGACTTGCCTGCGTGTGCAGCCTCTTGCAGTTTTTCACGCGACTTGTGCAGTTTTTCCTGCGCTTTGCCACGCTGCTTTTCAAGTTTAGCCAGCAGCTTCTCAGCATCAGCCAGCGCTTGGGAGCAAGCGCTTTCCAAATGCTCAAGCAGGCTGCCTGAGAGTTGTTGGAGCAGGTGCAACGGCGTATTAACAGACTTCTTGTTGGCCGACATGGTTTACCTCCTGGCTGAAGTGAGTGCGGCTCATACTAGACCTCTGCAAGAACCGCCGCTAGATCATGTTGACACTAACGATAGCCACGGGTTGCATGGCGTGGCAAAAGGTTGTGCTGGATCAATCTTTAAATCTGTTCGGTGCTGATTTTTGCATCCGATTCAACGCCTTTTAAAGCCCTGAATAAAACCCCGGATGTTGGCATAATCGCCCGCACTTCAGGCCGGAGAGTGCCCATGTCGCGTTCGCTTTTATTGCCCTTGTTGTGTCTTGCTTCGTGGGCTCATGCCGCCTCCTCACCAAGCCTGCAAGCCTCGCACGACCTGGCTTACAGCTTGGGTGCGAGTCTTGGTGAGCGCTTGCGCGATGAGGTCCCCGAGTTACAGATTCAGGCATTGATCGAAGGCTTGCGCACCGCCTACCAAGGTAAACCTTTGGCACTGAGCGATGAGCGTATTGAGCAGATTTTGATCGCGCACCAGGCACAAGCAGATGCCGAGCACGCTCAACCGCACAGTGAAGTCGCGCTGAGCGCCGAGGGTGATTTTTTATTGAAAGAAAAACAGCTGCCCGGCGTTCGCGAACTGGCCAATGGCATTCTCGTCACGGAACTCAAGCCCGGAGCGGGCGCAAAACCCGACGCTCAAGGTTCGGTGTATGTGAACTATGTTGGACGCCTGCCTGACGGCACGGTGTTCGACCAAAGTACTCAACCGCAATGGTTTCGCCTGGACAGCGTGATTGCAGGCTGGCGCTCGGCGCTGGTGCAGATGCCGGTAGGCTCGAAGTGGAAATTGGCGATACCGTCTGATCAGGCTTATGGCGCTGACGGGGCGGGAGATTTGATTGCACCCTTTACGCCATTGGTGTTTGAGATCGAGTTGCTCGATATCAAATAGAAAGTGTCTTGGTCGATATTGAGCTGTGAGAGCGGGCTTGCCCGCGATTGGATCGACAAGGTGTCTCAGACAAACCGCATCGTCTGCATCGCTGGCAAGACAGGCCCCCACTATTTTTAAGCCTGGGCAGCTTCTTTCTGTTTGTGCGCGCTGTGCAGCACTTCAATCAGGCAGTCTTCAAGCTCAAAACGCTCATCGAGCAAGGCGCCCAGTTTTTTGAATTCGCCTGCGAGTTTTTCACAATCCGGGCGGTGGGCTTTGCCGTCGCAATGATCGTTGAAAGCCAGGGCAGCTTCAGTAATCACGTTGATTCGAGGGTAGATGGTCTGGGCCAATGCGAGCCCTCGCTCATCATTGAAGGCTTCGGCCTCTTTATTGAGCTGCTCATAGATTTCGAAATGACCTGCAGAAACGTAATCAACCAACACCTGACAGAACTCTTTTTGAGGCCCGCGCTTGGGGTTGTTTTGTTGATCAATGACCGCTGCGTAAGCCTTCACAAGTGTACGGCGCTCGTTCAACCAGCGATCAATCAACTGGTGGACACCATTGAAACGTTCCTGAGCACTCTCACATCTTTCGAGCATGATGATCTCTCTTCCCTTGTGGGCCCATGCCACCCGATTTTTGACCGGGCCTACGTGGTCCAAAACCTGTGCTTACACACCGGCATTTGGCGGCATAACTCCAATAATGCGTGCGGGCCAGATTATGCCCGCGCGGCAACTGCTTCAAGGTACGCACGAGAGAAAGTTCATACAAGCGTTTAATGCAAACGGCTTCTTCCCGTCGCAGGCAGGGGACGTTTTCTGAAGAAAAGGGAGCGCAGCACCTGGAACAGGGTCAGCACCACCAGCCCTGAGAAGGCCAGCAGGCTCAGCTCGGGAATGCTCAAGTCAAACAGCGTCCATTGAATTTGCACACAGGCTTGTGTGCCCCTGTAGACCGACATAAAAATCTGGCTGAGCGGAAGGTTATTCCACAAATGAGCCAGATCAGGCTGACAAATCATCAGTTGCTCAGGCGCAAGTCGCTGACTGAGCACCTGTTTGGTCGCACTTGCCGCTCCGGCTATAGCCAGCAACATGGCGAGAAATGAATACACCCGCGAACCGAAATGGCGAGGTGCGTGAATATAAGCAATCAAGTTGACGAGACAGAAAGCCTGCAAGAGGTAACGCTGTATTAAACACAGCAAGCAGGGGGTAAGCCCAGCCCCATACTCCAGGTACAGCGAAGCGCACAGCACCAAGGCACTGGCTAAAAAAGCCACAAGGAACATGACACGTGAGCAGGCCAAAAACATGGCTTATCCGTAACAGAAGGGACAGGCGGTTACGGTAGAGGAAAGCCATCAGCCCTTTCAAGGCCAGCCAATACGGATACTTCCTTAAGCCTGTAGGGAATTACCGACAGGCAATGGAAGTATCGAGAGCAAATAGCGTCAGAAATTTCTGCAACCACCCGAAAGATGGATAACCCCCCGTTGCCGAGTTCGGCAACGGTTACGGGTTGCGGGCTGAGCTATTCCGGCAACGGCAGCGCCAACAGACGCTCATCCAATAGGTTCAAGCCTTCCTGGAACAGCTGATTGCTGCGGGCTGTGTCGCCCAACTGCGCCAGGAGCCGTGCAAGCTCTGCGCAGGTTTCAGGATTGCGTTCGAGTTTGAGGCTGCTTTCGAGGTAATCCCGAGCCTTGCCCCACAGGCTGTTTTGCAAGCACAGACGCCCCAGGGTCAGCAGCAAGCTGGCGTCGCCAGGATGCGCTTTGAGCCAGCCTTCGGCAGTCTGTAATTGCTTGACCGGGTCGCTGCCACGGAGCAGGCCATACAGCCGTACAAGGTGACTGTCGTAGCCACGCTTGAGTGCACCTCGCACCACTTCTTCGGCCTCCGCCTGCGCACCCAGTCGGCGCAATTGCTCGGCGTAAGCCAGGATCAGTGTCGGCTCTTGACGTTGCGCGGAGGTCAATTGCTGCCACGCCAGCGTCAGTGATTGCAGGCCCGCATCGCCTTCTGTATTGCGTTGCGCCGCCAGGCTGAGATTTTGCCCCCAGGCACGGCGCTCCAATTCGGCAAGTTCCTGGGCCGGCAACACTTTGTCTTTGCGCAGCTCAGGCAACAATCGGATCAGTGCCCCCCAGTCGCCGCGCTGTTGGTGCAGACGCTGCAACTGACGCAGTACCTGCACGTTGTGCGGGTGACGTTCGTGCATGGTTTGCAGGGTCGTCAGCGCGCCATCCGTGTCAGCGCGGTCGACCTGCAATTGCGCATGGCTCAGCGCAATGGCCAGTTCGGCCTGAGGCTGACGCTCCAGCGCACGCTCAAGCAGGTTGTCGCTTTCTTCGTAGTGCCCTTGCTCATTGGCTGCTCGCGCCGCACCGAGGTAGTACAGCAACGGTTGGCGCTCGGCTTCTGCCGCACGGGAAAGGTGTTTTTGAGCGCTGGCCCAACGCCCCTCGGCGAGGTCCATTTGCCCCTGCTCGATGGCGATCTGCACGCGACGGCTGCGGTTACGTCGCGACCAAGGGTTAACCAGTCCTGTAGAAGCCGTGAACAGCTCAACCAGCAACTTGATTCCCCAGATCACCAGCCACAGGATCACCAGCACGGCCACAGAGGCCCACACACTGGATTCGTAGCGGAAGTTTTTGTAGGCGATCAGCACATACCCTGCGTCCTCAGCGATTGCCAGGCCGACGCAAGCAGCGGCCGCAATCAACAAGAACACAATCACATAAAGGCGTTTCATGGACGGGTCTCCTGGGCAGGATTGGCAGCTGCACGGCCCGGTTCATCCGCCTCGACATGACGGCGTTCAAGGTACGCCTGAACCGTGCTCAAGGTACCCGCGAGGTCTGGCGTTTTGACCGTAACCGGCTGTTTGCTGAGCTCAACCACCTGTTCCAGAATCTTTTTGCTTAGGGCGTTGTCTTGATTGAAGTTGCCTTTGAGCACCTCTTGCGCTTGAGCCAGCGCCTGGGTGTACACCGACTCTTGACCATTGAGCGCAGCCCATTGTGCTTGCTCCAGCGCCAGGCTCAAGGCGAGACGCACTTGAGTCAGGCTTTGGCCCGCCAGCAGTGGGCGAACGTTTTTATCGGCATTGAAATCAATGCGGATGTAATGCGAGATCTCGTCCCACCATTGCGCCAAGCGGCTTGCGCCGTCGCCATCGGCGGTCAGGCCCAGCAATGAATCGCCTGAATCCTTGAATTCGGGCGCCAATGCGTTGAGTTGCGCCACTTGATCGCGCAAGGCCGCCAACTGCAGGAACAAGCCGGTGCGGTCAGGCTGCTCAACGCTGCGTAAGGCCGCCAGGCTCTTGGCCAATTGTTCGCGCGCAGCGAAAGAGGCCGGATCATTTTGTTCACGCAAAATGTCATCCGCCCCCTGCACCAACGCCTGCGCACTGCTAATGTCTTGCAGCGCCGACAAACGCAAGCTGGCCAAGCGCAACAAGTGCTCGGCCTCGGCCAGGCGCCAGTCTTTGCGGCTCGCACCCAGCACCGTTTCAAGGCGCTGATTCAAGCGCTGTTGATCGCCCTGCAATTGCACAACCAACTGACGCTGGTTATCCAGCTCGTTGGCCGAGGGCAATTGATTGAGGCGGGCCAGCAATTGTTGCTCGCCCTGTTTAATCGACAGTGTTTGCGCGCCGAGTGCCTGAACCTCAGACAACTGCTCGGCGGTGCTGGACTGCAGGTGTCGCACCTGCCATACGCCCCAACCGCCAATCGCTATACCGGCAGCCCCCAGCAACAGAGCGAAGGCGGCCAAGCCATTGCCCCGGCGTTCAGGTTTGCTCACTGGCTTTTCAACCGGCGCTTCTGGCGCGGGCTGCACGTGTTCTTTTGGCAAGACTGTTTCGCTCACGTATCCATCCTTTGCGTTAGAAAGCAGGTACGGGGTGTTCCCGTAGCGCCGCCAGCAAAGCCGCAGCACTCGCGCCACGACAATCCACAACGTTTTTGGCCCCGGCACTGCGCGCTATCTGCGCAACCCGGGCACTTGGAACAAACAACGTCATACATCCAAGTTGCGGCCAGGCATCGCCTGCCAACTGGTGCAAATGTTCAAACCCCTGTCCACTGCTGACCACCAGGCCGTTCAGGCGTTCCACTTTCACGCGCTGAGGCAGTGTTTGAGGCGGGTATGACGGCAAGTCTCGGCGATAAAGTTCAAGGTAATCGACCTGTGCGCCAAGGCTGCGCAGGCGGTCAGCCAGCATCTCTCGTCCACCTTCGCCTCGCAGGATCAACACCCTAGGCTCGTGACACGCAACGGCCTGCCTGAATGCAGGCAGCGCCAGCAAGGCTTCGCTGTCATCTGCCGATAGAGGGTAGCTAACATCGAGGCCATAGTCGGCGAGAATCTGCGCGGTAGCGGCCCCGACACTGAACCACTTTTGCGCGGGGGGGCGCGGCCAGGATTGGCTGACCAACTCCAGGCCAAGTCGCGCCGCTGGTTTGCTGACCACGATGACTGCGCAGTAACGATCCAGGCTGGCGATCAAGTCGCGCTGACGATCGCTCACGGCCAAAGGCTCAATGGCCAGCAGCGGCAGACAGCTGCTAAATACACCCGCAGCGGCCAACTCGCCCGCGAGGGCCGCCGACTCTTCAGCCGGTCGGGTCAGCAGCAGGCGCCAGCCTGTCACTCGTGGCCCGCCTCGCCGTAGACCGCTTTGAGAATTTCACCGGCACCTTGCGCCAGCAGGTCTTCGGCCACCTGAATACCCAATGCTGTCGCTGCGCTTTGCGGGGCACGTGCTTGAGCGCTCAACAACCTGCCACCGCTCGGCTCACCGACCAGCCCGCGCAACCAAATCTGCTCACCTTCAAGCACTGCATAACAGGCAATCGGCACCTGGCAGCCGCCATTCAGGTGCTTGTTCAGCGAGCGTTCGGCGGTGACGCGCACGGCTGTGTCGGCATGGTGCAGCGGCGCCAGCAAGGCGTGAATTTCGTTGTCAGCGCTGCGACATTCGATACCGACGGCACCTTGGCCACCGGCCGGCAGGCTGTCTTCGATGCTGATCGCCGAGGTAATACGGTCTTCAAAGCCCAAGCGGATCAGGCCCGCAGCGGCCAGAATGATGGCGTCGTATTCGCCCGCATCAAGCTTGGCCAGGCGGGTATTGACGTTGCCACGCAGAAAACGGATTTGCAGATCAGGGCGCCGGGTCAACAACTGGGCCTGACGACGCAAGCTAGAAGTGCCGACCACGCTGCCTTGAGGCAATTCGTCGAGACTGGCAAACGTATTGGAAACGAAGGCGTCGCGCGGGTCTTCGCGCTCGCAGATGCAGAACAGGCCAAGGCCTTCAGGGAAGTCCATCGGCACGTCTTTCATCGAGTGCACAGCGATGTCGGCTTCGTTTTCGAGCAGGGCGGTTTCCAGTTCTTTGACGAACAGGCCCTTGCCGCCGATTTTCGACAGCGGCGAGTCCAGCAGCTTGTCGCCACGGCTGACCATAGGCACCAGCGTCACCGCAAGACCTGGGTGAGCCTGCTCTAAACGGACTTTAACGTATTCGGCCTGCCACAGAGCCAGGGCGCTTTTACGGGTAGCGATGCGGATTTCGCGAGAGGACATGGATCAATCCGTACTGAAAAGATACGGCTGATAATAACAGCTCAGCCAAAACAGCTTTGACTTGTATCAGAAAGTACGTGGCCTCCCTGGCCCAAAACCCTCCCCCCGTACGCTCTGTAGCCCTGCAAGGCTAAAGCTGCTGCATCATTTTTCGCACACCCGCGACGTGACGCCGGCTAACAATCAGCGCATCGCCATTGAGCCCCTTGAGGAACAACTGGAAATGCCCCAACGGCGTGCGTTGCAAGCGCTCTATGCGATCACGTGCCACCAGTGCATTGCGGTGGATGCGCACAAAACGCTCACCGAATTCGTCTTCAAGGGCCTTGAGCGGCTCATCGAGCAGCACTTCACCGCCCTCGTGACGCAAGGTCACGTATTTATGGTCAGCAATGAAGTAAATCACTTTGTCGATGGGGATCAGCTCGATGCCTTTTCGGGTTCGGGCACTGATATGGCTGCGCGGGCCGCTGCCCGTTTGCGCAGCAGGCCGCGTGAGGGTCGCCAGTTGCACGCGATTAGGTCGGTGGGCGTTTTTCAAAGCCGCACTCAAGGCGTCAGCGCTGACAGGTTTGTGCACGTAGCTGACGCCGCTGTCTTGCAGGGCCTGCACGGAAAACTCGTCAGGCGCTACGCAAAACACCACCGCGGGTGGCAGTTCACGCTCACATAATTTGGCTGCTACCTGTAACCCGTCGAGGCCCGGCATCTGGATGTCGAGAAGAACGATATCCGGTTTCAGACTTTCGATAAGGTTCAGGGCCTCTTCGCCATGAGTGGCAGCAGGCTCTAGCAACGTATAACCCCCAGCGGCGCTGAGCAAACGGCTCAAATGTTCGCGGGCCGAGGTTTCGTCATCAACGATCAGGACATTCATATAGCGCTGTATTCCTGCGTGAGTCTCGCACAAGGATAGCGTAGACAGGTGAAGTGACAACTGTCACGGCGATCCACGCTAAGACTAGCGCGAAGGCCAAAAAGTGCCGCAAGTGGCACAGCAAAATTCACCTGTGTCTGTTGCTCGATTTAATACCGGATACGTCTAACAAGCTACAACGACCTGCAAAGACTGATCCATACGAGCAACTGTAGACGTTTGCCAAGACGAAAGTGACCAATTGAGACATTTCATTGCGGTATTTTGTTTATACCTCACTTCATCTAAAACCTGCCGACCTGCGTCAACGCCTTGAATGGCAACCCTGTTATGATCTGCAACAACGTTTTTATGTACTCCACTCAGCCGATTACGAGCGAATCCATGAGCACCGACAAGACCAATCAGTCCTGGGGCGGCCGCTTCAGTGAACCCGTCGACGCCTTCGTTGCGCGCTTCACTGCCTCCGTCACTTTCGACCAGCGCCTTTATCGCCACGACATCATGGGCTCTGTGGCCCACGCCACCATGCTGGCCAAGGTCGGCGTACTGACCGATGCCGAGCGCGACAGCATCATCGAAGGGTTGAAAACCATCCAGAGCGAAATCGAGGCCGGCACCTTTGATTGGCGTATCGACCTGGAAGACGTGCACATGAACATCGAGGCGCGCCTCACCGATCGCATCGGCGTGACCGGTAAAAAGTTGCACACCGGCCGCAGCCGTAACGACCAGGTAGCGACCGATATTCGCCTGTGGCTGCGCGATGAAATCGACATCATCCTGGCTGAAATTACGCGACTCCAGAAAGGCCTGCTAGAGCAAGCCGAGCGCGAAGCCGAGACCATCATGCCGGGCTTCACGCACCTGCAAACGGCTCAGCCTGTGACTTTCGGCCACCATATGCTGGCCTGGTTCGAAATGCTGAGCCGCGACTACGAGCGCCTCGTCGACTGCCGCAAGCGCACCAACCGCATGCCTCTGGGCAGCGCCGCACTGGCTGGTACGACCTACCCGATCGACCGCGAGCTGACCGCTCAATTGCTGGGCTTTGACGCTGTGGGTGGCAACTCGCTGGACAACGTTTCCGATCGCGATTTCGCTATCGAATTCTGCGCCGCCGCCAGCATCGCGATGATGCACTTGTCGCGCTTCTCCGAAGAGCTGGTGTTGTGGACCAGCGCTCAATTCCAGTTCATTGATCTGCCAGACCGTTTCTGCACTGGCAGCTCGATCATGCCGCAAAAGAAAAACCCCGACGTGCCCGAACTGGTGCGTGGCAAAAGTGGCCGTGTCTTCGGCGCACTGATGGGCCTGCTGACCCTGATGAAAGGCCAGCCGTTGGCCTACAACAAGGACAATCAGGAAGACAAAGAGCCGCTGTTCGACGCTGCCGACACCTTGCGTGATTCGCTGCGGGCCTTTGCTGACATGATCCCGGCGATCAAGCCCAAGCACTCGATCATGCGTGAGGCGGCACTGCGCGGGTTCTCGACTGCGACCGACCTGGCCGACTATCTGGTTCGCCGCGGCTTGCCGTTCCGTGACTGTCACGAGATCGTGGGCCATGCCGTGAAGTACGGCGTGGAGACGGGCAAAGACCTGGCTGAAATGAGCCTGGAAGAACTGCGCCAGTTCAGTGATCAGATCGAAGACGACGTATTTGCCGTGCTGACCCTGGAAGGTTCGGTCAATGCGCGTAATCACATCGGCGGCACTGCACCTGCACAGGTGAAAGCAGCGGTTGTTCGCGGCAAGGCGTTGCTGGCCAACCGTTAAGCAACACGTTGTAGCCGCTGCCGCAGGCTGCGTAAGGCTGCAAGGCCTTCAGAGATGGGGCTGCTTCGCCCCCTCTTGCAGCCTGCGGCAACGGCTACACGTTTTTTATCCTGCTGTTTTGATGCGTTCCAGGAACAGCGCCATACCCTCCATTAGCCGTTATTTTTTACTGCTGACCCACGCCAGAAACTGCGGCATTGCGGCTTCTCTGTCCGCTGCAATGCGCTGCACGTGCGGGTTTTGCTCAAAGCGCTCAAGAAGCGCCTTGGCCGCTGGCAACTCGGCCAACAGGTCCAGATTGAACACTTTATGACCTACAGCACACGCCAGGTTGACGCTGTAGAGAAAGTAAATGTCCGCCACACTCAGCGTTTCGCCAGCGACATAGGGTGAGAATTTTCCGTGGCGTGCGAGCGAAGAGATGCCTTGAAGCAATTCGGCCTTGGCTTTTTTCTTGATGGCCTCGGGCACTTGCATACCGAAGAAAGCCTCGGCGTAGCAAGCACGGGCAGGCAGCTCGATGTACAACTCGATTTCTTTAGCCAGCGCCCATACTTGCGCCCGCTCGAATGGTTCGCTCGGCAGCAGTTTTGGGCCAGGCTGAGTGTGTTCGATGTAGTCGAGAATAACGCTGGTTTCGTTGACGAAGCCCTGCTCGACGCCCAGCACCGGCACCTTAGCGCACGGGCTTATGCTGAGTGCCTCAGGGGTTTGCCCGGCAAAAAATGGCACCTCCTCAAACGGCAGGTCCTTTTCCAACAGCGCCAGCTTGACCATGTTGTAGTAGTTACTGACCGCAAATCCATAAAGCTTGAGCATTACGTATGCCTCCAGGCCGTGTTGGGGTTGGCTGCGGCTGTTATAGAGCTTCGCCGCTAAGCTGGCTAGCAGCATCACTTCGGTGAATACCGCTAAACTGCCGGTCTTAACTTAAGGAGCCTGCCCGTGAGCGAGCCAACAGATATCGACAACGACGAAGAAGAGTTCACCGAGTCCACACTGATCCAGGCGATTGAGAACCAGATTGAAAGCGGCAATCCTCCAGCCGCCAACGCTACGCTCAACAAGTTGACACTGGTCGGTTACGAGCGCGAAGAGATTCTGAACTTGATGGCCCACGTGCTGGCCGTGGAAATAGACGCGATGCTCGATGAGGATCGCGCCTTTAACACCGAGTGGTACGAGACGGCGCTTCGTGCACTGCCTGAGTTGCCACCCGAGAAGTCGTAACGCTTAGCTCAGCGATTGATCGCAGGCGCTCGCTGCCAATCCAATTCACTGGCCGGCATCGGGCGCCCGAACCAGTAGCCCTGGCCCAGATCGCAGTTGAGGTTGAGCAGGAACTGCGCCTGTTCAATTTGCTCAATCCCTTCGGCATGCACCTGCAGCCCCATGCTCTGAGAAAGAGCGATGACCGCGCGAACAATCGCCACGTCGTCGTTATCCTCAGGCAGCCCGGCGACAAATCCCTGATCGATTTTGAGTTTCTGCACCGGCAGGCGCTTAAGCCGCAGCAGTGATGAGAAACCGGTACCAAAGTCATCTATGGCCAAGCGCAAACCCAGCGCTCGCAGCCGGTGCATCTGCTCCAGCGCGCCTTGCGAGTCATCCATTACCGCGCTTTCGGTGACTTCAAGCTCCAGCAAGGCCGGGTCTAGCCCAGTGTCCGCCAGCACGGTTGAAACCAGCGTGTACAACTCCGGACGGGCAAACAGACGGCTGGATATGTTCACGGCCACGAACGACAAGTCCACACCTGCCAATTGCCACTGACACATCTGCCAACACGCTTGCTCCAACACCCAAGCGTCGATTTCGGCAATCAGCCCGGTTCGTTCGGCGATCGGAATAAACTCGCCCGGCGCCACCAGGCCTCGCAGCGGATGCTCCCAGCGCACCAAGGCTTCAACGCCAATCAATCGACTGGTGTTCAGGTCATGCACGGGCTGGTAGTAAACCCGCAGCTCATGCTGCTCCAGCGCTCGGCGCAGGTCGCTGGCCACCTCGATCCGGTTCAGGGCATGCACCGTGAGTTCTTCGGTATACAAGGCGTAGCCTTCACGGCCCGCATTTTTGGCCTTGAACAAGGCTGAGTCCGCGTTACGCAGCAACTGTTCGGCGTTCAGCGCGTCACCGGGGAACACGCTGATACCCACGCTGGCACTGATAAACAGCTGATACTTTTCGATATCAAAAGCGGCCTTCATGACCTCCAGCACCTGTTGCGCCAAGGTTTCTGCCTGGCTGGCTGAAGAGCAGTTTTCTATCAGCACGGCAAATTCGTCGCCACCCAATCGGGCCACGGTAAAACCTTTGCCAAAAACAGCCTGCAGACGCCCGCTGACCGCTTTAAGTAAAAGATCTCCGACGTTATGGCCCAGGCTGTCATTAATAATTTTGAAATGATCGAGGTCGATCATTAGCAGCGTGCAGCCTGACGTATGACGTTGCGCGGTGACCAGCGCCTGTTCGGTGCGGTCGGTGAACAGCAGCCGATTAGGCAAATCGGTCAGCGGATCATGATGGACCAGCCGTGCCAAATCACTCTGCGACTGTTTAATCGCCGAGATATCCGTAAACACCGCGACGTAGTGGCTGATTTGCCCTTTGGAATCGTTGATCGCCCGCACGGTTTGCCATTGCGGATAGATTTCACCGCTTTTGCGGCGATTCCAGATCTCGCCCTGCCAGTCACCGCTGTCTCTTAATGACTTGAACACTGCCTGATAGAACTCAGGGCCATGATGGCCTGATTTGAACATGTTGGGTCGTCGGCCCAGCACCTCTTCTACCGTATATCCGGTGATTTCAACCAGAGCGCGATTCACATGCACAATCACACCCTTGCGGTCGGTGACCAGCACCCCTTCGCGGGTGCAATCAAAGACCACCTCAGCCTGGCGCAGACGCTCTCGGTCCTGGCGTTGACGCTTCAGGCTGGCGCTCCCCCCCAAAAAGCTCAACAACCGGGCGCGGGCGACAAAAATCAGTACAGCGCTGACAAACGCCCAAATGTAGCTATTTATCAGTTGCCAATGCGCCAGCTGGGTCGGATCATCGAAAGATCTGGTTAATAAATGATCAGTAAGCTGGAGCCAGACTACCGATAGCAACCCGTATAACAAGGCTGCACGCAAGGCATCGCGATAAGAAACCGACATAAGAAAGTTATAACGCCTACAAAAAAAGGGGAATTATAGTGTAAGAAACATCCGGGCACTCTTCTCTGAAAGGGCGACTGGTTTTATCTGGCTGCATGGTGATAATGCGTGTTGCAGTTTTTTTCATCTTCCCGAGGGCCAAACAGCCTATGTGGTACAACGGTTTTCTCGACTTGTCAGCCTGGCAACTGGTTGCAGTCACCCTGTTGATGACCCACGTGACCATCATCGGTGTCACGGTTTATCTACACCGCTATTCAGCGCACCGCTCACTTGAACTCAACGGTGGCCTGAAACATTTCTTCCGCTTCTGGCTGTGGCTGACCACGGCTCAGAACACGCGCGAGTGGACGGCGATCCACCGCAAACACCACGCCAAGTGTGAAACCGTTGATGACCCGCACAGCCCGGTCGTTAAAGGGTTATCGACCGTTTTGCGAAAAGGTGCAGAGCTTTATCGCGAAGAAGCACAAAACCCTGAAACGCTGCGTATTTACGGCAAAAATTGCCCTGAAGACTGGATTGAGCGAAACCTTTACTCGCGCTACAAGCTGCTGGGCGTGATGTTGATGCTGGCTATCGACTTGCTGCTGTTCGGCGCCATCGGGCTGACGATCTGGGCGATCCAGATGATGTGGATCCCGGTTTGGGCGGCAGGCGTTGTAAACGGTTTAGGCCATGCAGTGGGTTATCGCAACTTTGAATGCCGCGACGCCGCGACCAATCTGGTGCCGTGGGGCATCATCATTGGCGGCGAGGAGCTGCACAACAATCACCACACCTACCCGAACTCGGCCAAGATGTCGGTCAAGAAGTGGGAGTTCGACTTGGGCTGGGCCTGGATCAAAGTGTTCAGCTTTTTGCGTCTGGCCAAGGTTCAGCGTGTCGCGCCTATCGCCCACCGGGTCGAAGGCAAAGGCAATCTGGACATGGACACCGCGATGGCGATCCTCAACAACCGTTTCCAGATCATGGCTCAGTACCGCAAGTTGGTCATCGCGCCGCTGGTTCAGCAAGAGCTGGCCAAGGTCGATCATTCGGTGCGCCACCAGTTCCGCCGCGCCAAGCGTCTGCTCTCGCGTGAAACCAGCCTGCTTGAAGATCGCCATCACCAGCGTATCGAAACCCTGCTGGAGCACAGCCACTCGCTCAAAGTGATTTACGAGAAGCGTTTGGCGTTGCAACAGATATGGGTCAAGACCAGCAGCAATGGCCACGACATGCTGGCGGCGATCAAGGAATGGGTACACGAGGCAGAAGCGAGCGGAATCCATTCGCTGAACGAGTTTGCCAAGCAATTGAAAACTTACTCGCTGCGTCCGGCAGCGGTGTGAGATCTGGTTAGCTCCCACCCATGTGGGAGCTAACCAAGGTTGTGATTTTTGATGCTTGAACACGATCAACAGATCGCAGCCTTCGGCAACGCCTACGCCTTGATCAACCGCGATAGCTCAGAGGTGCCGATTTTCAAGAGGCGAGCTGTTTTGCTTTGAGCCAATGCCTCGATGCCTTCTTCTGATTCCAGAATGGCCGCCTGACCCACCAGGTTCATGACCAGCGCTTCACGCGAATACACCCCGCCACCCAAGTGATAGACCGCCGCGATCAACTCGCGCAATTCCAGCGGCAGGCGCCAGCGCGTGCGCAGTGCGGAGCCATAAGCGGCACCAAATTCGGCCAGCGACTCGTCAATCGTTGACGTGTCCAGTTCGCCGCCCGCCTCCTGCCACTCCTGCAAACACCGCAACACGGCCAGGTCGCCCAAGCGATGCAGCAAGCCTGCGCAATAGCAGCGCTCCTGGTCCAGGTTCAGCATGTTTGCCAACGTTCGACCATACTCAGCCGCCCGCAGTGACACGCCCCATTGGTGTGCGGCGTAATCGGCTAAACGAGGGTCGCTCAGGTACGCGCTGTACTTAAGTGTGAGCCCTTGCACTAGGTTCATGCTTTGCGCAGGTCCGAGCCGTTGTAACGCGTGGGCAAGCGACTGGGCTGGGCGCGTGAGGTGCTGCGCCGCGCTGTTGGCCGCAGCAATCAGCACAGCGGTAATGTGTGGATCGGTGCGCACTTCCTGTTCCAGCAAAGCCAGGTCCAACCCGTCTGGACTCAAGCTGCTTTTGACCGCCGATCGAGCGTCAACCCACAACGGCGCACCGTCTGAAGACACTCGGCGCTGTGTCAGAAAGCGCTTGAGGGTCATGCCTGGGGCTAGCTCTGGCACGTCGCACAACACTTCTTGCCCAGCGCTCAGCAACAGCCCGTGCAGACGTTGGGTCAGACCGTTCATGTCCAGCGGTTTAGTCAGGTAGGCGGTCGGCGCCAGCGGCAACACTTCACGCACACTGGCGCTGTCATTGCGGCTGCTCAACAAAATAAACGGTAATACCGGGCTATGGCGGCGTTGGCGCACAGCACGCAAGACGTCTAGACCGCTAACCCCCGGAAGATCCCGGTCTGCGATCACCAGGTCATAGCTTTTTTGACCCAGCAACACGAGCGCTTGCTGGCCTTCACCACACACGTCCAGTTGTGCGTCACAGCGCACACTCAAGACCACTTGTTTGAGCAAGTCCCGAGACCAAGGATCGGCCTCTGCAATCAATACACTCGGTACTGCGGATAAATCTACAACAGTCATGCAATTTGCTCCCAGCGCAATGCCTGCACCTTAGTCAAAGGCAGCGCGTGGATACAGAAAAAAGCATGTAAATAGCCTGCTCAAACCAAAAAAAACCGCCGAAGCGGTTTTTTTTGTCTATCGAGTCACATCTTCACTGTCGGGCTTACGCCAGCTCAGCGAAGCACTCTTCGATAATGGCCAGGCCTTTGTCCAGTTGCTCGTCTGGCGAGGTCAACGGAACTAGCACGCGCAATACGTTGCCGTAAGGGCCGCACGACAGCAGGATCAGACCTTTTTCTCGTGCTTTAGCGACTACTTGAGCCACGGCTGCAGCGTTTGGTTTGTGCGAGTCGCCGCCTTCGAAAAGCTCGACAGCGATCATGGCGCCCAACGCACGTACATCGCCGATCACCGGGTGCTTGGCCTGGATGGCTTTGAGGCCAGTTACCAGGCGCTCGCCGACCGCTTTGCAGCGATCCAGCAGGTGCTCTTCTTCAAACACTTCGAGCACGGCCAGTGCCGCTGCGCATGCAATCGGGCTACCGGCATAGGTGCCGCCCAGGCCGCCTGGAGCAATGGCGTCCATCAGCTCAGCCTTGCCACACACACCGGCCAGCGGGAAGCCGCCAGCGATGGATTTAGCGAAGGTGGTCAGGTCGGCAGTGACGCCCATCTGTTCCATGGCGAAGAACGTACCGGTACGACCAGCGCCGGTTTGTACTTCGTCCGCGATCAGCAGAATGCCGTGTTTGTCGCACAGTTCGCGCAGCCGAGCCATGAACGCCTTCGGCGCCACGTAGAAACCACCTTCGCCCTGAACAGGCTCGATGATGATGGCGGCGATGTCTTTAGGCTCGGCATCGTTCTTGAAGATGCGTTCGATGCTGGCGATGGAATCGTCAACGCTGATGCCATGCAGCTCGCATGGGTACAGTGCGCGGAAGATACCGCCTGGCATCAGGCCCATGCCCGCCGAATACGGTACTACTTTGCCGGTCAGGCCCAGGGTCATCATGGTGCGACCGTGGTAAGCGCCGGTGAAGGCGATTACGCCAGCACGGCCAGTAGCTGCACGGGCGATCTTGACGGCGTTTTCGACCGCTTCAGAACCGGTTGTGACCAGCAGGGTTTTCTTGTCGAAATTACCCGGCACTTTGGCGTTGATTTTTTCGCACAGCTCTACGTACGGCTCGTACGCCAGTACCTGGAAGCAGGTGTGGGTCAGCTTGGTCAGTTGCTCTTGCACGGCAGCAATGATTTTTGGGTGCAGGTGACCGGTGTTCAGTACCGCGATACCGCCTGCGAAGTCGATGAATTCACGACCTTCAACGTCAGTCACGGTAGCGTTTTTTGCCGATTCGGCAAAAATCGGGTGGATCTGGCCAACGCCGCGCGGGACTGCGGCTTCACGGCGTTTCATCAGAGATGCGTTGGTCTTGTTGCTCATGGTGTTCCTCATTCGCTGCTTATCAAGCAGCGTGGTTCAAGGCTGACGCGCCAAGGAGACACTCATGCCAGCATGCGATGATCGACTGGCATGGCGCACCCGGCCACAAAAGTTAACAGTTTGAAACGCAGAAGAAGCATCGCTCTCGTGCCTCTTCTGCTTGAACCACCCGCCGGGTTTAGATACCCAGGCAGAGATATTTGATTTCCAGGTAGTCTTCGATGCCGTACTTGGAACCTTCACGGCCCAAGCCCGATGCCTTGATCCCGCCGAACGGGGCGACTTCGTTGGAAATCAGGCCGGTGTTGACGCCGACCATGCCGTATTCCAGGGCTTCTGCCACACGGAAGACGCGGCTCAGGTCGCGGGCATAGAAGTACGACGCCAGACCAAATTCGGTGTCGTTGGCCATCGCGATCACTTCAGCCTCGTCTTTGAAGCGGAACAGAGGCGCCAGCGGGCCAAAGGTTTCTTCCTTCGCCACAGCAGCGTTTTTAGGCACGTTGATCAGAATGGTCGGCTCGAAGAAGCTGCCTTCCAGGCTGTTGCCGCCTGCCAGCAAGGTCGCACCTTTGCTCAATGCGTCAGCAATGTGTTCTTTGACTTTGGCTACAGCCTTGTCATCGATCAGCGGGCCAGTGGTGGTGCCTTCGTCCAGACCGTTACCGATCTTCAACTTGGTCACCGCCACTTTCAGTTTTTCGGCGAATGCGTCGTACACACCATCTTGAATGTACAGACGGTTGGCACAGACGCAGGTCTGGCCGTTGTTGCGGTACTTGGAGATGATCGCGCCTTCGACGGCCTTATCCAGGTCTGCGTCGTCGAACACGATGAACGGCGCGTTGCCGCCCAATTCCAGCGACACTTTTTTGATGTCTTTCGCGCATTCGGCCATCAGTTGGCGACCGATTTCGGTCGAGCCCGTGAAGGACAGTTTGCGTACGATCGGGTTGCTGGTCAGCTCGCCGCCGATGTCGCCAGCGCTGCCGGTCACAACGCTCAACACGCCTTTCGGAATGCCGGCACGGTGCGCCAGCTCAACCAGAGCCAAGGCTGAGAACGGGGTTTGCGAAGCAGGCTTGATCACCATCGTGCAGCCAGCGGCCAAAGCCGGGCCCGCTTTACGAGTGATCATGGCCGCCGGGAAGTTCCACGGAGTAATGGCCGCAGTCACGCCAATCGGTTGCTTGATCACGATCAGGCGCTTGTCTGGCTGGTGGCCTGGAATCACGTCGCCATAAATGCGCTTGGCTTCTTCTGCGAACCACTCGATGAACGAAGCGGCGTAAACAATTTCGCCCTTGGCTTCAGCCAGCGGCTTGCCTTGTTCCAGGGTCATCAGGCGACCGAGATCATCCTGGTTTTCAATCAACAGCTCAAACCAGCGACGCAGTTTGGTTGCACGCTCTTTGGCAGTCAGAGCACGCCAGGCTGGCAATGCATTGTCGGCGGCTTCAATCGCACGACGGGTTTCGGCCGCGCCCATTTTTGGCACAGTACCAATAATTTCGCCCGTTGCCGGGTTGTTAACCTTGATCGTCTGACCACCGTCCGCATCCACCCAAGCACCATCGATGTAGGCTTGTTGGCGGAACAACTGTGCGTCTTTGAGCTGCATGTTGGATTTCCTTAACAGCACCGCGCAGGCGCGGAGCGAATTATTGATAGAAGAAAGGCGCCATAGAAGGCTGCCGTCAGGAAGTCATTCACTGGCCAAAGTATCTAAATAGCGCACAAAGAGAAGGCCGTGCGGTTCAGCACTCAGACAAGAGCGTTTGAAATCTCAAACGAATCCTAGGATCAATGGGGGTAAAGGACAATAGGTTGTTCGAAAAAAAGAACAAACGGTGTTGTTTTACCCTTTTCTCACCTGGCCCCCATTAATAGCTCATAACGCGAGAAGAAACACCCCACGAATCATCTCCATGGACGAGCGACACGCAGATGAGTATTATGGCGCCCGCGTTGCACCAGTAGCTCAGCTGGATAGAGTACTGCCCTCCGAAGGCAGGGGTCGTGGGTTCGAATCCCGCCTGGTGCACCATCTTCTTTCCCTTGTTCAAGGGAACTCGCTGCAAAAATCCTCACTACACATTTCTCTGCGCACTCCGCGCAAAGCGTTGTCGTACCTGATCGAAAGCGGGCTAAAGTGTGCGCTCCACGTCAGGAAGACTGCTCATGTTCAGCCATATCCAGATTGGCGCACGGGATGTGCCAGCGATGATTGCTTTTTACGATGCGGTGCTGGCGACGCTGGGGTGGGTGCGCGTGGCTCATGAGCACGAAGACACGGGCCCTGCAGGTGCGGGCTGGCAACGGCCGGGGCACTATTGGCCGCAGTTTTATGTTCAACAGCCATTCAATGGTTTGCCCGCGACATGGGGCAATGGGGTGCAGGTGAGTTTTGGCGCGCACTCTATTGAGCAGGTGAACGCCGCGTGGGAGACAGCTTTGCGGCTAGGTGCCAGTGATGAAGGTGCGCCGGGGGATCGCCCGCAGTATGGCGCCGACTATTACGGGGCGTATTGCCGCGATCCGGAAGGCAATAAGCTGTGCTTTGTGTTTGCGAAGGGGTTGTTGCCTGAGCTGGCGTGACTCGCCATACGTCTTGTGGCAGCGCCGACCGGCGCTCGCTTGCCTGCGATGTAAGCCCCCGATTTGTCTGATCAATCGAGGGGCTGCCATCGCGAGTAAGCTCGTGTGTGCCGTTAAAGGCGGTCTGGGCCGTTTCCGAAGCGGGTGATCATCAGGTTGATGAAGTCTTCCAAGCTCATTTTTTGGCCGTTGAAATCAACCTGGCCTGCTGCGTAGTTGAGTGATGCCAGGATGTTGTTGCCCTCCACTTGCGCCACGCCGGTTTGCACGGCCATGACGCCCGCCATTTCGCTGTTCATGTTGGCCATTTTCTCAATGGTTTGAGGGTCTGTTTGACCGGCCAGTTGCGCCTGAACAACCGACAGGTCGGCAATCATCGGCTTGGACAGCACCAGTTTGGCGTTCAGAGATGTCAGCACTTGCTGGGTCAGCTCGAGCGGAGGTTGTTCGAACGTGGTCGGTGGAGCAAGGCTTACGGCCAGGTTGAAGTCACTTTGGCCATTGGCGGTTTTGATTGTGAACTTTTCCAGCGCCAGCTGTGGCTTGGCCGTCAGCATTTGTTTGACGTCGGCCTGCATCTGGGTCTGTTCAGCCTGGGTCAACGGGGCCACCGTTTTTGTACCGTCAGGTTGCGGCTGGAATTTGGTCTGATAGAGCGTTAATAGCGACTGCATGGACGGAATATCCAGACTGCTGGCCGTCATGATCATTTGCGCACTGCCCACTGGCTTGTCGTCCAGAGTGAAGTCGCCCACGTTGTAGCTCAGGCGCCCGGACATCAGGTTGCCGTTGGCCGACGCAGAACCCGCATATTCGAAGTTTTTGACCTTGGCCACCGATGGGCGCTCGCCGAACGTCAGTTGGCCTTCACTCAACTCCAGAACGTTCTGGCCCAAGTAAAAACCAAAGGCGCTTTTGTTCAAATCACTGGCCACGGTCAGGCCATTGAGTTCGATGCGTGCACGCGGCTTGCCAGGCGTGGTGCTCACAAACTCCAGGTGGTCCATGTAGCCTTTGCCTTTGACATTTTTCCCGTCGGCGTCCGACTGAGCACTCAGGGTCAAGCCGGAAAAAATGAAGTTGGCGTTTTCATCAAGCTTGGCTTCAAGGGGCAACAGCGCCAAATCGCCATCAATCGAGCGGTTGTAGCCAATCGTTACCTGCCCCTTCAGCGGGGACTGGTCTTTGGCAGCTTCAAACCATTTTTCGGTGAACGGGGTTTTTACCAGCGAATAGTTGCTGGTCGCCATGACCGGCATCCACTTGAAGGTTTTGATGCGCGACCATGGCAAAGGACCGTGTTCGATGTGGTCTACAAGCAGAAACACCATCGGCGGCTTGCCCATGTCTCTGTCGTCTTGGATGTCGACTCGGTAATGCGCCGTACTGCTGTATAGATTGCGTTCAAATGAGGCCAGTTCGATGGTGGCGCTGGTCGGGGTGCCCTTGAGCTGTTGCGCCAGTTCAACGTTGGCCTGCTCCAGGGATTGTTCCAGCTCACCCTGAAGCTTGGTCCCGGTGTACCACGCACCCGCAGTATTCAGAGCCCCAGCAATTACAACAATGCCTACCAGTACGCCTAATGGTTTATTCATCAGTTGACCCGTTCAATGTCCGTTGTGTTGAAAGATATGCGGTCTTTGCTGAGCCCTTCATGGGCCGAAAAGTGGCGGCAGGTTAACACTCGCGACAGCCCGACGCTTTTTTCAGCGGCGCCGATGTGCTGCACCGATCAGGCGCTACGCGATCATGGCCGTGAGCATAGCGCTTGAAACCGGCGCCCTAGGGCATTTCTACTCGCCTGACGGATGGCGATACTGATTATTCCTACAAAATTAAAGGCACAGTCCTAATGCCTAAATATTAGCCCTCGCTCGCCATCAACTGCGTGACATTACTGTCATGGTTTCGCGTTGGCCGGCGCGGGTGTACGACTACTTTCCCAGCCGCCCCCCAGGGCCAAAAACAGATCGATCTGGCTCATAGCCACTTGTGTGTTGGCCGCCGCCAATTGCGCCCGAACGTCGGTGTAAGTGCGTGTGGCCTGCAAGTCTGAAAGGAAGGAGGCACGCCCGGCCTGGAAAAACTGATGGGTCTGGTCGGCAGCCGTTTTGGCCGAGGCGCCGGCATCGGCCAATGCATCACGGCGCTGAAGCACGGAGGTGTATTGCACCAGGCTGGTCTGGGTTTCGCGAATAGCGTTCAGCACCACACCATCAAACGTTGCCAGCGCTCCTTGGGTGGCCGCTTCGGCTTCTCGGATCCGCGCTCGGGTACCGTTGGTGGGAATGGTCCAGCTCAACAGAGGACCAAAGCCCCAGCGATTGGTCGGCGCGGTGCCGAGATTGTCCAGTATACCGACAGTGCCAATGGTCGCTCCGATGCTGATGTCCGGGTACAGCGAGCCGGTGGCTACGCCAATTTGAGCCGTTGCCGCCGCCAAATGGCGTTCAGCCTGACGCACGTCCGGACGGCGCTTGAGCAGTGCCGCGCCGTCGCCTACCGGCAGCAGTTGCGCCATATGCGGAAGCTCAGCACAGGTGGCGACGGTGGCAGGCAATTGGTCCAGCGGTTTGGCGAGCAACATCGACAAACGAAACAGTCCCGCCTGACGCAACGCCTCATACTGCGGCAATTGGGCACGCAAGGATTTGAACTGGGTTTCGGAGCGCGTGACCTGGGTTTCATCACCTCGACCAGCATCACGCAGACGCTGAGTCAGGGAGGTGGTTTGCGCTTGCAGTTTTAGCGATTCTTCAGCGATTTGGCGCTCTTCATTGGCCGCACAGACTTGGGTGTAGGCGCGAACAACATCAGCAACCACGGTGATGCGCGCGGTATCAGCAGCCGCCTGGGTCGCATCGGCATTGGCCTGCGCCGCTTCGATGCCGCGTTGCAAGGTGCCCCACAAGTCGAACTGGTAGGAGGTGCTGATGCCGATGTCGCCAACGTTTGCCACGGGTACTTTGTCAGCCAGCAGGAAGGCCTCTCCGGACTCTTGAATACGTTGAGCACCCGCCTTTACCGAAGCACTCCACCCGCCCGCCGATTGCGCTTGTTCAACCTGAGCCCGCGCCCGCGAGAGGTTTGCCGCAGCCACCCGCAGGTTGGTGTTAGAGGCCATGGCCTGACGGACCAACTCGTTCAGCGTCGGGTCTTGGTAGAGCTTCCACCAATCGTTTGGCACCGGCGCCGACACAACGTTGGCGCCCTCACCCGCCAACTCACCCTGCACGTCTGGACGCTGCATGGCCGAGTCTTTGGGCAGTTGATAGTCAGGCCCGAGCATCTGGCAACCTGACAGCAGCAAACCCAGCCCTACGGCTGCCAGGTGAACAGCTTTCATTGCGCCTTCTCCTGCGCAGCCTTGGTCTTGGGTGAGTCCGGGACGATGGAGACAGTCGCGGTACGCCCGGCGATCATGCGGAAGTCTTCAGGGACATCATCAAAGACGATGCGCACAGGAATCCGCTGCGCCAGCCTTACCCAGCTGAATGCCGGGTTCACGTTGGGTAGCAGGTTCTGGCCGCTGGTGCGGTCGCGGTCTTCGATGCCTGCCACGATGCTTTCAACATGGCCGCGCAAGCGGGCGTCATCACCGACCACGCGAATATCAACGCTTTGGCCGACATGAATGCCATCGAGTTTGGTTTCTTCAAAATAACCATCGATGTGGAATGAACTGCTGTCGACAATCGACAAGACGGGTCGCCCGGCTGTCACAAACTCGTTGACCCGCGGCGCGCGGTCGTTGACGTAGCCATCAACCGGGCTTCGCACCACAGTGCGCTCAAGGTTGAGCTGTGCACTGTCGACCGCGACTTCGGCTTCGGTCAGCGCCGCCTGCGCGCGCATTTCACGCGACTGGCTTTCTTCCAACTGCTCACGGGCGACAAGGTTGCCCAGGCCACGGTTGCGTCGGTTTTCACGCTGGGCCTGAGCCAGTGTTTCCTTGCGATCAGCCACTGTCGCCTGAGCCTGACGCAGCGCCAGTTTGTAACGCTCCTGGTCGATGATGAATAACACCTCATCGCGGGTTACGGGCTGGTTGTCACGCACATCCACTTGTTTGATCAGCCCGGACACATCGGGAGAGATTTGCACCACGTCAGCACGGATGTGGCCATCGCGGGTCCACGGGGCAAACATGTAGTACATCGTCATGCGCCAGACCACGACGCAGGCAAACGCCACCACCAATAAGGTAAGAACAACGCTGCCCAAGGTCATTAAAGGTTTTTTCATGTCATTAGATATCGACTAAACGAATCCACAACGCCGAGTAACAGAGCGTAGAGACCGACGTTGAACAATGCCCGGTGCCAGACCAGACGGTAAAAGTGCACACGCGTAAGCAACGCGTGAACCACCAGAAACAGTAAGTAGGTGATACCCATCAACACCAGGAGCGTTGGCAGGAACACCCCGCTGATATCGATCTCTCCGATCATAACGGCGCTCCATCAATGCCCTGAACATGCGGCTGTTGCAGGTTGTCGTTATCCACAATGAATTCAACGCCCGGCAGCAGTGCCAAACGCAAGCCGCTAAGCGCATGGAGCAAGTGAACACGTGCTTCACTTTCCTCTTGCAGGGCGTTTGCATTGAGCGCACGACGGGTTCGGTCCATGGTCATTTGCAGGGCACTGGGCACGGGTAAACGCTCACCGGCTGAGAGGCAGGCGCGAAAGTAATCGCCCACGTCACTGACCACTTGGCGCAGTAACAGTTGCGGCCCGCCTGTGACACGCGGGGCGTAGGCCAGCAAGTCGAGAAGGTTTAGCGCTACGCGCAGTTCACGCAGAGCCACCCCGGTGTCTTGCCCAGTCATAGCCAGGCGCGGCAAGTGCTGCATCAGGCGGTCAAGCATTTGCGACCCCATTTGCCGATGCTCGGCCAAGGTGGCGGGTTTGGTCAGTTTGACGATGTCGCGCCAACTGAAACGGGTCAGTCGTTTGGCCGCGAGCTCGGCGCCAAACGGACGCGAGATCAGGGTCCAGACGAAGGCAAACAGCAGCCCGATCGGACCCGCCAGGTTGGCGTTGATGAAGACTTGGAAGTCAGCATCGTAAGCACCCTGGATGCTGATGAAAGACGCCGTGTTGACGATGGTCAGCAAGGTGCCCAGATAGAACCGCGGCTGAACGGTCAGGGTGCCGACGCAAATAAACGGCACCGCGAATGCTAGCACCAGCATCGGAAAATCATGCAGGTTGGGCAGGATCACAAAGAGGTACAGGCTGGCGAACAATACGGACAGCGATGTCCAGAAGAAGAACCGGTAAATCTGCGGTGCGGGGTCATCCATGGCCGCAAAGAAGCTGCAGGCAACGGCCGCCAGAATGACTGCGCTGGCGCCGTCAGTCCAGCCGAGAAAAATCCACAGTACGCAAGCAATAACGATGGCGGTGACGGTGGAAAACGCCGAATACAGCATCAGGCCACGGTCTAGAAAGGGGGTCAGGCGACCGAGCCGCCAATGCCGGTAAACCGCGCGCCAGACTTCCTGGTCGCGCGTGGCAATGGCCAATTGCAGGCTGCGGCAGTCTTGCCACAAGTCGATCCACTCTCCCAGTCGGTAGAGCACGTTGGACAGCAGTAACTGACGACGATCATCCAGTGCTTCGGCGCTGGGTTGCAGTAATTCCAGCTCTTGGCGCAATGCTTTCCATTGTTCAATCGGGGCGCCCTCACTGGTCTTTTCAAGCCATGTTCGTGCGTGATCCAGCACCGGCGTCACTTTCTCGACCAACTCCGGGGTCCGCCGCTCCAAGGCGTAAAGGGCATCGTCCAGCGCATCAACCACGGGTAGCAAATGGATCATGCGCCCACGCAGTTCTTTGGTGTTGCGCACGGTCTGCGGGTGCGCGCCGTCATGTGGCAACTGGCCAATCATCAACTCAAGGGTGTTGAAGGTCGCCACCATGGATGAACGCAAGCCGCTGGCTTTACTCGGATCTACGTCACGGGCGAGGAAATGCTTGCTGTAATTGGCCGCATCAATGAACCATTTTCTGGCCGAGTCGATAAAGACTGGCGTCAGGCGACGTGGCCAGAACATGCTGCCCACCACTGCCGCACACACGATGCCGAGCATGATTTCTTCGGTACGTGAGACGGCGATGTCAAATACGTTGAGCGGGTTGTCCACAATCGGCAAAGCGATCATCGGCATGGTGTAGCCAGCCAGCATGAAGACGTAGCTATTGGCGGTGCGCAGGTGCAATGACAAGAACAACAGGATGCCCGTCCACAGCGCAATCACCAGCACCAGTAAAAACGGTGTTTGCACAAATAACGGAACAAAGAAAACCGCCGCCGAGGCGCCCAGCAATGTGCCAAGGGCACGGTAGACGGCCTTGGAACTGGTCGGCCCGACGAAGGGGCTGGAGACGATATAGACCGTCGCCATCGCCCAATACGGGCGGGGCATTTCCATCAGCAAGGCGATGTACAGCGCGATCATTGATGCCGCGAACGTGCGCACGCCATAGAACCAGTCGCGAGCGGGCGGCAGGCTGCCGAAGAAGCCGTTCAAGAAGCAGCTCCACTAGGTAGTTGGCCTGCGGCGTCGAAGGCTTTGATCACTCTTAGTGCGGCTTCTTGATCGGCTAAGGAAACACCTGCCAGCGCAGCACGCCGCAGTTGCACAAGTTGCGCTTCAATCGATTGCACCAGCGCACGGCCAGTGTCGGTCAGGCTTAAGGTTTTGGCGCGTCGATCGCTAGCGTCTTCATGACGCAGCACGTAGCCCGCCTTGCACATTTGGTCGAGCAGGCGCACCAGCGATGGACTTTCCATGCCGGCCGCTTGGGCAACAGTGACTTGCCGCACGCCTTCACCCAGACGGCCTATAATCAGCAGCGGCATGGCGCAGGCTTCGGAGATTCCGTAGTTGACCAGCGTGGTTTGGCAGACGCGACGCCAATGGCGAGTCGCAACTACCATTCCGGTGCTGATGCTCATTTGGAGTTGATCAAGAGAGTCAGGCAAGAGGCATCACACATTGTTAGTTTGCTAACTATTAATACTGCGCGGCCAAATGCGCGCAGTCAAGTGTTGCTAATTAATTCTGCCTCCCTGTGATCGGTTTTGCGTGGAGCATCAGGTTTAACTGATCGACCACTTCGGCCCAATCAGCATCGTCAAGAATTTCATTGCGCAAGAAGTCGGCTTGAGAAGTTGTCCAAAAACGCGCATCCGCCAGCTTCAGGCCAGGCTTGAGCGGCGAGTGCGTGGTGACGAATTTTTCAATATCTGTGGGCCCTGCAGGCAAGCCCAATTGCTCGAACAGCGAGGAGAGACTATGGGTGGACGCTTCCATCAGATGAGCTTCCTTTGTGTTCACGGCCACAGTTGTCGGCACCGCAGGTCAAATATAGTCGAACCTGGGTGTCATTGATGATCAGATCCTGGGTTTTATCCCAGCCTGGCGGAATAGGCGCGAAGTCATCGGGTTGTACGCTGCTGCTGACCAGCCAGACGCGACCGGAGGCCGCGGGCAGGTCAACCAGATGATCGACGTAGATTTTGGCGCCATCGGCGTTAACCAGCGTGCCGAAACCATAAGCCGTAGGCCGCCCGGAAAGGCCTTCTGGGGTAGGCGGTGTGTAGAGCATGGGTTGGACATGGGTTGTGTTGTAGTAGACGTAGCTGAAGTACCAGAACAAATCGCTGACGATAATTCGGTCGCCGGGTAAAAACTGCTGATTGACATGCGCAACCAATTGGTCAAAGCGGTCGGCGTCTCCGGTCAGGTTACTGCGCAGCCCCACGCATTCAACGCCAAGGAACAGTGCAAACACTGAGATCGCCAAGGCCCGTCTGTGCTTAAGCAAGCGATCAACCGCTATTGCGACAATTAACGGCAGGCCAAGGGCGGCGCACGTCACATAGCGCTCTATAAACATAGGCGAAGCAAACGAGATCGCGTAAATCATCAGGATCGGCAGCAGGGTGTAAATAACAATCAGGGCGTGAAATTTATAGGGTGTGTCGTCTCTAACGGCGACCCACACAGCCCCCGCAAAGAGCACTAAGGGTGCCAGCCAAAATAATGGCGCTGGAAGATTAGTGCCTTCGCTCTGCATCAGCACCTGCCAGATCATGGACGGCAAAGCTCGAGCATCGACCGGGTTCTCCCAGCCCACATCCCCACCGGCTTTAAGTTCGTCCATGTGTTGCAATAAGTCAGCCAGTCCCGGAAGCCAGGGCGCGAACAACACCACAATGCAGGCGTTGGAAATCCACCAGGCCGGACGCTTGATCAACGCACCCGCCACACTGTTGCGGGTACTCAGAAGCAGCAGATACAACCAGTGCGCGATGACGCAGAAAGCCGTGAAATAGTGGGTGTAAAACGCAGCGGTCATCAGCACGCTGTAGATGATCAGGTAACGGGTTTTATGCGGACTTTTGACCCAGTAGACCAATGCAATCGTTGCCGCGATCAGCCACATTCCCAGTAGCGAGTACATCCGCACTTCCTGGCTGTAGCGCACGGCGGTCGGCAGCAGCGCTAATAAGATGCCCGCGATTAACGCAGCCCGTTGGGTCGCGATGAGGCGTACGAGCCACATCCCAAGGAACACACTTGCGATACCCGGCAGAACGCTCAGGGTGCGAATCGAAACAAGGCTGTCGCCGAATAATGCGATCCAGCCATGCAATAACATGAAATACAGCGGTGGATGAACATCGTGTGCAGCATGGAACCAGATGCCGCTGAGCGAATAGTTGCTCAGCATCAAGCTGGAGCCTTCGTCGCACCAAATTGCAGAGACCGTTGAGCCGTAGAACCGCACTGCCGACGCCAAGAGCACTATGCCCCATAGCCAGGGTTGACGAACCAGTCGGACCAGCATATTGCGGGACGGTTGCAAACGCTGAAACAGTTGCTTGTCCAGATTGTTATTACTAATGACGCCCATCCTTCACCCGCTGTGCATTAAGACTTCGACTGGAGTCGTTTTTACTTTCGCGATTGTAGGGCACAAGCTTCGGCAAAAGGAGACGCTTGCCTGATGTATGTCGCAAGCCTAAAACATAGCGGCCCCTTTCAATCACTTCCTGTCCAGACGCGCTAAACTATTTGTAACTGGGTTTTACACGGATGGAGCCAGTCCCTGACTTAAATTGGATCCAAATAGGCGCGCTTCATTTCTACCCTGAGTCGTATCAATGTGACCGCAAAATACAGTCCTTTAAGCAGTATAGAAATACACGGCCCTATTCCTGCCCATTTGGCGCGGTCAGTGATTGAAGAGGCTTTGCGCAACGCCATCCTCGATGGTCGATTACCCTGCGGTACGGCTATTCGACAGCAAGCATTGGCAGAGTTGTTCGGCGTCAGTCGCATGCCGGTTCGCGAGGCTTTGCGTCAGTTGGAGGCCCAAGGTTTATTGCAGGTCGTGCAAAACAAGGGCGCAGTCGTTGCGCCTTTGATTGAGGACAATTCGCTGGAAACCTATGAGCTTCGCTTCTTACTTGAAGCTCAAGCCTTGCGCTTGTCAGTGCCGCTTTTGAATGAGGAAGATTTGGAGGCTGCCTCTGGCTACATCGAGGCGCTTGAAGCCGAAATTGATTTCGCAAAGATCGGCACTCTCAATAGACTTTTTCACGAAGCGCTTTACCGCAAGGCCCCGAACAAAAAGCTGTTGGCGTTGATCAAAGATGGGCTTGTTGAGGAAGAACGTTTTTTGCGCTTCAACCTTGAACAGATGAACTTGGGCAGGCTGTCTCAGGACGATCACCGGGCCTTACTAAGTCATGCTCGAGCCGGAGATGTTGAAGGCTGTATCGCGGAGTTGGAACTGCATCTACAGCGTGCAATTGAAGCGATTACTCAGTATTTGAGCAGCCAGAAACCAAAACAGCCCTGACATGCAACCTGCCAGGGCTGTGGATAAGCCGGTGAAGTGTCTGAGCCTCAGATTTTAAAGCTGTCGACCAATTGTTTGAGGCGACTCGCTTGCTGCGAAAGCGCATCACAGTCTTTGAGCGTTTCGTTGAGGTTCACCACGCCTTGTTGGTTGAGCAGGTTTATTTGGTTGATATCCACGTTCAGGCTTTCGACTACTGCGGTCTGCTCTTCCGTGGCAGCCGCTACTGATTGGTTCATGCCGTCAATTTCTTCGATACGCTGAGTCACGCTAATCAAACGGGCACCGGCCTGGTTGGCGACCTCAACGCTGTCTTCACTGGAGGTCTGGCTGGCATTCATGGTGCTGACGGCCTCGCGGGAGCCGACTTGCAACGAGGTGATCATTTTGTGGATCTCCTCTGCCGACTCCTGAGTGCGGTGAGCGAGGTTGCGCACCTCATCCGCGACAACGGCAAACCCGCGACCGGCTTCACCCGCACGCGCAGCCTCAATGGCTGCGTTGAGGGCCAGCAAGTTGGTTTGCTGCGAGATACCTTTGATGACATCCAATATGTGACCAATGTTGTCGGTGCTGGCATTCAAGGTTTCGATTTGTGCGCATGACAAACTGATCTTTTGTGAGAGTTCAGTCATTGCCTGGATGGTCAGCTCAACCACTTTGCGGCCATCGTCGGCTTGTTCGCTGGCTCCGCTGGCATGCTGCGAAGCATCTGCGGCATTACGCGCGATCTCCTGGGTGGCAGCCCCCAGTTCGTTTATAGCGGCGGCAACACTGTTGGTACGTGCACTTTGTTCGTCTGAGCCAATAATCGAGGCGTTGGACGACGCCATTACCCGCTCGGACAAGTCGTGTACCTGACGAGTGACGGAGGACACTTCGGAAATAGACGCATGAATACGCTCAACAAACTGATTGAATGAGCCAGCCAACTCACCAAACTCATCTTTGCTCTCAATCACCAGACGGCGTGTCAGATCACCTTCTCCTTGAGCAATATCCTGCATGGCGCGGCCCATCGTTCTGAGTGGACGCATCAGCACTTGAATCAACAGGCTCAGCAGGAGTGCAATTACGGCTACGGCAATAAACATCGCGATTAATGCAGAAGTGCGAAATTTAGAGAGTGGTGCGTAGGCTTTTTCTTTATCCAGTGACTGGCCAATGTACCAGTCTGCAGATGGTAAACCTGTCACAGGGGTAAACGAGATAATCCGCTCCTGACCATTGAGCGTCACGTCCTGGATCCCTTTCTCGATCTTCAGAGAACTGGCGGGGTAGATATCTCGCAGGTTTTTCATCACCTGGTCTTTATCTGGGCTGACGATGACTTGACCGTCGCCGCTCACCAAAAATGCGTAGCCCAGGCCGCCAGAATCCACTGAGTTGATGATCTTGACCAGACTCTCCAGGCTCAAGTCACCACCCACCACCCCCAGTAGTTGGCCATCCTTTTTGACAGGCATGGCGATGGTCACAATCAGACCTCCTACAGCCGCCATGTAAGGCGGTGTAAGCATCGTCCTGCCCGCTTCCACACCTTGCTTGTACCAGGGGCGCTCACGCGGATCATAGCCTTCAGGCATTTTGGCGTCCGGCCGTTGAGTAAACACGCCATTGGTTTGGCCCATGTAGGTGAACTGGAAGTTCGAGGTGAACGCTGGCTGGTCAATCAGTCCTGGGAGGTCAGCTTGACTACCTTGGTGTACAACATTCTGTGCAAGGCTCTCCAGCATCAGGATACGGCCACTCAACCAATTCTGGACGCTGCTGGCAGTCAGGTTACCTGCCTGCTGCACTGACGCTTCAATGTTCTGCCTGATGGTATTTCGTTGTAAGTAGTCGTTGTACAACGTGAACAACGCAAACGCCAAAACTACTACGCCGGATGCGGCTAGAAGAATTTTATGGCTGAACTTGAGATTCATAGCATGGGACTTCTTAGGCCGAGAGGGGGTATGCGTGCGGGCTCAAACCTCTGTGCAGCCATTAGGGCTGCGGTTCGTTCGGGCCTCAATGCTCAATACACGCATTGTTCATCAGGCTGTCGGCATCAATGGCTGAAAACTTAGCTGTTTGTGGTGGTTATTTGTTTGGTCCTACGAAAGAGCTGTCGCAAGTGCGCGAATAATCTTAAGCCATGGAGGACCACGCCTTGCGTCCACGCCAATCAGGATGGCCATGTCTGCGTAGGAATCAGTTCTTTGAATGTCTGGATTTGTCTATCGGAGCCATTGTTCGGCAGAGGACTGCTCATGCTCGCGTAGAGGCTGCTGAGCGTGTTTTTCCGGCTGGGTGCCGTGCGGGCGGACCTTGGCATCTACGTGAGCACACGTAACGTGTTGACTGGCTGCTTGCGAATAATCTGATGGAGGGCCGTTTATATGACGCAAAAACAAAACCCCTGTCTGCGTTAGCAGACAGGGGTTTCGGAATTCAATCTTGACGATGACCTACTCTCACATGGGGAAACCCCACACTACCATCGGCGATGCATCGTTTCACTACTGAGTTCGGGATGGGATCAGGTGGTTCCAATGCTCTATGGTCGTCAAGAAATTCTGTGACAGATCCGTTAGCAATAACGTGTCTGTGAAAACGTGGTACTTCTATAAAAACAAAATCCCTGTCTGCGTGAGCAGACAGGGATTTTGGAATTTAATCTTGACGATGACCTACTCTCACATGGGGAAACCCCACACTACCATCGGCGATGCATCGTTTCACTACTGAGTTCGGGATGGGATCAGGTGGTTCCAATGCTCTATGGTCGTCAAGAAATTCGGTAGCCAGCTCGTTTACCTTACGGTTAACGCTCCAGCGAATGGGTATGTAATAGAGTCGGTGTTTTGTGAGTTGCAAACTTTCGGTTTGTATCGTCTTCACACACCGCAATCTGGTGCTCTTTCGAGTCAGCAAATTGCTTGGGTGTTATATGGTCAAGCCTCACGGGCAATTAGTATTGGTTAGCTCAACGCCTCACAGCGCTTACACACCCAACCTATCAACGT